>DVHR01000021.1 GCA_018711925.1 Candidatus Coprenecus pullicola
TCGCTTTCCTGGAGAACAGGACCGCTATCCGCGTCATCAATCTGGACACCAAGGAGGTACGGACTGTCATGGACGGCAAGTACCAGTACTCCTATCAGGACGGTGACCAGTGGTACCAGTGGTCGCCTGACGGCAAGTGGATACTGTCCAACTGTATCTTCGTAGGCGGATGGAACAATATGGACGTGGCACTCATCAACGCTTCCGGCAACGGAGAGATGTTCAATCTGACCAAGAGCGGCTATACTGACGGCAATGCCAAATGGGTACTGGACGGCAAGGCCATGATATGGTTCAGCGACAGGGCCGGTTACCGCAGCCATGGCAGTTGGGGAGCCGAGCAGGATGTCTACATCATGTTCTTCGACCTGGAGGCATACGAGAAGTTCCGTATGGATGAGGAGGAGCTGGCTCTCTATGAGGAGGAGCAGAAGCTGAAAGAGGATGCCGATAAGGAGAAGGACGGGGACAAGAAAGAAAAGAAGAATAAGAAGGACAGGAAAGACGCGGACAAGGAGGATGCCGAGACCATCGTTCTGGATCTGGACAATGCCGAGTACAGGGTTATGCGCCTGACAGTCAACTCGTCCAATCTTGGTGACGCCGTTCTGAGCAAAGATGGCGACAAGCTTTATTATATCACCTCGTTCGAAGGCGGTATGGACCTTTGGGTGCATGACCTCAAGGAGGATGAGACCAAGATTCTGGCCAAGGGTGTCGGCTACGGTTCCCTGATTCTATCCGACGACGGCAGCAGTATCTTTATGAATACCGGTTCCATCAAGAAGATCGATGTGAACAGCGGCCAGATCACTCCTGTCGAGATGGAGGGAATCTTCGAGTACAGGCCGTATGCTGAGCGGGAGTACATATTTGACCACGCCTGGAGACAGGTCAAGGAGAAATTCTACGATCCTGATATCCACGGAATAGACTGGGACGGCTACAAGGCAGAGTATGAGAAGTTCCTGCCTTATGTTACCAACAATTTCGATTTCGCGGACGTGCTCGGTGAGATGCTCGGAGAGCTTAATGCCTCCCATACCGGTGCCAGATACTACGGCGGCGGAGCGGCCTATCCTACAGCCTATCTTGGAGTGTTCTATGATGATACCTATACCGGTGACGGCTTGAAGATTAAGGAGATCATCAAGAGAAGCCCTCTGACACTGGTGCCTTCGGATGTCAAGCCTGGCTGCATCATCGAGAAGATTGACGGTGAGGCCGTTCTTGCCGGCCAGGACTATTTCCCTCTGCTTGAGGGCAAGGCCGGCAAGAAGATACGTCTCAGTATCTACGACCCTGAGACCTCTAAGCGTTTTGACGTAGTGGTCAAGGGTCTGTCATCCGAGAGCGGCATACTGTATCAGCGCTGGGTGGAGCGCAACCGCGATATCGTGGACTCCATCTCAGGCGGAAAGATAGGTTACGTGCATATCGAGGGAATGGACAGTCCCAGTTTCAGAACTCTCTACAGTGAGTTGCTCGGACGTTTCCGTCATTGTGACGCTGTTGTAGTGGATACACGTCACAACGGCGGCGGATGGCTCCATGACGATGTGGTTACACTGCTCTCAGGCAAGGAGTACCAGCAGTTCAAGCCGCGTGGCCAGTATATAGGCAGCGATCCTTTTAACAAGTGGAACAAGCCCTCATGCATGCTGGTGTGCGAGGACAACTACAGCAACGCTCATGGAACTCCTTGGGTATATCAGCGTCTCGGTGTCGGCAAGCTCGTCGGTGCTCCTGTACCCGGTACTATGACAGCCGTATGGTGGGAGAGCCAGATAGACCCGACCATCATCTTCGGAATACCTCAGGTAGGCTGCTGGGACATCCAGAAGGGCGAGTATATGGAGAATGTGGAGCTTGAGCCCGATATTCTGGTATACAATGAGCCTGGTGATGTAATCAACGGTTTCGACGCCCAGCTCAAAGCTGCCACAGAATCCCTGATGAAGTAACGCTTTTATAAAGGTATCTCGAATCCCGGTCACATGCAGAAGGTGGCCGGGATTTTTTTGCGGGGCACTTGACCGTTGCCCTTTCCGGCCGTATCTCCCTTTCAGTCACCGTTCCATCTGAAGGATAAGGGGTTGATGGACATCCGGGGTGCGTGTAATGATTCTGTATAGAATTTGAAGTTGCTGCGGGAGTAACCGAATCTTAACATGAAATTAATACTTAAACATACTGGTTGTAATATCTATGAAATAGTGCTGGAATACTTTTGCGCCCGAAAATAAGAGGTATGAAAAAGGTATTTTTGCTGACGGCAGCAGTTTTGTTACAGACAACGTCCTTGTGGGCGGAGGTATTGAGGGGAAAGGTGGTGGATGCTTCCAGTGGAGAAGATATCATAGGGGCCACAGTCATTATAAAAGGTACACCGGACAACTGGGCCATTACTGGTCTGGACGGCAGTTTCGCTTTGGAAACGGATCTCAGTTCCGGAACTCTCATATGTAACTTAATCGGATATAAGGATGCTGAGATGCAGTTCAATTCTACGACCGGAGAGATGACAATCCTTATGGAGCAGGATGTGGTCATGCTGGATGCGGCGGTAATTACGGCGACGGGCAGCGGACGGACAGAGGTCGCGGCGAGAAGCATAGAAAGAAATTCTGTTAATGTTGTAAATGTAATGAGCGCGAAAGCCATGGAACTCTCCCCTGATATCACGGTGGCTAATGTTATAAAGAGGATGTCAGGGGTGACCGTGGAGCGCAACAGCAGTGGGGAGGGCCAGTATGCTATCCTGCGCGGTATGGACAAACGTTACAACTATACTTTGGTCAACGGCATCAAGATTCCCAGTCCGGACAATAAGAACCGTTTTGTTCCTCTGGATATCTTCCCTTCAGAGATACTTGACAGGATAGAGGTGACAAAGTCTCTGACGGCTGACATGGAGGGAGACGGTATCGGAGGTGCTGTCAATCTGGTAATGAAGGATGCTCCGGAGAAAATGGAGATTTCAGCCAATCTGTCCACAGGATACAGCGCCCTGTTCATTGACAGGGATTTCCAGTCTTTCAATTACAGGGCAATACAGCCGCTGTCTCCCAATGAGAGAATGGGCCGTCCTGAACTGCACAATCAGAATTACAGTGTGTCAGCCGATGACTTTACTATGGAGAACCTGCATATGAAATGGAGCCGTCCGCGCCCGGATATCGTGGGCGGTTTCTCATATGGAGACCGTTTCTTCGGAGGCAGGCTGGGTGTCATGGCGGCGTTCAGTTATCAGAATCTTTTCCGCGGCAAGGATGCCTCTCTTTACTATATACCGGGCTCTGCCGGTAAGGGTACTGAGAACAGGGCCTATTCTGATGAACAGAACCGCATGGGCGCACATGTCAAGCTGGACTACCGCTTTTCAGGACGGCACAAACTGATGCTGTATGCCGGGTATATGGACTTGAGGGAAAGCGAAGTCCGTGACGGTTACAACGATCAGGAACGTACAGTGAGGATGAAGTGGAATCATCAGTATATATTCAATACCACTTTGAAGGGAGAGCATTCGTTCCTGCGTGCGGACCGTCTCAAACTGGACTGGACCGGAGTGTTCTCCAAAGCGTACAGCACTACTCCGGACAATGCACGTATATATATCAACGGGGATCATCTTTATAACACGGATTCAGCAGATCGCCGCTGGGAGCACAACAGCGACAGGGATATTGCGGGGTATGTCAATATTTCCTACCGCTTTGACTTCGCTGCAAATTCTACTCTGGACCTGAAGGCCGGCGGTATGTACAGGGACAAGGTACGCAACAGCTTTTTCAACGAGTATACGTTCGATTCCCCTACGGGAATCTACGATTTGCAGATATACGGGCAGGACTGGACCAATTTTGATGAGCTTCTGCTGGAGCCACGTCGTTTCGGCAATGTAGGTGACCCGCTTAACTACGATGCTTTCGAGAGAATAGGGGCTGCCTACCTGATGGGAGTCTACAATTGGGACAGGCTGGAAGTCATCGCAGGGCTTCGCGTTGAGCACACCGACCAGGGCTATACGCTGGTTTTCCCCAGGCAGACTGACGGAGAAGGACATCAGGTGTATACAGACCTGCTGCCGAGTGTGCATCTCAAGTACGGCATCCACAGGAACGCATTTCTGCGTTTTTCCTATGGTCGCTCGATCAACCGTCCCGGCTTTTTCGAGATAGTGCCTTACACCATTCTCAACGAGGACTATGACGAGCAGGGAAATCCGGACTTGAAGCATACTGTGGCGGATAATCTGGATCTTCGTTATGAGTTTTTCCCCAAGTCATCGGAGCAGTTCATGATTGGCTTGTTCTGGAAGAAACTGCATGACCCGATTGAGTACGGACTTATCTCGGAAGGACAGGCCACGTATCTGACACCTATGAATTTCGGCGATGCCGTAAATGCTGGAGTGGAAGTTGACATTATGAAATATTTCAACTGGTTCGGAATAAAGGCCAATTATACTTATACCCATTCCAGTATCACAACGACCAAGAGGGCAATGGACGGTACGGAGGTGATAGCGGTTACTCAGACCAGGCCTCTTTATGGCCAGGCCGCTCACGTGGCCAATCTCTCGCTGCTGTTCAAATTCGCAAAGGCGGGAGTGGAGGCTCAGGTGTCCGGTAGCTATACAGGCCGTCGTCTGAGTGAGATATCCAACTGGGTTGACAATGATATCTGGGAAGCCGGCTATGTGCAGCTGGACGCATCGGTGGAGAAAAGTTTCAAGTGCGGCATCACCATATTCGCGAAGGCCAACAATCTGCTTGATATGCCGGTACTGAGGTATATCGTCAATAATCCGAGGACGGAGAACCTCAATGGGTATGAAAGATACAGGGACGGTGTGATAGAACGCAGGGAGTGGCACGGACAGTCCGCCATGATAGGCTTAAGATATTCCTTTAAAGAGAGATAACAACAAACAACAACATTTTAATTATCATGAAAACAAAAGGTATTTTTGTCATTGCGGCAGCAATGGTATTTTCTCTTATGTCATGTGAGAAGAATTCTCCTGTGACTCCAGACGGGCCGGATGTGCCCGGAACAGAGGACTCCACATCTACGTCTACGGATGGTGTCTCCGGGGAGGTTTCCGGAGTCTGGGAAGCCGGAAGCGTGATAAATGTGACGGGTCATATAGTAGTGCCTGAGGGGCAGAGTCTGACTATAGAGGAGGGAGTGACCGTGATTTTCAGTGATGCCGGAGTCGGAGTCAACCATACGGCCATAGAATTCTCCGTGGACGGTAATCTCTACTGTCTCGGAACAGAGGAGGCACCCGTACTGCTTACGGTGGCCGAGGAACTCAGGACTCCTGCCAATACATTTGAGGGGCTCTGGGGCGGAATCGTCGCCGGTGCCACCTGTGAGGAGATGCTCATAGACCATACCGTCATAGAGTACTGCGGCGGTCAGGTAATCGAGGGCTCGCCCGCTGCCGAGAACGGCTACTACACCGCCGGAGATGACGCCTATCCCCATATCACCACAAATAACGTAGACGGCCGGTACGTGATTACCAACTCCGTTCTGCGCAATGGCTGGTCAGACGGTATCTATATGATGGGAGGCAATGCCATTATTGCGGACAATGTTTTCAGCGCAATAGGATATGACGGGGCAGAGGCCGTTAACGTGAAGTCAGGCTGTACCGTGGATGTGGCCCGCAACGTGATGTTCAGTGCCAATACCAACGGACTTAAGCTCTCCAGTTCAGATCAGAGCCCCGAGCGTCATCAGGCTAAAATCCAGGCATACAACAATACTATCATAGGCTCGGGATGGCGGCGTGACGGTGAGAAAGGCGGCGGCATCTATGTTGAGGAAAACGCCGATGCAGGTGTGTTCAACAATCTGCTTGTCAACTGCAAGTTCCGTGCTACTACTCCAGAATACGGGGCAGAGGGGTCCGAGGACTGCTACGACAGGGAGCATTCGATGATCGACTACAACTACTATGCTTCCGGAACAGTCAAGAGCTCTATCGTATTCAGTGGGGAATACGAGGATGACGGGGAGACACTTCTCTATTCCGGAGTCGAGTATCCCTATCAGGGTTACGCTTATGACCATGAGTGGTATGATACCGAGAAAGTGGACCTGCACAGCATAATTGCAAAGACAGAGGAGGAAGCAATGGAACTGGATCCCATGTTTGTGAATTTCAGTCTGGATATGGACCCCGCAGACTATACATTCAATGATGCTTGGGATTTCCATCTTACCGCAGGTTCCCCTGCTCTGGACGGAACGAAGACCTATACTGCCGGTGACCGTCAGCCTTACTTCGCGACTTCCGGACTCGAGGTCAATGGTCAGACATACACATCTCCCGCCATTTCAGCGTGGTTCGGTGCGTACGGTGAATAATCGGTACAGGTTAAACATAAGACAGCTTTATGAGAAGAATCAACTTCCTTACCCTTACCGCCGCTGCGGTACTCTCCCTGTCAGCGGTGTCCTGCAACACTTCCGCGGGTGTGCCCTCCAGTGTGCCGGAGGACCGCTCCCAGGAGTGGAAGGCTCTCGAGCAGCCGCTCAATTTCTACATTGCCAACGACTTGGGCCGCAACGGCTATTATGACCAGAAGCCGATAGCGGAGACTATGGGCAGGATGGCCGAGGCCATTGACATCGAATTTGTGGTTGCGGCCGGAGACGTGCATCACTTCGAGGGCGTACAGAGTGTCAGCGACCCTCTGTGGATGACCAACTACGAGCTCATCTACTCCCATCCCGACCTGATGACCCCCTGGTATGCAATCTGCGGCAACCACGAGTACCGCAGCAATACCCAGGCCTGCATAGACTACAGTCAGGTAAGCGCCCGCTGGAACATGCCTTCGCGCTATTACACCTTCGTCAAGGAGGAGGACGGCGTGGAGATACGTATCGTGATGATCGACACTACTCCGCTCATCGACAAGTACCGCGAGGAGACCGACAAGTATGCCGACGCTTCCAGGTCCGACTACCGCGAGCAGCTGGCATGGCTGGACAGGACCCTGTCGGAGGCGGATGAGGACTGGGTAATCGTGGTGGGACACCATCCGATCTATGCCTATACCGACAAGGACGAGAGCGAGCGCACCGACATGCAGGAGCGCGTGAACTCCATCCTGCTCAGGCATGGCAATGTGGACATGTATGTCTGCGGCCACCTGCATACTTTCCAGCATATCCGCAAGGACGGCAGCGATATCGACTACGTGGTCAATACTTCCGGTTCGCTGAGCCGTGACGTGGAGGCCATAGATGGAACTGTCTTCTGCAGCCCCGAGTCCGGCTGGTCCCTGGTGACCGTTTCCGCCGATACCCTGAGCCTGCATATGCTCGACAAGACGGGTAAGGTCCTCCATACGGTTACGCGCACTAAGTAGCACATGCGGGCATAGCACGGCCCGTCAGGTGATGTATTGGCGCACATGTGCTGCGGCGGATTTATTCCGGGGAGTAGCGGCGGAGGTCCTTTTCCTTGATGGCCTGGCGCTTGTCGTACTCCTTCTTGCCCCGTGCCAGTGCGATGTCCAGCTTTGCATAACCGCTCTCGGAGATGAACAGGCGGCGGGTGACGATGGTCAGGCCCTTCTCCTTGACGGCGCGGGAGAGCTTGCGGAGCTCCTTGCGGGTGAGCAGGAGCTTGCGGTCGCGCTTGGGGTCGTGGCGGTTGAATGTTCCCCACCAGTATTCGGCGATATGCATGTTCTTGACATAAAGCTCCCCTCCGGAGAAATAACAATAACTGTCCACAAGCGAGGCCTTGCCGGCCCTGATTGATTTGATCTCGGTGCCGGTCAGGACTATGCCCGCTGTGTAGTTCTCCAGAAACTCGTATTCGAACGAGGCTTTCTTGTTGCGTATTTCTATTTTGCTCTTTGCCTTTGCCATAAACTGCAAAGATAATAAATAATTGCTAAGAAACAGTTTTGAGTTTTTTCTGTGATAAAATTCAAAATCATCTCTATGATAGAGCGGAAAGTGGCGGCAAGTTCCTTTTTGAATATAATTGTACCGAAATGGACATAAAATAAATTTATCCAGGATGTGTTGTGGCGCAATATTTGGAGTATATCCGAGGTTGAAATTTGAAAATCTGTTATGCAGTTGACAGGATATATATCACAAATCATAGGCCCGGTGGTGGACGTGCACTTTCCCGACCTCGGGGAGGGCGGGCATCTTCCGGGCATTCACGAAGCAATGACGGCCGCCAGACAGGACGGCTCGGAACTGATACTGGAGGTGCAGCAGCACATAGGGGAGAACACAGTGCGGTCTATCGCGATGGAATCGACGGACGGTCTTCAGCGTCATTTGAAAGTGAGGGCGGAAGGCCGCGCGATATCCATGCCGGTGGGAGATCAGATCAAGGGACGTCTGCTCAATGTTACTGGCGGCAGTATAGACGGTATGCGCCCATTGGACCGTACCGGAGAACTGCCTATCCACCGGGAACCTCCCAAGTTCGAGGACCTGGCCACTACTCAGGAGGTATTCTATACCGGTATCAAGGTCATAGACCTGCTGGAGCCTTATGTGAAGGGCGGTAAGATCGGCCTCTTTGGAGGTGCGGGAGTGGGGAAGACAGTGCTTATCATGGAACTCATCAACAATATCGCCAAAGGACACAATGGATTCTCGGTGTTTGCCGGAGTCGGGGAGCGTACCCGTGAGGGCAATGACCTGCTCAGGGAGATGATCGAGTCCGGAGTAATCAGATACGGCGACGAGTTCAAGAAGAGCATGGAGGCCGGGAACTGGGATCTTTCAAAAGTTGATTACAATGAGGTGGCCAAGTCGCAGGCGACGCTTGTGTTCGGACAGATGAACGAGCCTCCCGGAGCCCGTCAGTCTGTGGCTCTTTCAGGTCTGACAGTTGCCGAGTCCTTCAGGGATGCAGGCCGGGAAACCGGGGAGAAACGCGATATCCTTTTCTTTATAGACAATATATTCCGTTTTACCCAGGCCGGCTCTGAGGTTTCGGCACTTCTGGGCCGTATGCCGTCGGCGGTGGGCTACCAGCCGACACTGGCTTCGGAGATGGGGCAGATGCAGGAACGAATCACCTCTACAAAGTACGGTTCCATCACCTCCGTGCAGGCGGTGTATGTCCCGGCTGATGACTTGACGGACCCTGCGCCCGCCACGACGTTCTCCCATCTGGATGCTACGACTGTGCTCAGCCGTAAGATAGCCGAACTGGGCATATATCCGGCAGTGGATCCTCTGGAGTCCTCATCAAGGATTCTCGACCCCAATATAGTGGGTGAGGAGCATTATCAGGTGGCCCAGAGAGTGAAACAGATACTTCAGCGTAACAAGGAACTGCAGGACATCATCGCCATACTCGGTATGGATGAGCTCTCGGAAGAGGACAAGACCACCGTCAATCGTGCCCGCCGCGTGCAGAGATATCTCTCCCAGCCGTTCTCGGTGGCCGAGCAGTTTACCGGAGTGCCGGGACAGATGGTGCCTATAGAGGAGACCATCCGGGGATTCAAGATGATTCTGGACGGAGAGGTGGATCATCTGCCAGAGCAGGCTTTCCTCAATGTAGGTACGATAGACGAGGCCATCCGTAAGGGTGAGAAGATGTTGTCATGATGGAACTTTTAATTGTCTCACCTGTCAGGACCGTATGCGAGACGCAGGTCACAAGGGTTTTCTTCCCCGGGTCGCTTGGGGGACTGGAGATCTTTGACGGTCATGCGCCATTGCTGACTTCTCTGAAGCCCGGGAGGATTGTGTATACCATGCCGGACGGAAAGGAGGAGACTGTCGCAGTCCGTACCGGCTGTGTCCGTGTGCTGAATGACAGAATAGAAGCTTGCGTAGAGACAGTGGAACCATGAGATCGGTAAGGGAATATATAATATCAGTATTGTTGCTGGTGCTGCTTCCGGTGCTGCCTATGTCCGCCGCAGATGAGCCGGAGACAGGACGGGACGGGTTTAGCGCGAAGGATGTGGTGCTCGGTCATTTTGAGGACAGCTACTGGTGGCACATAGGTACTTTCGGCGATAGGGACGTCGCCTTGTATCTGCCAGTGATACTTCATAGCAAAGCAACGGGATGGCATTGCTTCTCGTCCAGGAATCTCAGGGACGGGGCGTCATATGAGGGATTCAGTATCGCTACGGAAGGGAAATATAAGGGCAAGGCAGTCGAGACCCTCTCAGACGGCAGCGTGGTCAGACCTTTTGATGTATCCATAACCAGGCTTGTAGCCGCACTGCTGTTCAACAGTGCGATAGTTCTGGCTCTTGTGCTTGGAGCTGCGCGCTGGTACCGTCGCCGGAAGATAACGGATACCCCTCACGGCCTGGCCGCCCTGATGGAATGGGCTGTAGAGACCGTTGAGGATGACCTGATAAAGCCCAGTGTTGGAGAGAACTGGCGCAGGTTCGCGCCTTTCCTCCTTACGGTATTTTTCTTCATACTCATCAATAACTTCATGAGTCTGGTGCCGTTCTTCCCCGGAGGAGTCAATGTGACAGGCAATATAGCCGTGACTTTCGTTCTGGCTCTTGCGTCGTTTATCGTGATTAATCTGTTTGGCGGCCGGACGTACTGGAAGGACATATTCTGGCCGGAGGTTCCCGCATGGCTTAAAGTCCCCGTGCCGCTTATACCTTTGATTGAGTTTGTGGGTATTTTCACCAAGCCGTTTGCACTGATGATCCGACTCTTCGCCAATATGCTGGCCGGACATGCCGCGATTATCTGTCTGATATGTGTGATATTCATTACGGCAGGCATGGGGGTGGTCATGAGTACCTCCATGACTGTAGTGTCGCTGCTCTTTGCCGTCTTTATGAATGCGCTGGAGGTGCTGGTGGCTTTTCTTCAGGCATATGTGTTCACGATGCTTTCTGGTGTGTTCATAGGTCTGGCGCAGGAGGACGCTGGTAAAAAGGTAAAATCATAAAAAAAGCAAAAAACTTAAAGGAAACATAAAATTTAAAATTTAGAGTTATGACTGAATTGGGAATACTTGGGGCTGCCTTGGGCGCCGGTCTCGCTGCTATAGGAGCGGGAGTAGGTATAGGAAAGATAGGTTCATCTGCTATGGAGGCCATAGGCCGGCAACCGGATGCGGCCGGTAAGATAAGGACCAACATGATCATCATTGCCGCTCTTATAGAGGGTGTGGCTCTGTTCGCGCTGGTAATCTGTTTTATGGCTCTTTAACGGGGAGGACTGGCTATGGGACTTTTGCAACCGGAACCGGGACTGCTTATATGGATGACCATAGCGTTCCTCATCGTCTTCGGACTGCTGGCAAGGTTCGGCTTTCCGGCCATACAGAAGACCTTGGATGAGCGGAAGAAGTATATTGCCTCGTCATTGGAGGAGGCCGGGGAGGCTCAGCGCAGGCTGGAGGGGCTTCAGGCGGAGATGGACGTGGTACGTCATGATGCCCAGAAGCAGAAGGCCGAGATTCTCAAGTCCGCGGCTGACGCGCGGGAGAAGATTCTTTCCGAAGCCCGTTTGCGGGCAGGGGAAGAGAGCGAGCGTATCATCGCCGCGGCCAGAGCCAGTGCCCGGAGTGAGAGTGAGGCTATAATAAGAGATGCCAGGCATCAGGTGGCTCTTCTGTCAATAGCTATCAGCGAGAAACTTCTGCGCTCCAAACTTGAAGATTCTCAGGCCCAGACAGTTTTGGCTGAGAGGCTGCTTTCCGAGATGGAAAGGAAAAACGACGGGATGAATAAGGAGGCTTGAAGATGACAGGCATAGGATTGATATCCAGACGTTATGCGAGGGCTTTGGCGGAGTATTCCGCGGGGCTGGGGGAGGAGACTATGGTGTATGACCAGTTGCTCCCCCTGTCAGAGCATTATGACTATGTGCCCTTGTTGCGTGAGACTGTATTGTCTCCACTGGTCTCTTCCGGGGAGAAAGCCGCTGCGATATCCGCCCTGTTCGGAGAGGAGGGACCATGCCGGTCATTGCGGGATTTTATCAGGATGCTTCTCCGGCATCGCCGTGAGGCCTATTTTTATTTCATTCTGCATTCCTTTATTGAACTGTACAGGGAAAGGCATCATCTAAAGGAAGCGGTGCTGACAACCGCAGTCCCACTGGGGGACAGTGTAAGGGAAATGATCCGGAAACAGATGCAGGACAGCTGTGGATGTACTGTCGATGTCTCTGTCAGGATTGATCCTGGCATTATCGGAGGTTTTGTGTTCCGTATGGAGGACACATTCATAGACGCAAGTGTGGCATCCCAGCTCAGAACGCTGCGTCAAAGGCTGGGCAGCAACCCTTCAAAAAAGATTTAATATTGCTTAAATGATAGAAAATGAGTGAGAATATAGATAAGATAAAACCGTCAGAAGTATCCAAGGCCCTGCTGGCAGAGCTTCAGGGGGTAGACCTCGAGGCCAAGTACGCCGAGGTCGGTACAGTCCTTCAGGTCAGTGACGGCGTGGTGCGTATCTTCGGACTGCGCAATGCCGAGTCCAGTGAGCTGCTGGAGTTCGACAACGGTATGAAAGCCGTGGTCATGAACTTGGAGGAGGATAATGTCGGAGCCGTGCTGTTGGGACCGACAGATCAGGTCAAGGAGGGAGATATGGTGCGCAGGACCGGCAGGACTGCTTCTATAGGAGTCAGCGAGGGGCTTCTGGGACGTGTCATCAATCCGCTCGGTGAGCCTATGGACGGGGCTGGAGAGATAAAGGGCGAAAGAGTGGAGATGCCGTTGGACCGCAAGGCACCCGGAGTTATCTTCCGTCAGCCTGTCAACCAGCCGCTTCAGACCGGTATAAAGGCCATAGACGCCATGATTCCCATCGGTCGCGGGCAGAGGGAGCTGATTATCGGAGACCGTCAGACCGGAAAGACAGCCATTGCGGTTGATACGATTATCAACCAGCGGTCCAACTATGAGGCCGGCGATCCGGTCTACTGTATCTACGTGGCAGTGGGTCAGAAGGCATCCACAGTAGCCAATCTCGTAGAGACGCTGCACAGGTACGGAGCCATGGACTACACGGTAGTGGTGGCCGCCACTGCCTCGGATCCTGCCGCAGTGCAGTACTTCGCCCCGTTTGCAGGAGCCGCCATAGGCGAATATTTCCGGGATACGGGACGTCACGCCCTCGTGGTGTACGATGACCTTTCCAAGCAGGCCGTCGCTTATCGTGAGGTTTCTCTGATTCTCCGCCGTCCGTCAGGACGAGAGGCCTATCCCGGAGACATTTTCTACCTGCATTCCCGTCTGCTGGAGAGGGCGGCGAAGATTATCGCCCAGGAAGATGTTGCCCGTGAAATGAATGATCTGCCGGAATCCATGAAGGGTAAGGTGCGTGGAGGCGGCTCGCTTACGGCCCTGCCTATCATTGAGACGCAGGCTGGGGACGTGTCTGCCTACATTCCGACCAATGTGATATCCATCACTGACGGCCAGATATTCCTTGATACCAATCTGTTCAACGAAGGCAACATGCCGGCGATAGATGTAGGTATATCCGTTTCCCGTGTCGGCGGCAATGCTCAGGTCAAGGCCATGAAGAAGGTGGCCGGAACACTTAAGATAGATCAGGCGCAGTTCCGCGAACTGGAGTCGTTCTCCAAGTTCAGCAGTGATATGGATCCTGTGACGGCGGCTGTTTTGGACCGTGGACGCAAGAATACCCGTCTGCTCGTGCAGCCCCAGTACAGTCCCATGCCTGTGGGCCAGCAGATAGCTGTACTCTACTGTGGTACGCATGGTCTGCTGAGGGATGTGCCGATGGAGCATGTGGAGGATTTTGAGAGGCTGCTGATTGAGGCCTTGAAGCCGACCGGTGTATTCGGCACACTGGCGGCCGGAAATCTGGATGAGGATACCTGTCATACGATAGAAAAGGCAGCCGCCGAGGTGGCCTCTTCCCTAAAGGCTTAGGACTATGGCTGCGCTGAAAGAGCTGAAAGGACGTATAAACTCCGTGCAGAACACGTTGAAGATCACTTCCGCGATGAAGATGGTCTCGTCGGCCAAGCTGCATCGTGTTCAGGCTTTGATGGAGGCTCTTGCGCGGTATGAGAACCGTTTCACCGAGACGGTGGCGGCATTGTGCAGCGATCCTGATGTGGTGACGGCCTCGCCGCTATATCTGCCGCATAAGGAACTGCGGCATGCCGTAGTGATAGCTCTGGCTTCGGACAGTTCTCTGTGCGGGGCTTTCAACGCCAATGCCGTGCGGCAGCTGGAGTCCGTCCTGAAATCCCTGATATCCGAAGGATTCTCAAAGATAACAATATGTCCGATAGGGGAGAAGATGGTGCAGGCAGTCGTCCGGCCTGCCTTTGCGGCGAGGTTTGCTCCGGCATTGGAGATCAATCTGGATTACAGGCATCTGGCCGGGAAGTATTCGTTTGACGGCATAGCGCCTTTGGCAACACAGCTGATGCAGGACTATATTGCAGACCGTAACGACAGGGTCTGCATGGTCTACAATCATTTCCGCTCAATGGGGCATCAGGTGCCGGTTACTGACCAGCTTCTGCCTTTCAAGGAGGAGAGCGTGGACAATGCCGGACGCGAGGCGGCTCATGACTATATACTGGAGCCAGGTCCTGACGAGCTGCTTGCCGCTCTGCTGCCCTCGGCTACCCGCATCCGTCTTTACCGTGTGCTGCTGGACAGTGTTACAGCTGAAAATGCCGCCCGCATGATAGCCATGCAGACGGCAACTGATAATGCTCAGGAGCTCATAGACGACCTTTCTCTCGAATACAACAAGCGCCGTCAGCAGGCCATCACCGCTGAGCTCGCCGATATCACCTCCTCAGCTGAGGCTTAGTCTCCGCATTTATTCTGAATACTGGTAAGTTACTTCTCCGTTGATCTCGCAGGATACGGCATTGTTCACGATGAAGCTCTCGGAACCTTCGGCCTCCGGTGCGGTGATGAACAGAGCCAGATGGCAGTTCTCGGCTACCCATCCTTCTTCAATGTTTATGACAAATGCGTACTCAGCCGTTTCTCCGGCCTCGATTGTGCCGAGGGAGTGTCCGGTGAAGTTGGTATTTGACAAGCGGCTGTCAGCAACGCGGATGCAGTTGTCATGAGTGTTGTAGTCACCTGTCCATGAAGCGGCGTTGTAGTTGGCCTGCTGACCTTCAATGCCGTCCTCAAGCAGCCAGGCTCCTATGCGGAACTCTGAGGTCTCGGCGGCTTTGACAGAGGCGATGACTACCAGTGTGTTTCCGTCCAGTTCTGCGCAGGCGGATATTCCGGCCCTGGCCGGAGCACTGTCATAAGCCGCATCTATGGTGCTCTTCAGTCCGGCCTCGTTATTGTAGTTGTTGTAGGAAAGCGACATGTCGGCGATTACCATAGGATATCCCATTACTCCCAGAGCCATGTCCAGACCGCCTGAGTAAAAGGCCGGATCATTGGAATTGTATGAGTGGCAGGCTGTAAGCACTGTTCTGGAAGAATAATCCTCATCGGCCATGACGCTGCGCAGGAGCTCGATCATACCGGGGCAGTATCCGCAGCCGGTGCCGGTGAACTGTGTAAGGAGAACTCTGCGTGCAAAGGATGTGTTCCCGGGCTCCGGGTCTTCAGGCAGTTCCGGTACAGGGAAACCTATCGCGGTAATCGTTACGATATCCGTGTGCGAGGTCCCGTATGCGGCCCAGAACGAATAAGCACCGGGCTCTGTGGTCGTGAATTTCATATCCGGAAGTTCAATCTGCTTGCTGGAGCCGTCATAAAAGCGGACGCCTTCCGTTACAGGCTCACCGTCGCTCAGTACGGTGAATTGCACGGCATCCTCTCCATTGGCATGGATAATCATCTCCGAGGCGAGCAGGACCAGTTCGGTGGATCCTACCGGATCATTGCCGTCATCACCATTGTCATTTCCGTTATCGTTGTTCTCATCAGGCAATTCCGTGCAGGAGAAGAACATCATGGCTCCTGCGGAGATAAAAGCCAAAAGTTTTAAGATCTTCATTTTCAAAAGTATTTTCTTGTCTGCTAAACCGCACCGAACGGGTGGCCCGGCAAACTGTCAGGCCACCCGTCATGCGGTCGGTAAATTTTATGTATTTATCTTGCAAGGCTCTGCTGATAGTTCCTGAGGTTCTCCTGGAATTCCTCAGCTGAGACAATCTTGAAATCTGTCACCTTCTTGTACGCTTTTGCTGTGCGGAAAGATGTCCTGGACACGGTCCTTACCTCCGGTGTCAGGGAGACTCCGTTGGCGGACTGAAGCTTCAATGTGCTGTGGCTGCCGGCAGGGACAGGTGCGTAAGCTGCGCTTTCTGTCCATCCCCTTGTAAGGGTCAGCCCGGAATTGATTCTTTTGCCTCCGAGGTATGCCCACGTGTAGTTGAGCCATATTGCATTAGGATACATTTCCGTTCCGTCAAGGATATAAGGATTGACTGTTATTGTGTTCTCGTCAGAAGCTACGTTGACGGGGAACTCCTCGTTGCTGTCATTCTCTCCTACAGATACAAATCCGTTGTCATTGTATGCAGCCATGTAGTAGATGTTGTCTGTCCATGCCTGGAGGGGATACATCCTGTTGGAGTTGAAGGGAACTGTTACAGAACCGTCTTCGGCTATCTGGAGATACCATTTCGGACCGAAGTCGTAGAACAGGGAGGCGACATCGTATGAGCTGTATTCAGGATTGCAGAAGAGCTCATAGGGAGTGGTGGTGTTGAATGATGTGGGAGCATCGGAGGTGTTGTATCCGAACCCGAGACAGAGCAGACGGTTCTGTCCGCGGACTCTTGCGTTAAATGCCTTGGCCTCCATCTTGAACTCGTCATAGAGGGCGTCAACTTCCTCTTTTGTCATTCCGGTATAGTAGTCGTACACTTCGGAAGGCAAGGTCTCCGGGTAGTCATTAATGCCGTCATATACTGTTACCTTGATGGACTCAGGGCCATCGTCTACATATACGCCTTCGTTGTAGTCGTAGTGTGCGACATCGGCAGTCATAGTCCATTCTCCCTCAAGGGCCGAGAACAGCCCGGACTCTACTCTTTCAGCATCCGGCATGAAGTCGGCCGTGTTGTCGGCAATGGCCGGACAGCCTTCTTCCAGAACATTGGGTGTCTGCTCGATGTTATACGCGAGTACTGCCAGTCTTGTTGTCATGCCGTCTATTGTCGAGAAACCGAGGTTGAGTCCCTCAGGAGTGTTTATCATAGCCACCTGGTCTGCTGAGAGCGCATTGCCCGAAGCGGTAATGTCAGCGTATGTCATGTTTTGGAGGGCTGCGGCCCAGTCTCTTTCATAGTTGGCGGCATAGATGGCCGATGCAACGTCTACGTTTCCTGTGTTCTTTACGTTGAACCATACCTGGAACGGATCCTCGGGCCCATAAGGATTGTCTATGGCTGTAACAGTAACTTCCGGTGCCTCCAAAGTCTTCTCAGTAGTAGAGAACTCTATATGCTGGAATGACTGGGAAGTCCCTTCTGCGTCACCCATGGCTGTTACCATTATGTGATACTTTGTCTGCTCCTGCAGGTACAGATAGTCTGTAAGGTCAATCTCGGTATTGCCCTGGAATGTTCTCATGCCGAGCATGAACGAGGCGTAATAAGAAGTAGTGAACCACTGGAGATATTCCTCATTGCCGCCAATCAGCTCAAGAATCTGGGCATAGCTGATCTCGTCAATCACAAGTACGCAGTACTGAGATACATCCGCATCGGGGGTAAACTTTATGGATCCTGTAACGGCTTGGACATTTGATGCGTCTATGTCAACAGTGGCGTTGAGGACTTCGGGCTGGCGGGCGGTAAGCTCCATCTTATGGAAGTATCCGGTCCAGTAGTCTTCTTCATTTACCTCGCCGGTGCCGCTCCAGAGATCCTCCTGATAGGCATCGTTGTCAAACAGGGCCGAGTACCATCCCTCGCCCCAGCCGTACATTGACTCACCCCAGGCGAACTCACCTACCAGGAATATTATGGGCTCGCCTGGAACGATAGGGTCATGAAGGACTATCTCCTCACCGTATTCGTCGATAAAGACCTCGTTCTCGGGCCCGTAATATATGGTGCTGTCGTTGACCATGAACTGACCTCCGTTGGCTTCCAGAGTCTGTGCGTCAGTCGATGCCATCCATCCGGATTTGTTTGAGTTGTACATTACAAGATTGCCGTAGGAGAAACGCAGGACGTTTCCGTTTTCCTTTACGGACTCAGGAACTTTCACGTGGACGGTAAAGTTGTTGTAACCGACATCGACCAGGGTGACGTCCTCCTCATAGTCCCCGGTAGAGAAATCCTGAGTCACGACTTCACCGTAATACTCATCATCGACAGTCGTGGCAGCTACGTAGAGGGTGTGGTTGGTGTTGGGCTCGAGGCCGGAAACGGTAATTTCGCTCTCTCCGTCCTCGCACTCAAGGACTGTTCCGTTCATGAAAAGGACATCCTCGGTCTGCTCAGCCTCAGGCGTACCTGCAAAAGCCGCATAGGCGATCTGAGTGATGCCGTTTGTCTTTACGGTAAAGGTAGCACCGTTGGCGCTGGAGGATACAAAAGCGACTTCCAAGGAAGGTTCTGTGGTGTCGTCTTCTCCTTCCCCGTCGTCATCAATGACGGGTTCTTCCTGTTCCTCTTCGGGGGTCTGGCAAGAATTCAGCCCCAGTCCTGCGAAAGCAATAAAAAGCCCTGCAAAAAGAATTAGAAAATAGTTTGAGAGTTTCATAATAGGTTGTATTTAATAGTGATATTATCTGATGTCTTTCCTGAATTCAAAATTATGCAATCCTGCCCTAAAATCGTTTTCTGTCCGTTTTTAAATGGTGACATTACGTATATTTTACATTTTGTAATGCCGTTTTACGAAAAATAACTACCTTTGAAAGCATGAATAAAACGCATTTAATCATTTATATAGCTGTTTTTCTGGCAATGATTCTTCCTTTGCAGTCATGTTCGGACAGGGGAAAGCAGTCCGAGTTGCAGAAGTACTCGGATCTGTATGTCCACTATTGCAGAAAAGGGCTTTTTGACAGTCTTGCCATAGATGCCGGGAAGGTGTTTGCGGCAAGGAACGGGGGTGTTGACCGTCGGCTTGTCCTGCTGTCCGGGCTGCATTCAGCGCAGGCTGCAATTTTTCAGGACGACTATCCTGGAGCGCAGGCATATCTGGATACGCTTGCCGGTTTTGATGACTGGGATGCGTATCCGGATCTTATGGCGATGTTCAACGGTATCAGGGCTTCGTATGAGATAAAGGCCGGTTTTGATTATCCGGCCGCACTGGCGCATCTGACAGATGCCTTCAACTGGTTCCGGGAAGACGGTAATGCCCTCAATATGTGCAACGCTCTTTACAATATCAGTATGATTTATTTCTACAGGAGGGATACGGTAGGCTTGAAATATGCGAGGCAGGCCATGTCGATAAGTTCGGAGAATCTCGATGACCCTTATATGATGTGCGCGGCCGATGTGATAATGGCGATGATGCTTCTGGTTAAGGGCGATTATGAGGATGCGGAACAGTATGCACTGGAAGCAAAGCGGATAGCCGATAAGGAAAGATACACTTTGGTGGAGTCACGTATTTATATGGTGTTGGGTGAGGCGGCTCTTCACCGAGGGGATATTTCCATGGCCGAGGATTTACTGCAGAAGGGATTTACGGCAGCGGAGAATACCGATCCGGATTTTTATTTCGAGCTGGCGATTCCCTATGGCAGGGTGCTTATACAGTCCGGCAGGTATGCTGAGGCTGAGAATTTTCTCACGGAGACCCTGAGTATAGTTGACAGGAACAGCAATATCCGTTACAGATACAGGGTCCTGGAATTGCTCTCGGACCTTTATGAGGCGCAGGGAAACATACCGTTCGCTTATACCTATTATAAGAATGCATCGGCATCCCGGGACAGTATAATGAACATCGACAAGGAGACCTCATTCAACAACCTGCTGGACCTGTATGAGAAAGCGTCTTTGCAGAATATCATCCGCAAGCGGCAGTTTGATGTGTATGTGACGCTGTTTGTCTGTATTCTGAGCATTCTGATATGTGCATTCTTTATATATCGGTATATAAGGCAGATCCGGCTCAACAAGGAACTCGTTCAGCGCAATCAGGAATATCTGAAAAGAAGCGAGATGCTGCGGATGTATCTCAAGCCGGAATCAACCCAGTCAGGTAATGAGTCTGCGGATGAGGTGCTTTTCGGGAAGCTGGAGAGAATCATGCGTGAGGAACATGCTTACCGATCCAACGACATATCCCTGGACAAGCTGGCCTCTATGCTCGGAACCAACAGAACCTACATATCCAGGGTGATCAACCGGTATGCTGACAAGTCATTCTGGGGGTATGTCAATATGTACAGAATAGCCGAGGCCACAGAGATACTTTCAGATCTGGATAAGGATGTCCAGATAAAGAATATCTATGAGTCGCTCGGCTACAATTCGGCCGCCTCATTTTTCCGGGTGTTCCGGGAGGAGACCGGTATCTCTCCTTCCAAGTACAGGGAGGAGGTCCGTAAGATCAAGCCTAGAGCATAAGTGCTTTGGCGATAGTGGAAGCTGCTTCGGCACCGGAGATGCGCTCGAGAATCTTAAGCCCGAACGCTATGGCGTGGCCGGGGCCGCTGGCGGTGATGATGTTGCCGTCCTCGACTACACCCTGACGCTGGTCGATGACCGTTACTCCCTTTGCCGTGAGGGCAGGCTCGAAACCCTCGTAACAGGTCATTCTGAGGCTGCCTCGGGCTTCCACCACTTTTTCCAGCGGCAGCATTGAAAGAACCAGTCCGGGCGCCGCGCAGATGGCAGCTACCGTGCCTCCTTCTGCAAAATGTCTCTGCATCCGGTTCATCAGCGGAGCACATTCCGCCAGGTTGGATGTGCCGGGCATTCCTCCGGGGAAGATCATGATGTCCTCCTTGTGGATGTCATTCAGAGGGTATTCGTCCAGGGTCGATTCGGCATTGACACTTATACGCTGTGCACTTGTCACGGCGTGTGAACTGCCGATGGAGATGATGTTGAGCTCGATGCCGCCTCTTATGAGGATGTCGGCGGGGGCCATGGCCTCGGTAATCTCGAAGCCTTCGGCCAGAAAGATAAATGCACGTGGTTGAGTGTTCATGACGTTTATTTTTTAGGGGTTAAAGCATCGTGTAGAGGGCGGTGGAGGCACCGGCTATGCCAAATGCGGCCGCTATGACCGCGAACAGGAAGAGTATGAGTATGATATCTATCAGCGAGATGATGAATCCGGCAATGGCCAGTCCCCGTGGTCTTCTGAACATGCCGATGAATGAGAATATGAGTCCCAGAATCCATATAATCCATCCGAAGACGGGCACCCATCCGAAAACAAAAGTGATCAGTGACAGTACGAATCCGGCTGTTCCCAGTCCGTTTGTACGCCTTTCGATGTATACGGGTCCGCGGTAATTGTTGTCGTAGACTTCCATGGCTTTTGTCGTTTTGTTGTAAAGTTACTTAGCAAATATAGTAATAAACTGAAAGTAATGCAAGTTTACTTGCGGTTGCCGGTGCAGGGCAATATGCTCATCTCGCAGCGTGCGCAGTCGAAGACGGCTTTGAACAGGCGGCCGTTGTTGCTCAGGTAGAGCGGTGTGGCTTTTTCCTTAGGATTGATCTTTGGACAGCGTCCGGTCTCGTAGCGGATGCAGTATTTGCACCGCATGAGCTCCACCTTGGATGACCGGTCCAGCTCAAATGCCGTGCCAGGCTCTACGCCTGCAGCCAGGTAGATGCTGCGGGACAGAGAGTTGGCGCAGTTGAGCTGTAACTTTTGCGCGGGAGGAACAATCTTGTTCCTGTCGATGTGGTCAAACGGAACGGAGAGGGTCATGTCCGGCTGTGCCGGAACAGGCTCCAGTCTCCGGGCCAGTTCCCGGCGCAGGGCATTTGCGGTTGATGAAGGCAGGAATGGAAGCGGACCGTCATCGGGCAGCTCCGTCAGAGTAAATGCGAAAATCCCGCTTCTTTTGGACAAGGATGCGTGCAGGCCTGATGCGGCCTTGTCCCGGTTGAGCGCCTGTTCCGCTTCAAAGCTCACGGATGCGGCGGGTGTGTTTCCGGGAGCGGTGGCTGTAATGGTATACCGGTTTTCATCCATGGCTTTAAGTGCCAGTGTGGCCTGTATTAGCCTGAGAGGAGGATTGTTTTCCAGGTTTTTTTCCAGGGCGTGATTGAAATTGCGGTAAACCGGCAGTCCGGGAGTCAGCTCCACTCTCTGGTTGCAGGTTACGGTATTGCCGCTCACTATGTCGGCCTTCATGCCCAACGCTTCGCCTTTTCCTGTGATTACGCAGAGTCCGTCTCCATTGGTCAGGGGAGTGCTTAGTCCCTTGCGCGGACGGATATCGAATACGGTGTTTCCGCCTTTCTGGCCGAGTACGCGGGTAATCTCGCCGACAGGCTCGCCTACGCCTTTGGCATAGTCTCCGGAGCTCCACTGGCCGCGCCGGCCGTCGATGAAGTAGTGCGTGTAGCCGCGGTTGAAAGTGGCTTCCGGATGAGGGGTGAATCCTCCGGCCGGTGAGCCCCAGGAGCTGCGGACGTATCTTCCCCGGCTGTTTTTTACCAAAGCATCCAGTGTATCGCTGTAGGAGCGCACGATGTTGCGCACATAAGAGATGTTCTTGAGCCGGCCCTCTATCTTGAACGATGTGGCCCCGGCTTCGGCCAGCTGCTCCAGACGGTCCTGAAGGGAGAGGTCTTTGAGTGAGAGTACGGCTTTGTCTTTAAGTAGTGTCCGTCCGTCGGTGTCCAGCAGGTCATAGCGGGAGCGGCAGGCCTGGATGCAGCGGCCCCGGTTGGCGCTGCGCTCTGCGAGGTATTGGCTCATATAGCACTGGCCGCTGTAGGACACACACAGGGCCCCGTGAACGAAGCATTCTATGCCGCAGCCAGGTACGGCTTCCGCTATCTCCCGTATCTGTCTCAGGCTCAGTTCGCGTGCCAGCACCAGCCTCTTGAACCCGAGCGAGGCCAGCCAACGGGCCTGCTCCACTGTGCGGATATTGCACTGGGTGGAGGCATGCAGCTCTATGGACGGAATCTTCATGGCCATCAGCCCGAGGTCCTGGACGATGAGGGCGTCGCAGCCGGCTTCCACAGCGCGTAATACGCACTGTCTGGCATCATCCAGCTCATTCTCGTAGATGAGCGTGTTGAGTGTAAGGAATACCTTGACTCCGAATTTGTGAGCGTAGCCGCACAGCCCGGCGATGTCGTCGAAGCTGTTGCCCGCAGCCTCCCTGGCCCCGAACGACGGGCCGGCGATATATACGGCATCGGCACCGCAGTCTATGGCCGCGATGCCGATGTCCTTATTCTTAGCCGGGGCAAGAAGCTCTAATGCTACTGGCATTTGAGTTCGTTGTCTACTTTGTGCTTTGCGTACTCGGCAAACTGAGGGTTGTTCATGATGGCCCTGTAGTTGACGCAGGCGTTGGTCTTGTCGCCTGTGGCCTCGTATGCCGTAGCCAGCTGGTATCTGATCTGGTCGATGTTCTTGGCGTTGGGAGAGGCGGCGATGAATCCCTCGAAGTTCTCGATGGCTGCGGCGTAGTCCTTCAGCTGGAGAGCGGCTGTGCCGGCTATCTGCATGGCTGTAGGATTGGGAATGGTCTCGTTGGCCTTCTGGGCGTATTCGAGTGCGCTCTCGTAGTTCTTTGCTTTGAGCTGTGAGTTGGATATCGTAAGATAGAGAGTCGCGATTTCCTTGTCAGCAGCATTCTTCTGTCCCAGTTCGGAAGCCTTTGTGAGAGCGGATATAGCTGTCTCAATGTCGTTTACGCGACGTGCTGCCTGGCCCAGGCGGAGATATCCGACAGCGTCGTTGGGATTGGCTTCAACCACTTTCTTGTAGCTCTCGATGGCTGCGTCGTAGTCTTTCTGATTGAGGAAGAGGTTGCCCTGCTGCATATACAGCTGGGGAATCAGTGTAATCGCCTCGGCTGCGAGGTCGTTCTGTCCATATTCCTCGGCTTTTGCTATGGCCTGATTGAGAACTACTATAGCCGAATCAATGTCATTGGCGGCTGCCAGTTCCTTGCCTATGGCGTTGAGCAGGGTGGGGATGTTCCTCTGGCAGTTGTAGGCCAGCTCGTCGGCCTCAGGGCCTATGATGGCGGCCTGTCCGAGGGCTTCCTCGAAATATCCAATTGCTGTTGCTTTGTCTCCCGCGTTGAGTGCGGTCACTCCTTCATTGTACATTGATGTCGCGGACTCCATATCCTGAGCGAAGGCGGATATAGCTGAAATTGTGGCGATTGTAAGAATAGATAAAACTTTTTTCATGTGATTGGATTATATTCAGCCGACAAATATAAGATATATTTTTATACATTTGTTTTATGAAACGTATTTTTTTATGCGTCATGATATTGATGACCAGCTCGGTCCTGGCCTCAGCACAGCTGGTGGGCATTCTGGAGGACGATGCCAGGATAGTCCGAGGCATCATGCCGAACGGTCTGGTGTACTACCTGGTGCCTAATTCCTCAGTTAAGGGGTATGCGGATTTCGCATTTGTCCAGAGAAACGGACTGGCCCTGGAGGACTCCTCCTCGCTGGGCATGACCTACCTGATGGAGTGCATGGCCCTTACCGAGACGCACAATTTCCCCGACGGAGCCATTTTCTCCTTTATCGATGACATGGGACTGAGCCGTACTGACGGCCTGGAGATAGAGGCGGAAGACTACCATACCACATACTCATTCAACAATGTGCCTATAGGAAAGAACGCCTCGGTAGTGGACTCGATGCTGCTGGCGATGTTCAATATGTCCTCGGCCCTCATCGTGGACGACCGTTCGGTGGAGCGGGGAAAGCATTTCTTCCGTAATATGTTCGCCTCTTCCATGACCCTGGACCGCCGCATAGAGGACAGTCTGGCCAGGTATTATTTCGCCGGCACACCGCTGGCCCCTGCTGCGATAGAGGATCTGCTGAAGGCTGTGGACGGATATACGGCGGCGGATGTGGCTGCGTTCTACAAGAACCGTTGCAGGCCGGACCGGCAGGCGATAGTCATAGCCGGGGACATAGACGCCGCTGCGGTTGAGTCCAAGATCCGGGCCCTGTTCCAGATAATTCCCAGACCCGGTACTCCTCTGCCCGATTTCCCTGATTCGGTCCTGGATGCCGCCGGGGGAGGATATTTCTATTTTCAGGACAGGGAGGCCGACAGGGCCAGGGTGACGTTTGACTATATCGTTGACCCTCTGGACCCGTCTCTGCGCAATACGGCCATCCCGTTTATCTACAACTATGTGTCCGAAGTCGGAATGGACATTATGAAAAAGCGTCTGATGTCCGCGCTGGAGGACGCGCCTTTCTATGCGCTGGATGTCCAGACCGGCATAGTGCCTTATCTCAACCGTATCTCCTACCGTCTTTCGGTGGAGTGCGCTCCTGATGATTATGTGGATGCTTATGTGCTGATACTGAACGAGGTGGAACGTGTGTGCCAATACGGAATCTCGGACAGTGAATTCAGGAAGAGCAGTGAGGAATTCATAGACAGACTGGACGAGACTTACAGGCGTCGCTCTTCATTGGACAACAAGTACTACAGGAATATCTGTGTCTCAAATTTCACTGACGGTTATGTGATGGCTGGCATCGAACTGTACAAAAGTTATATAGAGACGGCCGAGAATGTGGTGGACAGTCATACGGTGTCGGCTTTTCTGTCTTCGGTGTTCTCGGTGGACAGCTGCCGGACAGTGGTGTGCTCTTCCCCTGAACCGACTGGAGGGCTGGAGTATTTCGCAGTAAATCCCGGGCCGTATGTGGAGAAATATTTTCCCCGCCGTTCTTCTCAGGAGTATGCTGCCGGCAGTATCACGGAAAGGAACAGTTTTGTCAATAAGTCCACGGGCGTGGTGTCCAGGCGTTTGCCCAACGGGGCTGTTGTGGCGTTCCGCAAGATGGACGCGGAGCCTGGGATGGTGTATTTTACGGCTGTGGCCAGAGGTGGAGTCTCTTTATCGGGAGACAGTCTGGCAGTGCTTCGCAAATATATCAATGACGTTGCCAGGATATCGCTTGTAGGGAAAATGAACATGTATGGAATGCAGCGTTTTCAGGACTCTCTGGGAGTTTCGCTGGAAAGGACGGTATCAGTAGGAGAACGCAGGCTTTCCGGCAGTTTCCCTGTAGGGCGCATGGAGGATTTTCTGGATATTGTAGCGATGTATTTCGAAGGATCGGAACCGGATTACCGGACTTTCGACAAGTTCAGGCGGATGGAGGAGGGTTGCGGACCTTATGCGCTCAATTCGCCGGAAAAGGTATTTCAGGCTTTGCGTCAGAGGGATATCCGCTCAATGTCGGGGGTGCTGACAGCCGAGGAGGAGGCCGGTATCGCCGGTCTGGACTATGACGCTGCACTGAGGTTTGTCAATGCGCTTTTCTCCAATGTGTCGGAGTTCTCGTTCATATTCGTGGGCGACTTTGAGGAAAACGACCTGCTCAGATCAGTATATGCAAGCCTTTCCGGACTTCCAGGCAGAAGGGCCGGCTTCGGCCGCAGTGAGAACAGCGGATTCTTCATCGCGTCCTACGATGCTGCGGAGGAGGTGAGAGTACCGATGAGTTTCCCGCGCCGGCTGTACAGCTGCAAGCTCACCGTGCCTTCGGAACTTACGGTGGAGGATAGAATGCTTTCGGAAGTCACCGGCAAGGTGATAGAGAGGGAGGTTATAAGACAACTTTCGCTCAGAGGTATTCTGGCCGAGGCCGAACGGAGGTTCTATCGTTATCCGGAGGAGGTGATGACAGTGGAATTCAGTTTTACGACAGCGGAACCGGTGGAGGACGTGGAGGATATCTTTGCCGATATTCTGGTGAATCTTGCGGAGAATAGAGTCAGCGATGGTGAGGTGGCAGGAGTGAAGCGCAATATGGCCCTGAAGGACAAGCTGCGGGAGTCGCGGGACTACAAGTATTGGGAGGCGGTGCTGCGAAACCGTTTTGTCGACATGAAGGACTTTTATACCAGACGGTCCGCCGCATTGGACGCAGTCACGGCCAAGCAGGTCAATGAGTATCTGTACACGATACTGGAAGAGGGAAGCCTGTCAACACTGTCGGTGGTTCCGGAATAATGATTAAGAATATGGAAACAATGGTGATAATAGATGACAAGATAGTCTCTTCGGAGATTTTCACGGAGTGTTTTGCCTGCGATTATGGGACTTGCGGCGGTGCGTGCTGCATCATCGGGGATAGCGGTGCTCCGATGGAGGAGGACGAGCCGGAGCGCATTGAGGCCAATTACGACAAGTTCTCTCCGCTGATGTCTCCTGAGGGCAGGGCCGTGGTGGCCGAGAAGGGATTTTTCGAGATTGACTCAGACGGGGATATGGTCACTCCGCTGGTGCCGGGCAGGGAGGAATGCGCCTATGCGTCCTGCGATGAGGAAGGCAATTGGTTCTGCACGATAGAGAGGTCCTGGTGCAGGGGCGGCTCGGACTTCGTAAAGCCCATCTCCTGCCGTCTGTATCCGATTCGGGTTTCCAGACTCTCCAACGGAATGACGGCCCTCAACCTTCACCGCTGGAACATCTGCTCCTGCGCGTTCGCCAAGGGCAAAAAGGAAGGCATCCCGGTCTTCCGCTTCCTGCAGAAGCCCCTGACGGATGCCTTCGGTGAAGACTTCTACTCCGCCCTTGAGGCCGCCTACGCAGGGACATTCGAAAAGGCGCACCGTGACTGATGCGCCTTGATGAATCTTGGTGGAAGAGTTTGCAGCCGGGTAGGTGCGAAAGTGATACACTCCCGTTGGGTCAAAAGTGTTTTAGAAAGCGAAGAAACCGATAGTGAAGTTGAACATGAGTTTCTGTGTCATGTCCGGGTTGTAGGGATGGAGGTAGCGGAGACCCAGACCGAAGTAGAGGTTATAGACTCCGAGATGCTTCGAGCCGAATTTCAGGTTCAGGTCGGCGTATGCGAAACGATAGGAGGTCTTGAGGTAGGTAGAGCCTCCGGAGGCGTTGAGTTCCAGTCTCCATCGGTCACTTTTATTAAGGAAATCATAACCAAGATTGAGGCCGACAGTGCCGTTGGAGGCGTAGTACCCTTCGTAGCCATTGTAGCCATCTTTTGTCATGCCGATGACGTATTCGACAGGAACTCTTATGGACAGACCGTTCCGGAATGAGACTCCAGGGGATATATTCCAGTCAAATGTCATGAATTCAGGATAATCGAGCATATCGGTACCCATTCTTATTTCGGTCGGGAATGAGAACCATACTCTCGGTTTCACGGCCACTGTCCCGGTATCTGTCCGCTGGGTGGATACGGAGTCTATGACAGTAGTCGCGTTCAAGGCAGTTGCGGTGTCGTTCTGGGCCGTGGCCTGTGTGGCGGTTCCGGCCAGGAGCAGCAGGGTCGCTGCGGTGATAAGTGCTGTTCTTTTCATACAGGCGTGTGTTGATTATTGTTCATAAAGGTAGAAGTCTTTGGTAAGAGCCGCGTGCTCCGCACTCCGGTGTCCGTCCGGGCCGGTCAGCGTGAGGGTGTCCTCTGCGGGAGATAGGACGGGCTGCTTGCCGAATGATGCCAAGATGCGCCGGTGACGCGGGGACGGCTTTGAGTAGACCCGTGTGATGCGGTGCAGGTAGAGCCTGCTTCTGTCCGCCAGCCGCAGTATGGATTTCTCGGACTCGGAGGGTATGATCAGACTAAAGACCCCTGAGTCGGAGAGCAGGCTGGCGGAGAGCAGCAGCAATTCGTCGTGCGGAAGGCCGTCTGTATGCCTGGCGGCAGAGCGGCGGCTGTCCGGATTGGTCAGTGTGTTGTCGTAAAACGGTGGGTTGGATACTATCAGGTCGAAGCGTTCAGCGGCGGTGGCAGTGTCACGGCAGAAATCCTGCAGCCCTGTCCGGACGGCCCTGAGCCGGTCTGCCCATGGAGAGCCTGTGAAGTTCTCCATGGCCTGCATGGCGGCGTCCTTGTCACAGTCGATGCCGGTGATGCGGGCCTGGGGGAACCTCTGGGCCAGCATCAGGGCTATCAGACCGCTTCCGGTGCCGATGTCAAGAATGTTCCGGGGGTGATTTCCCTGTATTTCTCCAAAACGTTCCTGACCGGCCCATGCCCCTAACAGGACACCGTCCGTGCCCACCTTCATGGCGCAGCGGTCGTGCCATACGGTGAACTGCTTGAACCTGAAGTACGGCGCTCCCATTACATCATTCCTCCCGTACCTTGTTGTCCGGTACTTATGCCGGAGGAGCCGCCTACGCGGGATGACTCCTCGAAGCTGCCGACATTGCGCCTGCGTGTGTTGGTCGCGG
This sequence comes from Candidatus Coprenecus pullicola, assembly GCA_018711925.1. GTDB lineage: Bacteria > Bacteroidota > Bacteroidia > Bacteroidales > UBA932 > Coprenecus > Coprenecus pullicola. The sequence continues at coordinate 29,316 of DVHR01000021.1, forward strand.
TGCCGAAGCGCCAGCTGAAGGACAGTGTGACTTTCTGTATGTTCATGCGCTGGTGGATGCTGTAGGTCTCCACGTCGCCCGTGTACGATGTGATGTCGCTCCTGAACGACCGGAGGATGTCCTGGACGTTGAGGGCGATGGTGCCTCGGCCGTCCCACAGGTTTTTCTTGATGCCTCCGAAAAGCATGTACATCGGACGGATGTTCATGTATCCTATGGTCATGTTGCCGGAGCCGAAGCCTCCGACTTCGATTTTCCATTCTTTGGGCAGCAGGAATGTAAGGTTGCCGTAGAAGCTTTGCAGGAACGATCCCTCGTCATAGTCCCCTTCTGCGCTGGTGTTGCCGTTGTAGGCGGCGAAATAGTTGGCCGAGAAGTTCAGCCATTTGGTAATGGGAAGTTCGGATACGGACAGGGCCGCTCCGGCTATCTCCTGTGTGCCGAAGTTCTCCCAGATCAGACGCTGCTCGCCGTTGTCTGGATTGACTTCCGGGTGCTGCATGATGAGGTTGGAGTTGTGCTGATACATCAGGCTCAGGTTGAGGTGCTGGCCGTAGCCTACGGTCAGGGATACCTGGTCGGAGAACTGCGGATCAAGATTGGGGTCTCCTTCCGTATATGCATTTGCGGACATATAGGTGCGGAAGGGGTTGAGCTGACTGTATCCGGGTCTGTTGATACGGCGGGTGTATGAGGCGGCCAGCCGCCATTTCTGAGTAGGCATATAGCTTACAAAGGCAGTGGGGAAGAGGTTGAAATAGCTCTTGACGCTTTTCTCACCGGCACTGCGCCAGTCTCCTCTGGCGTATGTGTATTCACCGCGCAGGCCTATCTTGGCCGACCATTTCTGACCGAAGCTCTTGGCGGCGGAGATGTAGGCTGCCGCTATCTGCTCGTCGTAGAGGAAGATGTTGGACAGGCTGTCGCTGTGAGCCCATGCATTGTTGAAGAAATCATCGCGGACAGAGTTGTTGTCGGTGACGGTACGGGACCATTTGAGTCCCGCCTCAAGCAGGCCGGTCTGCCAGAATACCTGCTGGTAGTCGGCTTTGGCGGACCAGATCTGTAGTTTCTGGGCGGCGTTCTGCCGGAATATGTTGGAATCGAGTTGGATCAGTGTCTGAAAGCCGGGGACGGGTATGTCGCTTTGACGGCTGGTATTGAGGATGTCGAAATATGAGTAGTCGGCGTTGACGGTCAGCTCCTGGGCCTTTGCCTTGTCAAATGTGTGTGTATAGTTGAGGTTGGCGGAGATGCCGTGGAAACGGTCGGAGTTGTCTATACTGCTTTCCAGCCGGCCCAGCAGTTCGTCACCGAGCAGGTGTTCCGTGAAGTTGTCGCCGTATGTTCCTGTGCCGCTGTTGCGGAACGTGCCGTTGACTATTGCCCCCAATATATTGTTGTCGTTGATGTACCAGTCGTTGCCGACGCGGAACATCTGGTCCAGGCTTTGGTTGAGCAGATTGGACCTGCTGGACATGGCGATGGAGTTGTTCTCTCCGTAAAGGGATCTGGAGTCCAGGATTATGTCCATGTCGTCATAGCGGGCGCTGTAGGTAAGAAATGTGTTGGTTTTCTTTCCCCGGTAGCTCAGATTGACCGACCCGTCTGCGGCCTGGTTGTATCTGTCGAAGTACATGCCGCCGTATCCGAGATTGACGGAGCCGTTGAGTCCCTGGGTGAAATTCTTCTTGGTGACGATGTTTATGATACCTCCGCCGCCGGCTGCATCGTATTTTGAGGAAGGATGGGCCATGATTTCTATCCGGTCAATCGTGGTGCCGTCGGTGGAGTTGAGCAGGACTTCCAGTTCCTTGCCGGACAGATTCGAGGGTCTGCCGTCGATCCACACAGCTACAGATGAGCCGTTGAGCTTGACGTTGCCGTCGAAGTCAATGGTGACGCCCGGTGCCTTACGCAGCAGGTCCGTGCCGTTGCTGCCTTCGGTGGATACAGCGTCCGAGACATTCATTACTATCTTGTCCAGCTTCTGCTCGATGACAGGTCTTCTTGCAGATACCACTACAGCGTCCAGCATCTCAGCGTCAGGTTCGATGCTGACTGTCCCGATGTCTGTGCCGTCGGCCGGATTGACTCTGATGACCGCGTCTTTGTATCCGATGAATGATATCTTGAGAATATATTCTCTTGCCGTCAGGCCGCTGAAAGCGAACTTTCCCGTGGAATCGGTGGTGGTGCCGTCCACGAATGTGCTGTCCGGCAGTATCAGGGCCACTGTCGCGAATTCTATGGGAGCGGATGTGGCCGCGTCACTCACCTTGCCGGCCAGACTGTTTCTGCTGTCTGTCTGTTGCCTGGCTTCTGCCGTGCCGATGGCGGTAAGGGTAAGTATTGCCATCGTAATAACCGTAAGTATGCGTTTCATTGCTGTTTCCAAATGTTGTTGTCTGTTGAATATTTCCTGTAGAGGGAGGATATTTCCTCGATAGTGATGCCGAGGATGTCCATTTTCCGGAAGATTTCTTTCAGATCCTCGGAGACGAAGGCCTCCCGCTGTCTGTCACGGATGATCTTCCTTGCCCCGGGGCTGACGAAGTAGCCTATGCCGCGCTTGTTGTGGATGATGCCGTCCTGGGACAGCTCGTCGTAGGAGCGGGCGACCGTGTTCGGATTGACCTCAAGGGCTATGCCGCATTCCCTTACCGACGGTATGCGGTCGCCCTCGGGCCACTGTCCTGTCAGAATCCGCTCGCATATCGAGTCGGCTATCTGCAGGTATATCGGTTTATGCTGGTCAAATTCCATAGTTGCTTGCATTTTACTGTGACCTTAATACTGAAGCCTGCGGATGCGGAAGTAGGTGAGTGCCCAGAAAACTATAGGGAGGATGCAGTAAATGAGTGAGAGTGCTCTGGACAGGGTTATCATCCACTGGAGCATGCGCTCGGGGGCTATGTCGGGATTGCTCTGCAGACTGTCGAAGAAGCAGATGGCGGAGATGACGGAGATGACAGCCCCTATTACCCAGATACCCAGAAAAGTAAGCAGGGTATAGCCTATCTTGTGTCGGCGGAACAGCATATTGAGCAGGACAAATGCGCTCTGAGTCATGGCAATGCCTACGATTGGCGGTATGGACAGCGGATTTACGGTGTCGTACATCTTGTTGACTAAGTCAATGTGCATTGCGTCAGTGTTGAAACTGAAAGGCATGAAGCCCATGATTGTGTCCATATATGCCTTGGAGGAGAACATGCAGCCCCAGATGCTGCCGGAGTAGCTGGCTTCAAACGGCATGAGGGTGAGCAGGGAGTCGAGGCTCATCAGCAGGACTGTGGAGAGCAAGGGGAAGATGACCGAGCAGATGACCAGCATACTGATGCACTTCTCGAGGGTCGATGAAGGAGAGACGGCGTAGAAGACACCTTCCATGCGGCGGTTTTCGTTCTTGTAGAGGAAGAAGGGTGCCAGGCAGCCTATGATGCTGAGGATTGTCGCGGCTGTGACTGCACGGGCTACGGTGGAGACTGGCTCACCGTCGATGAGATTAAGGGCCCATATGGCAAGGTAGATCATGAGAATGATGCATGTGCTGGTCAGGATTATAGAGTATTTCTCCTGAAGCTCCTTGTAGATGGTCAGGCCCTGCCTGCGTATGTTGAATGTTGCGTTCATGGTGTGTACGTATTTAGTCAAGTGTGAATGTGTTTATTTGCTGAAAAGAGTCTTGAATGTCTCCTTGTTCTTGAGGGCCGCGTTGAAAAGGGCTTCGAGGTTGACTCTCGAGTCGGCCTCATCGCGGTTGGGAAGTACCTGGTAGTATCCGTTCAGGCCGCTCTCGCTCCAGTAGGCCTCGGGGCTGAGTGTCGGGGCGGTGGTAAACAGCAGCTTTTTGCTGATATCCTCTACGGATGCGTTGAGGATCATGCCTTCGCGGTCCAGGATGACTATCGGGTCTATGAGGTTCTCCAGGTCGCGTACCTGATGGGTGGAGATGACGATGACCCGGTCTTCGGTGGCACATTCGGAGATGACGCGGCGCAGGGTGGTCTTCGAGGGAATGTCCAGGCCGTTGGAAGGCTCGTCCATCAGCAGCACCCTGGTATTGAGGGCCAGGGCAAACGAGATCAGGGCCTTTTTCTGCTGTCCCTGCGAGAGCCGGTCGAAGCGGCTTGAGGCATCCACCTCGAAAGTCCGGCACAGCCTCTCGAACATGGCGTTGTCGTAACCCGGATAGAGCAGGGAATTGCTCTGCGCGAACCGCCTGACGGGGATGGGAGGGGCGATGAAGATCTCGGGGATGAAGTACAGGTCCTTGAGCATTTCGGGATTGCGCGAGGATGATCTGATGCCCAGCACGGAGCAGTCTCCGCTCTTGGGCCGCAGCAGTCCGCTGATGATGCGCAGCAGCGTGGTCTTTCCCACGCCGTTCTCTCCGAGCAGGCCGTAGATCCTGCCGGCCTCGAGACTCATGGACAGGTTCTCAAACACCAGGTGTCTTCCGTAATTGAACTTCAGGTTCTCGATCCTTATGACCGGTTCATTATTTTCCATAACATTTACTTTTATGCTTTATCGTTTAACTTCAGATTATCCGCCTTTCCCGTCAGCAGTGTTTCTGTGGCACTCTTATCCGTCCCACTGTCTCTTTCTTTAGTGTACTACATAACTAATACACTGCAAAGGTAGGCAAAAATTCTGTAGATGCAAATTTTTATGAATAATCTTGTCTGAAATAAGTGATTCGGCGGATCTTCCCGACGCGCTGTTCCGCAATCTTGCCCGCGTTCTCTGATTAACGGTAAGCAGGCGAACAGGGTAGTTTTGTGATTTCTTATAAATCAATGTGTTGCGGAAGCGGTGTGATCTTCTCGGGATGTTGTGAGGGCCTGGAAAGATCAGGGCTGGTTTGTATAGTCCTGAATGTCAGTGTGTAGTGAAATCGGGGTGTGACACAACTTACCGTTGTTTGGCTGTGGGTATGGCTGTGCTTTCCGGATGTTTGACTGGCTGCGTGTGTCATAAGACTTCAGCATCCTGACCGGGGTTCGGAAAAGTTCCTCGACGGAGCGGTAGTCTGCATAGTATTCCGGACAGATGAGACCGTCGGCTGTCACGGTGTAGTGCCCAGGCCGGCTGCCGACGGATTGCGCAGGACGTAGGCAATCGCTTTCAGGAGGTACTCGGAGCGAAGTCGTATCTGCGCTCAGCGCAGATACGACTTTAGTGCCTCCACATACTCCGCAAACGCCTTCTTCCCCACATCCGTTATCCTGCACACCGTCCGCGGCTTCTTCCCCGCAAATCCTTTTTCGACAGAGATGTACCCTGCCTCGAAGAGCTTGTCGATCTGCACGCTCAGATTGCCGGCAGTGGCTCCGGTGGCCTCGCGCAGGTACACGAAGTCGGCTTCCTCAAGCGAGAGCAGGGTGGACATGACTGCCAGACGCAGTTCCGAGTGCAGCAGCGGGTCCAGTTTTACAAAGTCTCCCATGGCCGTTACTGCAGTTTACTGGTTTGACGGTTGAATATCAGGCCTGGGATGACGAGGGTCATCAGCGCTGCGACGGCCATGATCAGCGGAGTGGGTATGTTCAGGAAGTAATCGCAGGGCAGTCCCGCTATTCCGCAGATAATGCTGAGAATGAATACGGTCCAAGAACTGCAGAGGACCCCGGTGACTGCGCCGGCCATGCCCAGAAGCAGTATTATGACACCGTTTGTCGGTATGGGAATGAAGAATGCCATGATGCCGACGGCTATTGCCAGGATTCCGAATATGCCCCATACGATGCCCACGGACCTGGACACGAAATTCTCGCCCTTCCCCTTGCTCTCGATGCGTTTGAATACCAGCTGATTCAGAGGCCAGCCGATAAATGGAATCAGAAACCAGGCCAGGTTCCACAGATGATTGTTGTCCGAAAGTGTCAGCCCCAGCAGGACGATACCGGATACGAGGATTACGGTCGTACCCCAGATGAGCATTGCGGTGCCGCCGCGCCGCTGAAAGTCCTGTCGGCTGTTGTTGATGGCCTCAGAGATGATTTCCAATGACTTTTCTACTGAAAGTCCGTTCTGGTTGTTGTTATTGTTTTCCATTGCAGTCTGTAGTTTTATTGTCCGTAATAGTAAAAATTTTATAGGTAATTCATACCGATTGAAATCCTTTCGGTCTCCTCCTTTTCTTCATTTCCCATGCTGTCAGTCCTGAGTGCCGTCATGGCAAATCCCTCGGCTGGATATCCGTCCTCCGTCTTGTCCATCGTCCAGTTACGGTTGCTGTCGTGCATCAGGAACAGTGTCCATCGTCCTTCTTCAGGGACATTGATTTCGCCGTTGACGTTCAGTCTGCCGTCCTTGTCCGGTCTGGCATCGGTGCAAGAGATAATTGCGCCCCAGCCGGACTTCATTATAGCCCCTAAGTCTGGTCCGGCACTTTCACCGTTGTCCGGTACAATCCAGACCAGTACATTGCCGCAGGTGTCCTTCAGGTCAGTTACGGTCAGCACGGCCTTTATGGTTGATGAATCCCTCGCCAAAGTCGCGATGTCAGATGCGCAGCACATCATGGCGATTGCAAAAATAGTAAAAATCCTTTTCATGATAAAACACTTTAAAAAATAAACTAAAATTTTCAAAAAAAGAAGAGTGGCGCCTTCTCCTCTCTTTTGTTTTACGATGCAAATATAAACTAATTTATTTTATAAACCAAATTTTCTGCACCAGCCAGGGTGGAAAGTGCACCAAAATCGTGGGAAAACCCGGCACTTTCCCCGGGAGTGGGGCCGGTGTCCCGATATGAATGAAAAATCCAGCAACGAGAAAAGACTAGCCGCCCTCGGCTCTAGAGGGAGGGGCCCGCCGCGAAGCGGTGGGAGGGCCTGGTCTTTTCGACTGCTGGATTTTCATAGGCATTCTGCGGGAGGAAACAACAAGTGCGGTGAGAGAGGTCTGTGGAACCGGTGCCCAGACAAGCCACGGTGGAGAGAGTCGTTTCGCAAAAGGGTAGATAGACTTTAGTACTTTTACAGTGTCCAGCACACTGCCCAAATGTATCGCACTGATTGTTAAGTGCATACATTTTGGTGATTTGCTGGACTGCCCGCTTTTTGCCACAAAACCGCCATTTCACCCCAGGTCCAGCAGATGCTCTTTTTCAAAGTGCCTGTATACTAAGTGCTTCCCCAAGCAGGCCTTGCTGGACCTCCCCTGAAGCCTCATACCACGGGGGGAAGTGCACCGTTTTCGCGGGAAATCACGGCACTTTCCCCGGAGGTGGAAACGGCAAGTGCGGCGAGAGGGGTCTGTGGAGCAGGTAGCCCAGCAAGCCAGGGGTGAAAGTGCACCAGAATCGCGGGAAATCCCGGCACTTTCCGGGGGAAAAACTACTATGGCATGCGGGAGTCTTGTTGCAGGCGGGGTATGTGGGGGCGGTGGTTTCGGGAAAAGTTGTTATATTTGAAAATTAATTTTTTACGATTATGGTTAAACGTCTTTTTACCGTCAGTGCCGCCTTGTCCGTAGCGGCGGCCGTACTGGCCCAGGGGGGCATTACCGATGAGATGATGTCTCAGATACGTCAGGGCTGGCAGGGTACACCCGAGGAGCTGGCTCTGCGCAATGCCATCTCAGCCAATGATATCAACAAGCTTGCTGTCCGTCAGGGCGTAGAGGCCGGGTATGATTTCTATTTCTCCGATGAGGTCCCGTCCAAGGGTATAACCGACCAGCAGTCCAGCGGCAGATGCTGGCTGTTCTCCGGGATGAATGTACTCAGGGCTAAGATGATAGAAAAGTATAATCTCGGTCCGTTCCAGTTCTCCCAGAACTACATCTTCTTCTATGACCAGTTGGAGAAGGCCAACCTTTTCCTGCAGGGTATCATCGACACCCGTGACCTGCCCATGGATGACCGCAAGGTGGAGTGGCTTTTCCGTCACACAATCAACGACGGCGGCCAGTTTACGGGAGTTTCCGACCTTATCACCAAGTACGGTGTCGTGCCGTCCAACGTGATGCCAGAGACCTGGGCGGCCAATCACACTTCCCGGATGACCATGCTGCTGGACTTGAAACTCAAGGAATTCGGTCTGGAGCTGCGGGAGATGACCGGCCCGGAGAAGAAGTTGCCGTCCATGCTGGAGGAACGCAAGACGCAGATGCTGGCATTTATCTACCGCTTTTTGGTGCTCAATCTCGGTGAGCCGCCCACAGAGTTCACCTGGACCATGTATGACGCTGAGGGCAGGCCGGTGAGTACGAAGACCTACACTCCGAAGTCATTCTATGACGAGTATGTGGGCGTGGATCTCAAGAATGATTATGTGATGCTGATGAACGACCCGACCCGCGAGTTCTACAAGGTGTACGAGATAGAATACGACCGCCATCAGTATGACGGCAAGAACTGGCTGTACATCAACCTTCCCATTGAGGAGATCGAGGCCATAGCCATCGCTTCGATAAAGGACAGCACGATGATGTATTTCTCCTGCGACGTGGGCAAGTTCCTGGATAGTCAGAACGGTGTGCTGGACGTAGATTTTTACGATTACGGCTCTCTGATGGGTACGGAGTTCGGTATGGATAAGCGCGAGCGGATACTGACGGGAGCCAGCGGCTCGTCGCACGCCATGACTCTGATGGCTGTGGATCTGGACGAATACGGTCAGGCCAAGAAGTGGAAAGTGGAAAATTCGTGGGGCATGACAGGCCATGAGGGACATCTGGTGATGACGGCCGAGTGGTTCGAGGAGTATATGTTCCGTCTCGTGGCGGAGAAAAAGTACGTGCCGGAGAATATTCTCAAGCTGCTCGACACTGAGCCTGTAATGCTTCCGCCATGGGATCCGATGTTCGCTGACGAGTTTTAATGTTTATGGAAAGGCTGCGCAGGATATGGCTTTTCTACTATGAGGGTTTCAGGGACATGTCATCGCTGGGAAAGACCTTGTGGATAGTGATTCTCCTGAAACTTTTCATCATGTTCGCCATACTCAGGGTATTCTTTTTCCGTCCAGCCTTGTCTGATTGTGAGACGGATGCGGAAAAGAGCCGTGTAGTGATAGAGAATCTGACACAATAATAATTAACCAAACAAAGACCCCAAGTATATGACAATTTTAGCAACACTGGTCGATCTTTCGAGATGGCAGTTCGCCTTGACGGCCATGTATCACTGGCTGTTCGTGCCACTGACCTTAGGACTGGGCTTTTTGATAGCCTTTATGGAGACCCGCTATGTGATGACCGGGGATGAGTTCTGGAAGAGGACTACCAAGTTCTGGATGAAGTTGTTCGCCATCAATTTTGCTATGGGCGTGGCGACCGGAATCATCCTGGAGTTTGAATTCGGAACCAACTGGAGTAATTACTCGTGGTTTGTGGGCGACATCTTTGGAGCTCCGCTGGCCATTGAGGGTATTTTTGCATTTTTCATGGAGAGTACTTTCTTTGCCGTAATGTATTTCGGCTGGAACAAGGTGAGTAAGAAGGCCCATCTGGTGTCTACATGGCTGACGGCCATTGGAACGAACCTGTCTGCTGTGTGGATTCTGATCGCCAACTCGTGGATGCAGTATCCTGTCGGCATGGAGTTCAATCCGGACACTGCCCGCAGCGAGATGGTGGATTTCTGGGCAGTGGTCTCCTCTCCCGTTGCCATCAACAAGTTCCTGCATTCCGTGACAAACGGCTATGTGCTGGCCTCGGTCTTCGTTATCGCTGTATCATCATGGTTTCTGCTAAAAAAGCGAGAGACTGTGATGGCACGCAAATCCATCCGTATCGCATCGGTATTCGGAATAGTATCCCTTGCCGTGCTTATAGGAACAGGTGACGGCTCGGCTTACAATGTGGCTAAGGTACAGCCCATGAAACTGGCTGCAATGGAGGGCCTTTATGACGGCTCTGAGAAGGCGCCGCTGGTGGCCGTAGGTATTCTCAATCCGGATAAGGACATCATAGGAGAGGACGGTGCGGATGAGGAGCCTTATCTTTTCGAGATATCCTTCCCCAGCATGCTCTCATTCCTGGCCACCCGTCAGGCCGACGGTTTCGTGCCGGGTATCAACGACATCATCAAAGGCGGCTACGAGTTTACCGACCGTGAGGGCAATACCTACATCGAGCCTTCATTCGCTGAGAAGAAGGCCATGGGTACTGCTGCTGTCACGGCTTTGGCCGGATACCAGACAGCCAAGGAGGCCGGAGATACTCTGGCGATGTCTCAGAGCAGAGCCGTGCTGGAGCAGAACTTCGATTATTTCGGGTACCACTACATCGAGGAGCCTGAGGACCTTGTACCCAATGTGCCGCTGGTCTTCTACGCCTTCCATATCATGGTCGCACTCGGCATGTTCTTCATCCTGCTCTTCGTCCTCTACATCATCTTCGAATGGAAGAATCTTATCGTCAGTGGTAAGCACAAATGGCTCCTGTGGATCGGCATCATCAGCGTGCCGCTGGTGTATATCTGCTCCCAATCGGGCTGGATAGTAGCCGAAGTCGGCCGTCAGCCATGGACGATCCAGAATCTGCTTCCCGTTAACGCGGCGGTCTCCGGAGTCGAGTCCGGCAATGTACTTACTACCCTTATTATCTTCGCTGTTCTGTTCACGGCCATGCTGGGCGTGGAGATCAGCATCATGCTCAAACAGATTAGGAAAGGAGGAGAATAATTATGGATACACTGTATTTTCTGCAACATTACTGGTGGGCGCTGGTGGCCCTCCTCGGCGCTATTCTGGTATTCCTGCTCTTCGTGCAGGGAGCCCAGGGACTGCTGCTGCGCACGGCATCTTCGGAGGATGAGAAGGATTTGGTAGTAAAATACGCGGGACACAAATGGGAAATAACCTTCACGACTCTCGTGACATTCGGAGGTGCCGCCTTCGCTTCCTTCCCTCTGTTCTATTCCACCAGTTTCGGCGGAGCCTACTGGCTGTGGATCTGCATTCTGCTGCTCTTCGTGATTCAGGCATTCTCCTTCGAATACCGCAAGGCAGCCGGCAATATCTTCGGAGCCAGAACATTTGAGATATTCCTCTTCCTCAACGGAGCATTGGGAACTTTCCTGCTCGGAGTGGCCGTCGGAACATTCTTCACCGGAGGAGCCTTTACCGTGGACAAGGTCTCCATCACCGATGCTGCCTCTCCCGCTATTTCTACCTGGGCCAACGGCTGGCACGGCCTGGACGCCCTCGCCAATCCGATGAACCTGCTTCTCGGTGTGGTGGTATTCCTTGCAGCCCGCACTTTAGGCCTGCTCTACCTGCTGACCAAGCCGGACGTCGGCGCATTTGCGGATAAATGCCGCAGGCGGCTGATGATCACCGCTCCCGCCTTCGTCCTGACATTCGTGGCCTTCGTTCTGTGGCTCTTCCTCAGGACCGGCTACGCGATGGATCCAGCGACAGGCGCAATATCTGCCGAGCCTTTCAAGTACCTGCACAATATGTTGCATACATGGTGGATAGCCGTGGTATTCCTGCTCGGTGTAGTCCTCGTCCTGGCAGGTCTCGGAAGGCATTTCCTCGGAAAGGGCGTCAGACAGAATTTCTACATCGTGGGCACGGGCGCACTGCTCGCAGTCTGGGCCGTCCTGCTCATAGCCGGCTTCAACGATACCGCCTATTATGTCTCTACGGTGGACGTACAGGATTCCCTGACCCTTTACAACAGCTCGTCCAGCCTCTTCACGCTTAAAGTCATGGCGTGGGTGTCCATAGCGATACCTTTCGTGATAGCCTACATCGTATGGATGTGGCGTAAGATGAGGTAGACAACAGACAGCGTCAAGCAGTAAAATAAAAATCCCGGCCACATCGATGCGGTCGGGATTTTCCATGTATATCAGGAGATGATTACTGAACGTTCAGTTTGGTGGTGATGGTCTCTGTTGACTCGTCGCTGTATGTCAGGACAGCCTGGACAGTGTGCTCACCTGCGGACAGATTGATGGATGAGACGCTGGAGTCTTGTTCTACGTCATCGAAGAACCATACTACCTCAATAGGAGAATTGTTGCTTACAGTCAACTTGAACTCAAACTCTTCTCCGGCGCTGTATGTGGCCTTTCTGTCAATGGCGTTGACGCCGGCATCTAAAAACTCATCAATAATAGTGCCGCCTGCAAGACAGGTGAGCATCAGAGTGGCATTGCTGCCGTTGTGGCTGATATTGGTGAGGTTGTATCCGGTAACATCTCCGTCCCAGTCTAGTGCGGCTGGACTGGATGAAGATGAGAATTCACTTTTTCCAGAACTTCCTGCGTATAATAAGCCTGCTATAGTGTATGAGTCATTGCCGTTCGTGTTGCCATTGGCCTCAATCAGGTCATAGCATTCATGATCGGCAAATGCATTAACTTGATTGGTGATGTCCCAATATCTCAGGTATTGGCTTCTGCGGTCTACATGGTATATAGCGACTCCTTGGTCACCGATGAATCTGTCCCAACCGGTGCCGTTCCTGTACTCGTATACGTAGAACTCTCCTTCGATTGGTCCGTCAGACTCGCTCTTGTTCTTGGTAGGGGTCATGTAGGCTTCATTATCCTGGATAGGATTGAGGGTCTTGATTCCGGACTCTGTCCATTCAGTGAGTTCAATCCAGCCCAGGATAGCTCTTTCCAGTCCACCTAAGTACGGGGGAGTACGGCCTTCGTTGAGGTAGGAGCCATTGTTCATAAGCGACAGGACTCCAGGGCCTGGAGCATAGCCGTTCTGCTCACCATCAGTATCATACATGTCAGGCAGGCCGATTACATGACCGAACTCGTGGGTGAAAGTACCTATGCCGGCCATGTCGGATCCCATATGGCCCCTGTATTCGGATGTGCAGGCGTATGAGGTGTTGAGATTGACTCCGTCCATAGTCAGTGTACCGACAACGTGTTCGTAAAGTTCCCATTTGTGCGGCCAGATGCAGTCTCCTCCGGCTCCTTCGGCAGCATTGTGTCCAGCATAGTAGAAGAATATATTGTCCACTACTCCGTTTCCGTCCTGATCATAGTCGGCAAAATTTATATCAGGATCTGCTACTTTGCAGGCTTCTGCCAGCAGGACTGCAGCCATCTGGTCACCTTTATCGTCTCCGTAAGCGGCGTGATTTCCATTTACTTTGAACGGCCCATAGATATCAAAAGTGGGATCAAATTCGCCACCGGAGTTTTCGAAGTAGTAATCGTATGAGGAGCCTGTGCCTCCGTTCTCGCTGTATCCTTTCTTGTTGAGCAGGTCGTGGAATGCGTCCTTTGGATTGTCAACGGTAAACTCCAGGTCTGAGAACTCGACCAGCATTACCAGGAACTTATGCTTGCCTTTAGCCAGGTCGGGGTTGCCGATTCTTGCAACTGATCTTTTTATCTGGGCGGCGGCTATCGCTGCCTGGGGAGGACGTACCGTATTGCCGGAAGTCGATGCTGCAAAAGAGGCAAGGGTGGTGGAAACCCTGTTTCTCGAGATGCTTTTGGTTCCGTCAGAGTTGAATGATGCGTAGTAGTAAAATCCGTCAGGTCCTTTCTCAACCAGGCGGTTGCCGGCAGTCGTCCAGTTCAGGAACTCGTCACCGTGAATCTGGATGGTAATGGTGGTGCCGTCCGGCTGGGTGACCTTGATTGGATAGGGGTAAGCCTTTACGGCGTATGCTGCGGTCGCGGTGCAGGCCAGAAAACCGAGCGCAAGCAGTATCTTTGTGAAAAATCTAGTGCTCATGAGTTATTCTTTTGTAATTATTATACCGAATCTGTTGAGGGAGTTATACAGCCATATCTTATTTCCATCTATTTTTTCTACAACATAGGTTTCGAAAAAGTTGGAATTAAGTTCTGTAGTTACATTCTGCTGCAGTCCGATGGATGCCGTAGAGCCTGCCTCAAGGTTTACCGGAATACTCCTTGCCGTAAAGAACAGGTTGGGGTCAATTGATATGAGTTTGTAATCGTAGCTCAAACCCTTGGCGTATGAGCGGACGGCATACTGGTTCGTGAACTCCTGATAGGAGAAACTGTCAAAAGCTGCTCCGTACAGTCCTGGCTCGGTCTCCAGCATGAACTCATCGTGGTACAGGTCCTCGCCTGCGGCCTGGGTCACTACCAGGGTGTCCCTTGCGTCCAGACAGCGGAAGATAATATTGCCGCTACGGGAGACAGTGCCGGTGTTTTCCTCATACTTGAAGGTAAGGGTTCCGCTCTGGTAGGAGTCCTGATCAGGGTCTACGGAGATCCAGTTGGGAGTGTTGACAGTAAAGTCTGCGTTGCTTGTTACATCAACAGAGAAGCTGCCGCTGGCGGCCTCTACTGTCTGTTCATTGATGGACAGACTTATGGAGCCCATATCCGTCTTTGTGTCATCCTTGCAGGAAGCAAGTATGAATGCGGATGCGGCTGCAATCATTAACAGGTAGATTGGTTTGTTGTTCATCAGGTTGCAAATAATTATTAGTGATTATCGTGTTATTTTACAGTAGGGACGAGGTTCCGGTCACCGTAGCCGTTATCTACTCTCGCGCAGGCGGGCCAGAACTTGTTGTCGCGGATCCACTCAAGGGGATAGGCGGCCTCCTCGCGGGGGTAGGGATGGCTCCAGGAGTCAGAGCAAACCTCCTCGGCGGTGTGAGGTGCCATCTTCACGACGTTGTCGGTCTTGTCGGCCTTGCCGGCCTTGATGGCCTCGCACTCCCGTTTGATGCTGAACATGGCGTCCACGAAGCGGTCGAGCTCCTCGAGGGACTCGCTCTCGGTGGGCTCTACCATCAGTGTCTCGTGTACGGGGAAGGAGAGTGTGGGAGCATGGAAGCCGTAGTCCATCAGACGTTTGGCGATGTCTGTGGCGTCCACTCCGTAGTCAGCCTTGAAGTTCTGCAGGTCTACGATGCACTCGTGGGCTACGCGTCCGGTGACTCCGGTGTAGTAGATGTTGAACTCCTTTGACAGGCGGGATGCGAGATAGTTGGCGTTTACTATGGCCATCTCGGTGGCCTTGCGCAGTCCGTCAGGACCGAGCAGCTTGATGTAGGCGTGGGTGATGGGGGCGAGCAGGGGGCTGCCGTAGGGAGCAGACGCCACTGCTGTCACGCCGTGACCGCCGCACTGGGGCATTACGGGATGTCCTGGTACGTAGGGAGACAGATGGGCTGCCACGCAGATGGCGCCTACACCTGGACCGCCGCCGCCGTGAGGCATCGCGAAGGTCTTGTGCAGGTTGAGGTGGCATACGTCGGCTCCGATGAAACCGGGGTTGGTGATGCCTACCTGACCGTTCATGTTGGCTCCGTCCATGTAGACCTGACCTCCGTTCTCATGTATGATATTGCATATCTCGCGGATCTTGACCTCGAATACTCCGTGGGTCGAAGGATAGGTGATCATGATGCCGGCGAGGCTGTCCTTGTTGGCCTCGGCCTTCTGGCGCAGCTCGTCCACGTTGATGTTGCCGTGCTCGTCGCAGCCTACCAGGACGATGTTGAATCCGGCCATGGCGGCGCTGGCGGGGTTGGTTCCGTGAGCCGAGGTGGGGATGATGACGGTGTTGCGCGCGCCCTGGCCCTGTGCCTCGAGGTAGCGGCGGATGGTCATCAGGCCGGCGTACTCTCCTGCGGCACCGGAGTTGGGCTGCAGGGAGCAGCGGTTGAAGCCGGTAATGACGCAGAGGTCATGCTCGAGCTCGGAGAGTATCTGGTTGTAGCCCTCTGTCTGCCATGTGGGGGCGAAGGGATGCACGTCGGTGAGCTCGCTCCAGCTCAGGGGCAGCATCTCCGCTGCGGCGTTGAGCTTCATGGTGCAGGAGCCCAGAGGTATCATGGAGTGGGTCAGCGAGATATCCTTGCGCTCGAGTTTCTTGATGTAGCGCATCATCTCGGTCTCGGAATGATAGCGGTTGAAGACGCTCTCGGTAAGGATGGCGCTCTCCCTCTGCATGGGCACGGGGTATTCGGTGCCACGGGCGCACTCGGCTGCCACGCCGAAGATGCCGGCTATCTTTACGGCCTCGGCGCAGTCGGAGAGCTCGTCGAAGGAGATCTGTATGGTCTGGTCATCGGGATAGTAGAAATTGATGCCTGCCGCCTCTGCCTTCTCGCGGATCTCGCCTGCGTTGACGTTCAGGATGCGGATAGTGTCGAAGAAGCTCTCATTGGCAAGAGTATATCCGCCCTTGCGCAGCAGGTCTGCTACGGCATGGGCATAGTTGAAGGCGTTCATCGCGATCTCGCGGATGCCCTCGGGGCCGTGGTATGCGGCGTACATGCCGGACATCACAGCCATCAGGGCTGTGGCCGTGCAGATGTTGGATGTGGCTCTTTCTCTCTTGATGTGCTGCTCGCGGGTCTGGAGAGCCAGACGGAAAGCGGGCTTGCCGAGACGGTCTATGGACACGCCGATGATACGGCCGGGAATATTTCTCTTATACTGGTCGCGGGTGGCCATCCAGCCAGCTGTAGGACCACCGTAACCCATGCCGAGTCCGAATCTCTGGGCTGTGCCGACAGCCACGTCAGCGCCCCATGCGGCGGGCTCCTTCATGACTGCCAGTGCGAGGAGGTCGCAGTGAGCGGCCACGAGCATTCCGGCCTTGTGTGCGGCCTCGCAGAATGCGGTGTAGTCACGCACCTCTCCGTCTGCGGCAGGATACTGGAGCAGGGCTCCGTAGCACTCAGGGTCGAATCCGGCTGCGAGCACCTCCTTGTAGTCTCCGACAACTACTTTGATGCCCAGACCTTTGGCTCTGGTCTCAACTACTGAGAGCACCTGAGGGAATACGTTTTGGTCCACGAAGAAGGTGTTCTTTCCGGCCTTCACCGCGTCACGGGAGCGGAGCTCATAGATCATCCTCATGGCCTCGCCTGCGGCAGTGGCGTCGTCCAGCATGGAGCAGTTGGACATGGGGAAGCCGGTCAGGGAGGATATCATGGTCTGGAAGTTGATGAGCGCTTCCAGACGTCCCTGGGATATCTCTGCCTGATAGGGAGTGTAGGAGGTGTACCACGAAGGGTTCTCGAAGATGTTGCGGGAAATCACCGGCAGGGATGCGGTGCCGTAGAACCCGAGTCCTATCATGGACCTGAATTTCTTATTTTTTGAGGCAATCTCTTTCAGACGTCCCAGATAGGCGTACTCGGATACGTGCCCGTCCAGTTTGAGAGGCTCGTGGAGCAGTATATCTGCGGGAATGGTCTGACGGATGAGCTCGTCTATGGAACTGACTCCGATGACATCCAGCATCTGTTTGATCTGTGACTGTCTCGGCCCATTGTGTCTGTCTACAAAATTGAGTGGCATGGTATATTTTACTTTTGTTGATATCTAACGAACCCCAAAAGTAAAAATTTTTTTTATTACTTCCACCTTTCTAGGTCAAATCTGATGTAAATAAATAGCAAAATTGTGAAAGTTAAAAATGATGATCCGCCGTAACTAATTAAAGGTAAGGGGATTCCGATGACCGGCATAATGCCTGTGGTCATGCCTATGTTGACAAAGACATGCATGAAAAGATAGGAGGCGACGCAGTATCCGTAGACTCTTATGCTCCTGTCTTTCTGTCGCTCAGCAGTGGTGACTATGCGCATGATCATGATGAGGAAGACGGCCAGTACGGCAATGCTGCCGACAAAGCCCCATTCCTCGCCGATAGTGCAGAAGATGAAGTCGGTGCTCTGCTCCGGAACGAAATTGAACTTGGTCTGCGTGCCTTGCAGGAAACCCTTGCCTGTGAGTCCGCCGGAGCCGATGGCTATCCTGGACTGGTTGACGTTGTAGCCTGCTCCCATCGGGTCCTCGGATATGCCCAGCAGGTTCTCGATGCGGTCGCGGTGGTGGGGCTTGAGCACGTTGTGGAATATGAAGTCCACGGAGAATATCAGGGCGACGGATACTGCGGGGATGAGGAGGAACCTTGCCCAGCCCCGGATTTTCTTCCGGATGCAGATGGCGGCCATGACAGCGGCTGCGATGACCATGAGGCCCAGAATCCAGTATTCCGGAGCCGGGAGATGAAGGCTTGCGACGGATTCAATTCTGAGCAGGCGGGGAATAAAGGCTGCTGCCGTGATGGCTGCAGCCGATATGACGGCGGCCCGTATCCGGTGTCTGGATGCCACGACTATCGTCGCGCAGGTGACGCCTGCGGTGATGAGCATGGAGACTGACGGTGAGAATCTAAGTGTTATGAGGAACAGCAGTATCGCCAGCCCGGCGAATCCGAGAAATTTTCCGGGAAGTCCCTCCCTGTAGAGCACGAAGACCAGAGAGCAGTAGACCAGAACAGTGCCCACGTCCGGTTCCAGAACTATGAGGCCGACCGGAACGACTATTACGGCCGCTACTTTCAGGAAATCCTCAGTGTTGGCCACTTTGAATCCGTAGCTCCCCATAATCCGGGAGAGACACAGGGCCGTGGCTATCTTGGAGAACTCGGAAGGCTGGATGGCGAAGCCTCCGGGCAGGGTCAGCCATGACCGGGAGCCGTTGACCTCGTGTCCGAACAGCAGCACGGCTGCCAGCATCAGTATGGACAGCCCGTAAAGCGGCCACGATACGGTCCGCCAGAAACGGCTGCCGAGCACGAAAATGATGACAAAGGCGGTTACGACGGCTATGCCTATCCACATCAGCTGGTTGCCGCTGCGGGTGGCCAGGGACAGCATGCCTTCCCCGCCCTCGCTGTAAGTGGAGGCGTAGATGTTGAGCCATCCGAACACTGCCAGCAGTATGTAGCACAGAATCAGTATCCAGTCCAGTTTGGCGTATATGGTTCTTCCGGGACTCATCACTTGTCTTTTTTAGGTGGTACGTAATCGGGACTGGCCGGCACTTTGTGCAGCAGGCTGGTGTTGAGCATCTTGTCCTCCAGCCATTTGCGGCTCCGGGATATGTCGCCTGTCAGATATTTCTCCACCATGAGGGAGGCAATGGGCGCTGCCCATGTCGCTCCGAAACCGGCGTTCTCAATGTACACGGCGATGGCTATCTGAGGGTCTTCCCTCGGGGCGAAGCATACGAAGACGGCGTGCTCGTCCCCGTGCGGATTCTCGGCGGTGCCTGTCTTGCCGCAGATGTCCAGGCTGTCCACTGCCGCTATCGTGGCGGTGGCTCCGCGTCCAGGAGGTGCGTTGACGGCCTGGTACATGCCCTCCACGACATCCTCGAAATGGCAGGTGTCCACCAGGGTGTAGTGCCTTTCGCGGAATTTTCGGTCGATGGAGTCATTGCCGTGCTGCCGTACTATGTGGGGAATGTAGTAGTAGCCCCGGTTGGCGATGGTCGCCGCCAGGTTGGCCAGATGGAGCGGCGTACACCCAAGCTCACCCTGGCCTATGGACAGGGAAATGACTGAGAGGGCCTTCCATCCGCCTTTTCCGTAGATACGGTCATAGGTCGCTGACGTGGGGACGAATCCGGCAATCTCGGACGGGAAGTCTGAGCCCAGTCTGGTGCCGAAGCCGAAGCTCTGCACATAGTCGTGCCATTGGTCGAAAGCTTCGGACTGGGACGAGTATTCCGGATTCTCAAGGATGCTTCTTAAAAGATAGCAGAAATAGGAGTTGCACGAGGCCATGATGGCTTCCGTGAAGTCCACGGGCGACTTGTGGTCGTGGCAGCCCACGTGGATGCCCGGGGCGGTGAAGCCCATGTGGCACGGATATTCGGTATGGGTGCTTACGACACCTTCCTGTAGTCCTATAAGGGCGTTTACGAGCTTGAACACCGAGCCGGGAGGCTGGGGGGACATGACGGCCCGGTTGAACATCGGTGTGAAGGGGTCTGAGGCTATCTCGCTGTAATGCTTGTTGATCTCGCCCAGGATGGAGACATCGATGCCGGGTGAGGACACCATGGACAGGATCTCCCCGGTGGACGGCTCTATGGCGATGACGGAGCCGACTTTATCGCGCATCAGTTCTTCTCCGTAGTTCTGGAGCTCTGCGTCGATGGTGGATACTACATCCTGACCGGCTGCAGCCGGCTTGTCCATCTCACCGTCCCTGTAGGAGGACTGTATCCGGTTACTTGCGTCGCGCAGATAGATGCTGTAGCCTTTGCGGCCTCTCAGCATGTATTCGCAGGTCTGCTCCAGTCCAGTGCGGCCTACGTAGTCCCCGGATTCGTAGTCGGGGTGTTTTTCCAGAAAGTCCCTGTCTACTTCTGTCACATAGCCCAGCAGATTGCCGCCGGCGTTGTACGGATACATCCTGGTGGTGCGCGGTATGCCGAAGAACTCAGGGAACTTGTGCCGTACCTCTATGAACCGGCTGTACTGCTCGGGGGAGACCTGGGACAGGAATGTGACGGCCCGGAACCCTATCATGCTGCGGTACATCCGGTATTCCTGAAACTTGGCTCTTACGTACTCTGGCTTGATGTTGAGTACACTGCAAAGGGCTGCCGTGTCCAGCTCCTTGATATAGCGTGGAGTGACCAGTATATCGTAGCTGTTCTTGTTGCCGACGAGCACTTTCCCGTTACGGTCCAGTATGAGGCCCCGGGCCGGATATCTGGTCTGGTAGTAGAGGGCGTTGTTACGGGCGCTGACCTTGAAGCTGTTGTCCAGCAGCTGCAGCCGGAACAGCTGGCCGGCCAGGATCAGAAAGGCGATGACCAGTCCGGCTTTAAGATACAGGGTCCTGTGTCTGTCTCCTCCCTCCATTCCGGTCATCTTTTTCTGTTGTCACTGCTGACGGCGAACAGCAGGGTCATAAGAGTCGTATTTACGGCCAAAGAGGCGCACAGTCTGAGAATACATTGCCAGAATGGCCTGAATCCGGCGCAGTCCAGAAGAATATATGCCAACAGGAATATCAGGCACATCACTGCGGAGTAGACTGCGAATTGTCTTATCCCCAGGTCTTCCATGGAGCCTTTCCCGTCTTTGGAAGACGGGTCTTTCGGGACAATGAGGCCCAGTATGGTCTTCCTCAGCAGGGCTGCTGCGGTAAGTGCCGCTGCGGTGAGTCCCGGTATGCCGTTGCCGAGTATGTCCACCACGAGACCTATGATGAAGGCGGCCAGCATCGCTGGGACTGTCCCGGTCCTGACGGGAAGCATCAGCAGCGGGAAAACGAACAGCGTGATGTTCAGGTATATGCTTAGATTGACATAGTTGTCCAGAACTCCCTGGGCCAGGATGAGCAGGATGCTTATGATGATGTATTTCCACGTGCTTCTCATCGTTCCTCACCTCCTTCATCTGTGTCGCCGATAAGTTCCAGCAGCTGGTCTATGTCCTTGCGGACAGCCACATATACGTGCCTGAGCTTGGAAAAATCCTCGAACAGGCTGACCGTGATATCGTAGTTGATGCCGTCGCGCAGCTCTTTCCCGGATACGGTGCCGACAGGAAGCCCTGCCGGGTATATGAGGGAATAGCCGCTGGAGACAACAGTATCACCTTCAAATATCTCGGTGTGGACCGGAATGTCGTGCAGTATAACCTCTCCGGGATGCTCCCCGTTCCACTGCAGGACTCCGAAGGTGTTGGATCTCCGGTGTATGGCACTTGCCATATTGTCTATGTCCAGCATCGAGGAGACTTTGGAATATCTTTCCCCGGCACTCAGGACGTATCCGACGATTCCGCGGTCGGTTATCACGCCCATGTCCTCTTTCACACCGTCCCGCCTGCCTTTATTTATTATGATGATGTTGTGCAGGCGGTCCGTGCTGTTGGACACCACTGACGCCGGGATGTAATCGAACAGCAGACTGTCGTCTGTCACAATCGAGTCGGCACAGACTGTCTGCTCCAATGCTGCCCGGAGCCGGTCGTTCTCCATGCGCAGGGCTGTGTTCTCCTGAGCGAGCCGGTTGTTGACTCTTCCCAGGGAGAAATATCCGGTGACGCTGCCCGTAGCCCCGGAGAGGGTATTGGATACGGATGAGGCGGCTTTCATGAACTCTGACCGTTGGACAACACTGCTCCTGGAGACCATAGATATGGCCACGGTCTCCAGAGCAATGAACACGATGCAGTTTATTATATAGATTATATATGCGTTACGGTTATTCATTTACCGCATCAGGAAAGGATATCTGAAGGAGTTCCTCAAAGCAAGACAAGTTCCTCTGGCGACGGCTCTGAGCGGATCCTCTGCTACGTGGAACGGGATGTTGATCTTGTCGTAGAGCCGCTTGTCAAGACCTCTGAGCAAGGCGCCTCCTCCGGTGAGGAAGATGCCCCTCTCCACGATGTCCTGGTACAGCTCCGGAGGAGTCTGCTCCAGCACCTGGAGTACGGCGGCCTCTATCTTTGCAAGGGACTTGTCCAGGCAGTGGGCTACCTCCTGGCTGGTGACGGCAATCTCTACGGGGTGAGCCGTCATCAGATTGGGGCCTCTTACGATGAACGGGTCGGGAGTGTTCTCCAGTTCCGGGATGGCCGCGCCGATGCGGATTTTGATCTCCTCGGATGTGAGCTCGCCGACCTTGATGTTGTGCTGCTGACGCATGTACTGCTGTATGTCCGAGGTGAACACGTCTCCTGCCACTCTTATTGACTGGCTGGTGACTATACCACCCAGGGAGATGACCGCAATCTCTGTGGTGCCGCCTCCTATGTCTACCACCATGTTGCCGGTAGGCGCCTCCACGTCCAGACCGATACCCATCGCGGCGGCCATAGGCTCGAATATCATGTATATGTCCCTGCCTCCTGCGTGCTCGGCGGAGTCACGGACGGCTCTGATCTCGACTTCAGTGCTGCCTTTGGGGATACATATCACCATCTTGAGGTTCGGGGTGAAGAATGAGCGCTTGTAGTTGATCATCTTGACAAATCCTCTTATCATCTGCTCGGCGGCGTTGAAGTCGGCGATGACTCCGTCGCGCAGGGGGCGTACTGTCTTGATGTTGGGATGGGTCTTCTCGTGCATCAGCCTGGCTTTTTGCCCGAAGGCTATCGGCTTGCCGGTAGTCTGGTCAAATGCGACGATGGAAGGCTCGTCCACTACTACTTTATTGTCAACGAGGATGACGGTGTTGGCTGTGCCGAGATCCATCGCTAGTTCCTGTGTCAGAAAAGAAAATCCCATATCATTCAGTGTTTGAAGTGTCTGTGTCCTGTCATTACCATCGCCATGCCGTGCGCGTTGCAGTAGTCCACGCTCTCGTTGTCGCGGATGGAGCCGCCCGGATGTATGATGGCCCTGATGCCTGCCTTGTCGGCTATCTCCATGCAGTCCGAGAAGGGGAAGAACGCGTCTGAGGCCATAACGGCTCCGTCCAGGCTGAATCCGAAGCTGCGGGCCTTCTCAATGGCCTGCTTGAGGGCGTCGACCCTGGATGTCTGGCCTATGCCGCTGGCAATCATCTTGCGGTCCTTGGCCAGTACTATGGCGTTGGATTTGGAATGCTTTACTATGATGTTGGCGAAGAGCATATCCGCGATCTGCTCCTTCGTAGGCTCCGTCGAGGTCACTGTCCTGAGATCCTCGGGGCTTTCCTTGAAGGTGTCCCTCTCCTGTACCAGCACGCCGGAGAGCATCGAGCGGAACTTCATGGCTGACGGACGGGCCTGGGCGGTCCTGAGGATGATGCGGTTCTTCTTTCCCTCGAGTATCTGAAGGGCCTCTGGCTCGTAATCGGGAGCGATGACCACCTCGAAGAATATCTTGTGCATCTCCTCGGCAGTGGCCTTGTCCACGGGGCGGTTGGCGGCGATGATGCCTCCGAAAGCCGAGACGGGGTCGGCTGCCAGGGCTGACTCCCAGGCCTCTTTCAGGGTGGCTCCTATGGCGCAGCCGCAGGCGTTGTTGTGCTTGATGACGGCGACAGCGGTCTCCTCGAAGTCCGATATGAGCTCCAGGGCGGCCTCGATGTCCAGCATGTTGTTGTAGGATATCTCCTTGCCGTGCAGCTGCTCTGGCAGGGATGTCTCACTCCCGAAGTACAGGGCTTTCTGGTGGGGGTTCTCCCCGTAGCGCAGGTGAGTGGCGCGGGTCTCGCTGGCGGTGAATGCCGCTATCTGCTCCTTACGGTTGAAATACTGGAAGATGTGTGTGTCGTAGTTGGAGCTCTTCAGGAACGCTTTTGCGGCGAAGGCCCGTCTGTCCTCTATGGACGAGTGCCCTTTCTTCTCCCTGAGCAGGGTGAGCAGGTCGGCGTAGGACTCCTTGCCGGCCACGATGATCACGTCGTTGTAGTTCTTGGCGGCTGCCCTGATGAGGGAGATGCCCCCTATGTCTATCTTCTCGATGATGTCCTCTTCGGAGGCGTCTTTTGCGACATACTCCTCGAACGGATACAGATCCACTATCACAAGGTCGATGCCGGGGATGTCGTATATCTCTCTCTCGGCGACATCGGACGCCTCTTCGCGGCGGTACAGTATGCCGCCCATGACCTTCGGGTGAAGGGTCTTCACCCTGCCTCCGAATATGGAAGGGTAGCCGGTGATGTCCTCGACTGCCGTAACAGGAATGTTATGACTGCCGAGGTACTGCTGGGTACCCCCTGTGGAGAGTATCTCTACACCGAGGCTAACCAGTTCATTTGCAATGTCTAGGATGAGGTTCTTGTCGTACACTGAGATCAGTGCTTTCTGGATCTGTCTGTCGCTGTTCATATATGCTGGATAACTTTTTTGTTATATAATCGTCGGATGAATCGGAGACAAAATTAGTAATAAATAATTGATAAATTACTACATTTGGGAAAATATTTTGAGCCTGTAAAATGAGAGAAAGATACGTGATAATTCCGGCCGGAGGGACGGGCAGCAGAATGGGAGGAAATATCCCTAAGCAGATGCTGGAACTCGACGGCGTTCCGGTACTGCGCAGGACTCTGGACCTGTTTCTGGACCTGCCGTTCGAGGTGCATGTCATCATCTCCATCAATGCGGCAGTGAAGTCCATGTGGGTGGATTACTGCCGGAAGGAGGGACTGATGCTCAGGTATGTGCTGCTCTCCGGCGGGATGACGCGCTTTCATTCGGTGCGCAAGACCATGAGATATCTTCCGGACGGGGCTCTGGTGGCGGTACACGATGCAGTGCGTCCCCTGCTCAGAAAGGAGGACATCATCCGTCTGTACGAGGAGGGGGAAGAGTTTCCAGCAGTAGTCCCGGTGCTGCCGGTAACGGATACCATGAGGACAGTGGCCCCTGACGGGAGCACCTCCATGGTGGACAGAAGCCGGTACCGTCTGGTGCAGACTCCGCAGGTCTTTCATTCGGAAGTGCTGAAAAGAGCTTATAACACGGCGTACTTGCCTGATTACACCGATGACGCCTCGGTGGTGGAGAGAAACGGAGTGCCGCTGCGCCTGAGTCAGGGCAGCCGTTTCAATATCAAATTGACAACTCCTGAGGATATGGTTCTGGCAGAGACTATCCTCAGAACCATTTTGTAAAGGTCACGAACCTGGGCTTTCCGTGGAAGTCCTCCAGTACCTCCACGTCACTGAATCCCCGGCTTTCAAAGAGTTCCCGGGACTGCTTTCCATAAGCCTCATTGATCTCGAACCAGCATTTGCCGCCCGTTTTTACTGTCCCGGCGGCCCATCCTGCCAGTGCCTTGTAGAAGCGCAGCGGGTCGCTGTCAGGGACAAAGAGGGCTTTCTCCGGTTCGTAATCCAGGACATTGGTAGCCATAAAGGCCTTCTCGCTCTCGCAGACGTAGGGAGGATTGGATACCAGGATGTCTATGTCGTCTATCTCCTCCGGCGGGCCTTCAAGGATGTCGGCTTTGAAGAAGACCGGCGGGGTCTGCAGCGGCTGGCGGCCTGCCTCGTCCAGGTATATGCGCTGCCCTTTCGCCACGTCCAATGCATCTTCATCGATGTCGAACGCCAGGACCTGTGCCTTTGGAAAGGCTGCGGCCAGGGTCCATGCTATGCAGCCGCTGCCGGTACAGGCATCCAGTATCCGGAGCTCCTGGTAGCCGGACTTGCGCCATTCGTCTATGATGAGCCGGCACATCTGCTCGGTCTCCGGACGCGGGATAAGCACGGCTTCCGAGACGTGGAAGGTGCGGCCGGCGAAAGTCTCCTCTCCGATGACATACTGGACCGGACGGCCTGCCGCCAGTTCCTCCAGCGCACTCTGTATCTTTACGAGATAAGGCTTGGGTATCGCTACGTTGGGCTCGACGGAATACTCGTATTCGGACAGGCTCAGGAAGTGGGACAGAATCCGGACGGATATGGCCTTGGCCTCGCCCGGGGAGTACTGCCCCGCCAGACTCTCGGTGGCTTTGGTGACGAATTCCTTTCGGGTCATACGCTACTGTCTCCCGTCTATCAGTCCTTTCAGGAAATCCTCCATGGTCATGCCGGCCTGACGGACCATCTGGGGCACGAGGCTGGATGCCGTCATGCCCGGATTGGGATTGATTTCCAGTAGGTACGGCTTGTCTTCTCCGCTGAGGATGAAATCCATGCGCACCAGTCCGGAGCATCCCAGCCGATGAAATATTCTCACGGCTTCATCCTGAATGATTCTTGTCTGAGCCTCCGATACCGGGGCGGGACAGATCTCTTTGCTGGCTCCCATGTATTTGGCATCATAGTCAAAGAACTCGTGCCCCGGTCCGGGCACTATCTCGATGAGCGGCAGGGCGTGGACACCATCGGCGTCGGCGTAGACCCCGCAGTCTATCTCCTTGCCTGTTATGGCTTTCTCTATGATAAGAGTGTCGCTTTCCTTGAAGGCTTCCTCGATGGCCGCTGCCAGGTCCTCCGTCCTTTTGACCTTGGTAACTCCGAAGCTGGACCCTCCGCCTGACGGCTTGACAAATACCGGCAGGCCAAGTGCCGCTGTTATCCGGGAAGTGTCGTATGTGTCGCCCCTGCGCAGCATGACGTCATCGGCCAGATAAGTCCCGGAGTCCCTGAGATAGGTCTTGCAGGCGTATTTGTCAAAAGCGATGCTGGCGCACAGTGAGCCGCATCCTGTGAACGGTATGTCCAGAAGCTCGAAATATGCCTGTAGCCTGCCGTTTTCTCCCGGGTCTCCGTGGATCATGATGAATACATTGTCAAAACATACCCTCTTTCCTTCGACCATGCATGAGAAGTCGTTCCGGTCGATGGCGTAGTGGTGTTCGCTGCCGTCTGCGGCGTATGTGACGACCCACCATCCTTCTCTGCACAGCAGGACCTCGTAGACATGGTATCCGGCATTGTGCAGCCACTGGGCGACTGATTTGCCGCTCTGTTTCGATATCTCCACTTCTGAGGAATATCCTCCGTATACTACTGCGATATTCCGTATTTTACCAGTACTCATAGTATTACATGTTGAAAAATGAGTTGATGTCATCCTCGGTGTCCGTGACGGTGTCGTTGTCGCTGCCGTCGCAGTCCGTGTCGAAATGCACTCCCGGAGGGGCGATGAACCTGTCATCCGGAGTTACTCCAAGTGTGCCGTCATTCATGACTTTCTGCATGAACAGTCCCCAGATGGGCAGGGATGTGTTGGCTCCCTGGCCCAGAGACATGCTCTCGAAATGGACCTGCCGGTCTTCGGCTCCCACCCAGACTCCGGCGGTCAAATGAGGCACGTATCCGATGAACCAGCCGTCTGACTTGTCGTTGGTCGTGCCGGTCTTGCCGGCGATGGGACCTTCCAGGCCGTACCGCCAGCGCAAACGGGCTCCCGAGCCTTCATTTACCACGCCTTCCATCAGGTTGACCATCAGGTAAGCCGTAGCCTCGCTGACAGCCTCCTGCTTGCGGGGGCTGAAGGTGCCGAGCACATTGCCCTCGCTGTCCTCTATGCGGGTCACCATCATCGGGAAGATATGTACTCCGCGGCTGGGGTAGGTGTTGTATGCACTGACCATTTCCAGCAGAGTGATGTCGGCCGGACCGAGGCAGAGGGACGGATAAGGGGCCAGGTATGAGGTTATGCCGAGCTTGCGGCACATCTCCACCATGGCCGTGGGACCGAACTGCCGCATCAGGTAGGCCGAGATGTTGTTGCTGCTTCGGGTCAGACCCCACTTCAAGGTGACTTCCTTGCCGATATACTCCAGACGGTCCTCGCTCTCGGGAGTCCAAGTGGTGTCAGCCAGGACGAATGTCTGGGGAACGTTGAGGACTTTGTCGCAGGGATAGTAGCCCTCCTGCATGGCCAGGGTGTATAGGAATGGCTTGATGGTGGAGCCTACCTGACGCTTGCCCTGGCGGGCGTTGTCGTATTTGAAGTAGCGGTACTCAGGACCTCCGATATAGGCTTTGATGTGTCCTGTCGTGGGCTCCATCGCCACGAACGAGGCGCGGAGGATGGACTTGTAGTACCGTATGGAGTCGTCAGGTGTCATGACGGTGTCTATGTATCCGTTCTTGTTCCAGGAGAAGACACGCATTTCGGTTTTTTCGTTGAAGGCTTTCACTATCTCCTTTTCCGATGCGCCGGCGCTTTTCATATTGCGGTATCTGTCGCTCCACCTGCGGGCTTGTTCCATGACTGTACGTCTGAGGTTTGCGGGCACCTCTTTGGCGAAGGGCCTGTGCGGGTTGTCCTTAAGATCCTTAAAGAATGCCGGCTGGAGGTCTTTGCTCAGATGCTGGACTACGGCTTCCTCCGCATATCTCTGCATCCTGGAGTTGACGGTGGTGTAGATGGTCAGTCCGTCCTTGTCCAGGCTGTAGCGGGTACCGTCGGGCTTGAGTGTCTTGTTGATCCAGCCGTACAGGGGATCGTTCTCCCACAGGTCCAGATCCGCGAGATAGTCCTCCTCGAAGTAGTAGTCGCCCCTCTCCGGCTCGGACGCGCTCATGTATTTGCGCAGCATGTCCCTGAAATAGGGGGCCTTGCTGGTGTTGTGATCCTGCTGTCTGTAGTCCAGGACTATCGGCAGGAGCATCAGGGAGTCGGCCTCGGCCTGGGAGATGTAGCCGTACTTGCCCATCTGGCTGATGACGTGGTTGCGCCGCGTGACGGACTTGTCGTAGTTGAGCACCGGGTTGTAGCGGGTGGGCTTGTTGACCGCGCCCACCAGTGTCGCGCTCTCCTGCAGGTTGAGGTCTATGGGCTCCTTATTAAAAAAGGTATTGGACGCCGCCTTGATGCCGTAGGAGTTGCTGCCGAAGAATATGGCGTTCATGTACATGGCCATGATCTCGTCCTTGGTGTAGTTGCGCTCCAGCTTGACAGCGGTGATCCATTCCTTGAACTTGCTGACTACCAGCTTGAATACTGCCTCTCCGGGGAATTTGCCGGTGGCCTCTTCCCTAGGGAAAAGGGTCTTGGCCAGCTGCTGTGTGATGGTGCTGCCTCCTCCACCCGAGCCGGCGTCTCCCAGCAGTATCGACTTGACGGCCACCCTGGCCAGGCTGCGGAAGTCTATGCCGCAGTGCTGGTAGAAACGTGCGTCCTCAGTGGCCACGGCTGCCTCCACCAGATAGGGGGACAGGTCGTCAAAGCCCACGTGGGTACGGTTCTCGATATGATACGTGCCTATCAGCTCGCCGTCCTCGGATATGAGTTCGGTGGCCAGATAGGTCTTCGGGTTCTCCAGCTCCTCGAACGACGGTATCTCGGCGAAGATGCCTACGCCTGTGATGAAAAGCACCAGAATTCCTATGGGAATGAACACTACGCACCAGATTGCGGTTATGAGTCTGCGTTTGGTTTTTTCTTTCATTTCTGTAAAATAAACATCGCGAAGTTAGAAAAAATTTGGTTTTTATCTTACTTTATCCTTTACTTTGCAACTTCATTCAATTGGTATATATGGAGAATTTGGTAATCGTGGAGTCTCCCGCCAAGGCGAAGACCATCGAAAAAATATTGGGAAAGGATTATACAGTGCGTTCCAGTTTCGGCCATATAAGGGATCTGGCCAAGAAGAATCTAGGTATAGACATCGAGCACGGCTTCACTCCTCAGTACGAGGTGTCGCCGGACAAGAAAAAAGTAGTGGCAGATCTCAAGTCGGCATCCGACAAGGCGGCGGTCGTATGGCTCGCCTCCGATGAGGACCGTGAGGGAGAGGCCATCGCATGGCATCTGAGGGAGACGCTGGCTCTGGATCCGGCACGTACCCGCCGCATAGTCTTCCATGAGATCACCAAGGACGCTATTCTGAATGCCATAAAGACTCCGAGGGACGTGGACATGAACCTGGTGATGGCCCAGCAGGCCCGCAGGGTGCTGGACCGTCTGGTGGGTTTCGAGCTCTCGCCCATTCTCTGGAAGAAGATAAAGCCGTCGCTCTCGGCCGGCCGCGTGCAGTCGGTGGCCCTCCGCCTGATAGTGGAGCGGGAGCGGGAGATCAACGCATTTGATTCCAGGCCGTACTTCCGGGTAGAAGGCGTGTTTGTGCCGGAGAAACTTAAAGGCGGCAGGAGCTCTGCCAATAAAGTCACAGGAGTGCTGGACCGCAGATTTGACTCGCAGCAGGAGGCCGAGGCTTTCCTCGAGAGCTGCCGGGACTGTTTGTTTACCATTGGCTCGGTGGAGAAGAAGGAGGTGTCCAGATGTCCGGCTCCCCCGTTCACGACTTCATCGCTACAGCAGGAGGCCGCCCGCAAGTGCGGATTCTCTGTCAGCCAGACCATGTCCATAGCACAGCATCTGTACGAGTCCGGACTGATTACCTACATGCGTACCGACTCCACCACACTGTCGAAGGAGGCGATAGGTGCTGCTAAGACGTGGATTACGGATAATATGGGAGCAGAGTATCACAAGGCCCGCCAGTATAAGACCAAGGTGAAGGGAGCGCAGGAGGCTCACGAGGCTATCCGTCCCACTTATATTGCAAATACGGAGATTGAGGGGACTGCCGCTGAGAAGAGGCTCTACAGTCTGATCTGGAAGAGGACTGTGGCCTCGCAGATGGCGGATGCCAGTCTGGAGAAGACTGACATCACTGTCGTAGGAGACAGAATCAAGGAGCATTTCGATGTGACCGGCTCGACCGTGCTGTTTGACGGCTTCCTTAAATTATATATTGAGTCGTCCGACGATGACGCTCCTTCGGGGGACGAGGAGAGGATGCTCCCTCCCATGGCCGTCGGAGATGTCATGCTGAGGGACACGATAACCGCCATGCAGAAGTACACCGTACATCCTCCGAGGTATTCCGAGGCCTCGCTCGTCAAGAAGATGGAGGAGCTGGGCATAGGCCGTCCCTCCACGTATGCGCCGACTATATCCACTCTTCATCAGAGAGGCTACATCCTGAGGCAGGACCGCAAGGGCGAGGAGAGGACAGTGACGGTGCTTACCTTGAAGGGAGACGATATCACGCGCTCGGGCAAGAAGGAGACGACCGGCTCGGAGAAGGGCCGTCTGTGTCCTCAGGACATAGGCGTGATGGTTACGGATTTTCTGGAGAAGGCGTTCCCGTCCATCATGGACTATGGCTTTACCGCCAGGGTCGAGGCGGACTTCGACAAGGTGGCTGCCGGAAAGCTGGTGTGGAACAAGATAGTGGCGGACTTCTACAGGCCTTTCCACGAGAAGGTGGAGGAGACCATAAGCGAGAGCGCTCCTGTGAAGACCCGCAAGGTGCTCGGAACCGATCCTGCCACGGGCAAGACGGTGATAGCCCGTATGGGACGTTACGGCTCGGTGGTGCAGATAGGGGAGGATGACGATCCCCAGAAACGTATTACCGGTCTGGACAAGGGTATGCTGATAGAGTCGGTGACTCTGGAAGATGCCCTGCGCCTGTTCGTTCTGCCCCGTACTCTGGGAGAGATCGACGGCAAGGAGGTGACCTGCTCCAAGGGCAAGTACGGTCCGTATGTCAAGTATGACGGTAAGTTCGTATCCCTGAAGAAGGGCATGGACCCGTACACGATAACCCTGGAAGAGGCCCGCAAGCTGATATCCGATCATGAGGAGCAGCAGAAGAACCGTAACATCAAGGCTTTCCCCGAAGCCGACATAGAGGTGCTCAACGGACGTTTCGGCCCTTACATCAAGCATTCGGGTGCCAACTATAAGATACCGAAAGGTACTGACCCCGGGGCTCTGACCGAGGAGCAGTGTCGGGAGATAATAGAGAAATCCAAGAAAGAATAAGAGTCATGAAGTATCAATTGGACAGAATAGACCAGAGAATCCTTTCCTTTCTGGTCAAGAATGCCAGGATGCCGTTTCTGGAGATAGCCCGTGAGTGCGGTGTCTCCGGTGCGGCCATCCATCAGCGGGTCAAGAAGATGGAGAACATGGGCATCATCACCGGCTCCCGTCTTCTGGTGAAGCCTCAGGCCCTGGGACTCAATGTCTGCGCCTTCGTGGGGGTCTCGCTCTCGGAGACCAACAAGTACAACGAGGTGATAAAGGCCCTCAAGCAGATACCTGAGGTGGTGGAGTGTCACTTCGTCACCGGCAAGCATGCCCTGCTGATCAAGCTATACTGCACTGACCACGATCACCTGATGCGCATCCTCGTCCACACCATTCAGAACATCCCTTATATCCAGAATACGGATACGATGATATCCCTGGACCAGGCCATCGAGCGTCAGATCTGGGTTGCTGACGTTCCCGTCAAGGAATGAACCCTTGCTGTTCAGAGTTGTTGTATCCAGGGGCCGAAGTTCTCGTTGTAGTTGAAGTCTATCTCGAAGTCGACCGGACCGTCAGAGTCCGCACCGTAATTGTGAAAGAATACCGGGAAGGTGTGGCCGTCGGAGCGTAGCCAGAACTCATTGCCCCGGTAATGGTCCAGCCTGTGTGTCCAGCCGTAGCGTCCTATGGTCATATAAAGTCTGCCGTTTTTCAGAGTCACTTCTGCGTCTCCGAAGGGGACCGGTTTGGTGTATTTCCCCACTAGCCTCGCGAAGTCCGGAGTCTCGCTGCTGCGTCTGATAGTACACGGTACTGCTCTCCGGCGTGGCTTTTTCCTGTCCTTGTACCATTGCGCAAGGCCCTCCGTGCTCCAGTCCTTGACGATGCCGTCCTGAAGATAAAGGTCTATGATGTAGCGCATCAGACCCAGGCGGGCGTATTCGGACACCTCGGAGTTGCACAGCAGGGCTATGCCCAGATCCAGCTCGGGGACGAAACCGCATACCCCGGTGAAGCCCCATGTGGTGCCGGTATGGTATATGACCTTGTATCTGTCATTCTGCTCCACATACCAGCAGTAGCCGTAGTCGCGGGTCATTGTCGTGTCGGTCTTGACATGGACTGCGCCTATGTGCAGGAAATCCATCTGCCGCCCGGATATGACCTGGACAGTGTCGTAATATGGGTAGAACCGGAATTCCAACGCCTCATGGAAACCGTTATCGGGGAAATATGCGTTCAGGGCGTTCATGTCAGCCGGGAAAGAGGAGTGCCACGAGCTGTCCGGGGTGATGAGCCTGGCCACTTTTCCGTTGTCGAGGTGGAAGCGCACCCACTTGGCCATGTCCTCCGCCGTGGAGCTTATGCTGCCGGCCGGGCCTATCACGTCCACCCAGTGCAGGGCTCTTTCCTCTCCGTGCAGAGGCGTGACATAGATGGAGCCTTTGTTGTATCCGAAGTAGTGCGCCGTGGAGGCTCTCTTGCCGGCGGCCTTGTAGCCCTCTGAGCCGGGTACGGAGGAGCTCATGTCCAGGGGCTTGAAGATTCTCTCCCTGATATTGTCCTCCCATGACCTGCCTGTCACGGTCTCTATGATGCGGGCCGCGATGATGAATGTGATGTTGTTGTAGGCAAAGTGCTCGCGGAATGGATAGACAGGCTCTATGTACCGGAACATCCGGTAGACGTCGTCCCGGCTGTAGCCCAGATTGGGTATGTAGGTGCCGGCCTGTGCCACCAGTCCGGTAGAGTGTGTGAGCAGGTCGTGTACCTGCATTACGGCCTCCACACTGTCATCATACCAGTCGAAGTCGGGCAGGATGTCCTTCACCCTGTCATCCCAGGACAGAAGTCCTTCGTCCACTAAGGAGGCTATCACGGTAGCCGTGAAAGCCTTGGTCATGGATCCGATGTGAAAGAGCGTGGAAGGAGTGACAGGGTCGCCGCCGCCCTTTTCCTTTACTCCGAAACCCTGCATCAGGACAGTGGAGTCTCCGTGAATCACTGCCAGGGACATGCCCGGTATCTTCCACTGCTGTCTTACTTTTTCCGCGTAGGCGGCGATGTCCGCGGTCCGGGTGGAAACGGTTGTGCCGGATACCTGTGCCGTGGCGGACAGTGACAGCAGCATGAAGACTGCGGATATGACTACGGACTTTCTCATCGGCTTTCCTTGAACAGACTGCGGCACAGTCCGGCAATGTCTTTAATCTCTATTACGCGTATTCCGTGTGGTTTGTCGCGCAGGTCGTCGGACAGACTGTAGGAGGAGATGTAGATCTCCTTATATCCTAGACGGGCGGCTTCCGCTATGCGGGCCTCGATGCGGCCTACGGGACGTATCTCTCCGCTAAGGCCTACTTCCGCGGCGAAACAGGAGCCCTGGCTGACGGCCAGATCGAAATTGGAGGAGAGTATGGCCACCACAACCGCCAGATCGCAGGCCGTGTCGCTTATCCTCATGCCTCCGGCCACGTTGAGGAACACGTCCTTGGCCGAGAGCTTGAAGCCGGCTCTCTTCTCGAGTACGGCCAGCAGCATGTTGAGTCTGCGGACATCGTAGCCGGTGGCCGATCTCTGCGGCATTCCGTAGACAGCGGAGGATACCAGGGCCTGTATCTCTATCATGAAGGGTCTGGAGCCGTCTACGATACTGCCTACGGCCACTCCACTGAGTGTGCTGTCGTGCATGGGAGTGAGAATCTCCGAAGGATTCTCCACCTCCCGCAGTCCAGTGCCTGTCATCTCGAAGATGGCCAGCTCATCGGTGGAGCCGAAACGGTTCTTGATGCTGCGCAGGATGCGGTGCGAATGACGTATGTCGCCTTCGAACTGCAGGACGACATCCACTATATGCTCCAGCACTTTCGGTCCGGCGATAGAGCCGTCCTTGGTGATGTGCCCGATGAGTATGACAGGGATGTTGCTTTCCTTTGCGAAACGCAGCAGGCGGGCCGCGCATTCCCTTATCTGTGTGACAGAACTGGCTGCCGACTCCACGCTGTCAGTATATATCGTCTGAATTGAGTCCACGACGAGCAGGTCAGGTGTGAGCTCCTGCGCGTATTTGACAATATTGTCCACGAGA
Source organism: Candidatus Coprenecus pullicola (assembly GCA_018711925.1). Taxonomy (GTDB): domain Bacteria; phylum Bacteroidota; class Bacteroidia; order Bacteroidales; family UBA932; genus Coprenecus; species Coprenecus pullicola. The sequence continues at coordinate 64,332 of DVHR01000021.1, forward strand.
GTCTCGCCCAGTACGGTACAGTTGTCCTCCATGTCCCCGTCCTCCTTGCGGAGCAGTCTCATGGCTCTCAGCTTTATCTGACGCGGGGACTCCTCTCCGGAGACATAGAGGGTGCGCAGTCCTTTGCACCGGAGCGGTATCTGCAGTGCCAGGGTGGATTTGCCGATACCCGGCTCGCCTCCCAACAGAATCATGGAGCCGGGGACAATGCCGCCTCCCAGCACCCGTTCCACTTCCCGGTTGCCGACCAGTATCCTGCTGTCCTCTGATATCGGTATCTCCTTTAGAGAGATTGGCTTTGGACTGCTCAGGCCCACAAGAGACCTGTCCCGGGAGGATGACGTTTTCTCCCGGGGGGCCTCCTTGATGGTATTCCATTCTCCGCAGGCCGGACATCTGCCCATCCATTTGGAGGTTTCGTTACCGCAGGCGGTGCAGTACCATACCGTCTTGACTTTCGGGGGCATGGACTAACCTGCGTAAGGAATGAAATCCGTAGTAAGTGAATACTCGGCCTTGCCGTCGGTCAGTGCCGAGAACACATCAAGTATCAGCTGTTTTATCGCGGGGAAATTCTCGGGAGTCACGGTATCCGCCAACTCCAGTCCGGCATTTTCCAGCAGGGCTGAGAACATCTCGTATGTGAGGGAGTTGAGCAGTCCGGTCAGGGTCTCCACTGCGGGGGCCAGCATCTCCATGTACGGGGCTGCGGTATTCTGGTCCGCGGTCAGGGACAGGGAGCTTTCTGAGACGCTGTATGTGAGGGGAAGATCCACGCTCTGCGGATTCTCAACAAGCCCGCTCAGACCGAGCAGTGAGAGTATGTCCATGACGTCCTGCTCGTTTTTGATCTGTTCGGCGATGCCGCTTATGACAGACTGGTCCACGTGTACGTTCAGGGTGGAATTGTCAACAGTGTAGGTAATCGGGACATCAAGACCGTCAATGATGAGGTTCCCGTCCTCGGTCAATATGAGGTCGGCGGAGACTGAGGGGTCTTCATTCAGTCCGTTGTTGATCGCTTCGTTTCCCATTGCCACGATGTCGCTTATGGCAATCTCGCCCAGTTCGGGGGAAATGACGCTCAGGTCAATGCTGGTCAGATCCGGATGCTGGAATGCAAGGGTGACATGGTCGGCGACCCATTCCCCGGTGACACCTGTGGATGCGGGTCCGTTGTTCTTTTCTTTCTCGCAGGAGGCCAGCAGCACGAGTGAGGCCGCGGCCAGGAAAATAAATTTTTTCATGAGTAAATCGATAATTTGGGTTTGTGTTTATTTTGTTTTCTTAAATGTAGTCACTGCTCCGTATGTGGTTGAGGGCATGGCGAGCACGCCCTGGATGACAGGAACCAGGCTTTTGTATTCGTCAAACTGTTCTTCCGTCAAATCTCCAAGAGGAGATCCGGAGTCAGTGTAGTCATCGTAAGTCATATCTCCGGCAGCAGAAAGAAGCATGTCTGTGAAAGGCTCCAGAGCAGTCTTGTCCAGAGTCAGTGTCATGTCTGAGCCGCTGACCGAACAGCCTGCCGGGATATCCAGAGGTGAGACCGGGAATCCAAGTCCGTCAGTGAGTGTCCGGCGCAGGTAGATGTGTAGACTTCCATGCTCCGGATCTGGCCAGTACTGAATGACATCCTGAAACAGTGGCCTGAACTCTTCGCTGATATCTCCGGACCAGGATATGTTGACATATCCGGTGTTGCTCATTTCTATGTAGTCCAGCGGACTTAGTGCCGTTGTTAGTGAGGCCCGCAGCGCGGTGTTGAGCATTCTCACGGCTGTGTCAAGACTTATCGTAGTATCCCCCAGTGGAATTTCTGATATAAGCGGACACTCGAACGAGAGACTGAGGCTGACAAGCCCGTCCTGTTCGGTAGCCGTTCTCCAGCGTCCTGTCGCTTCAGATGTGCAGATGTCTGTTATGCTCAGAGACATCTTCCCCTTGTTGACGTTGCCGCTCAGTTCTATGTCCCTGTCCTGACCGGAGTATTCTCCGTAGAACGAGTATTTGTCCCGGTCTGTTCTGGAAACTTCGCACGGCAGTGTCAGCCTGTCAAAGCCAAGCAGAAGGCTGTCCAGGGATATGTCGGCGGTGCTTTCGTCCGTGCCGGTTATGCTTACGGATGCTCCTGGCCAGTCTCCCATATTGATAATCACTCCGTTAATCTGTACACTCTGCGGTTCGAGGGAATAATCCCCTTCGACTGCAGTAGCGGGATCTGCCGAGCATCCGGTCACAATGCCGATGCCGGCAAGTGATAGAAAAAGAATATATGCGGCGTTTCTCATATCTCAGTGTCTTTGCAGATGTCCTGGAGGAGGTGCAATAACTGTTCCATATAGGGGAGGATCATGCTGTCGTCAGGTCTCTGATCTTGCTGTTGAGGGTCTTATTGGCGGTAAGCTCCTCCAGTGGCAAGTGCATCCTGTATCTCCAGTAGTGCTTTGGATTGGCCGGTACATTGATGCGCTCAGAAGCGGGGTCCTGGGCGCGGATGTCTCCGTCTATGGACAGCCAGTCCTGCAGTGGCAGTATGGTCAGCATTGACGGACTGGATGTATGCAGCCGTATAATCTTCTCGCAGAGCCAGGGCTCGCAGTAGAAGGGAGGCTCTCCGTCCTCATGCAGCACCTCGTGCCAGAATCTTGCGGACACGCTCCTGTCCTCCTCCCACCATGCCCGCAGTGTGCTGGTGTCGTGTGTGCCTGTGGTGCAGACGCACAGATATGGATAGTGACAAGGATCTCCGAAGGCTTTCTCCGGGTCTTTTGACATACGGAATATCTCCAGGGACAGTATCTTCAGATTATGGATGACTTCCGGCACGCAGTCCGGAATCATACCGAGGTCCTCCGCACAGGTGAGCATGTTGGTGGCGGAAATCAGCATCGGCAGTTTGCGCAAGGCCGATTCCCGCCAGAACCCGTTGTGTCTCTTGTAGAAATAATGGTCGTATATCCGGTTGAATACCTCTTTCTGGTCTTCCGGCAGATCCCTGTAGGAATAGGTGAACTGTGCGGATATCCTGGGGTGGAATTTGCCGGGCTGCTGTTCGTCCTCCATGAACAGCAATTCTGAGACAAGGGCCATTAGGCCGTCCTTGATACTGTTCGGCTCCGGCCCGAAATGTTCTTCTATCTTACGCTGGGTGTTGAATTCGGGCTTCAGGGTGAATACCTCGTACTGGTTGCTGTCCAGGTACTTTCCCATCACCGTATCGGTATTGTCTCCGAACATGTCCCTCAGTTGCCAGTATCTGATATATGGCGTGGCGTGGCGGGCATAGTCGAAGTTGAATCCCCAGTCCCGCAGTTCCTCGTAACTCATCGGCAGAGCCGGAGAGAAATGTCCCATAAGGCCCTTGACCTGCGAGGAGGGAATCTCCCAGATACGGAAAAATCCCAGAACATGGTCTATGCGGTAGGCGTCAAAGTATTCGGACATCTTGACGAAACGTTTTTTCCACCAGCTGTACTGTGTCTCTGCCATTTTGTCCCAATTGTAGGTCGGGAATCCCCAGTTCTGTCCGTCAGCCGAGAAATCATCGGGCGGTGCGCCGGCCTGTGAGCTCATGTTGAACAGCTCCGGAGAGGCCCAGGCGTCCGCACTGTTGCGGGTTATGCCTATGGGAATGTCGCCTTTCAGGGCGATCCCGAGCGAATGCAGGTAATGTACGGAGTCCAGCAGTTGGCGGTGCAGGTGATACTGTACAAACAGATTATAGGATATCTCCGGGTATATGTCGCTGCCCTTAGTGTTGAGGCGGGTTATCAGTTCGGGGGTGCAAATGGACTCGTTACCCCATTTGGAGAAGTCAGCTGTGCCGTATTTGTCCCTGAGAGCGCAGAAAGTGCAGTAGGGCAGAAGCCAGTCCCTGTTTTTGTGATAGAATGACAGGAACTTGGGCTCGGCGAAGGTTTCCACTGCGTATGCCTGATATTGGAGTCTAAGATATTTGGTCTTTAAAGCCAGCACTTTCTCATAGTCGATGGCGGTGAGTGCGTCAAGGGCTTTGCGCTCACGGCTGTAGGCTGCCCTGGCTCCAGGGTTTTTCATGGGGCCTATGGCAGTGATGTTGATGTATATCGGGTGCAGGGCCATGACCGATATGCCGCCGTAAGGGTAGGAATCAGTCCAGGTTCCGGTTGAGGTGGTGTCGTTGACAGGAAGTATCTGGACAATGCTCTGCCCTGTTGCCTTGGCCCAGTCTCCAAGAGCTTTCAGGTCGGTAAAGTCCCCTATACCGCAGCTGGTCGCGCTCCTGAGGGCGAATACCGGTACAGCCGTTCCGTAGAATCTTGGATGCCCTGTTCTGAATGCGGCCATGGAATGCTCCACGGACCATGTCTGATGCTCCTTCAGAACCGGAACGCTCAGACGGCGGTTGTCTGTCTCTTCCCAGACGGTTTCCCCGTTGCGCGAGTTGTATTTTATAAATTTGTACTCGAAGGCATCCGCCAGTTTGTTTGCCGGCAGATGCACAACCCATCTTGATCCGTGCACGGGAGTCATGGCCGGTGCTTTCCCGGGATCCCAGGAACCGAGTATGGGAGTGTCGCCGCAAATCTTCACGGTGCAGTCCGGCTCCACTGCGGGAGCGGTAACACGTATTATGAGTTCTTTTGAATGCAGGTGAGTCTGAGTGGCTTCATTGTGCCCGTGGGAGTAGAATATCTCCGAAAACGGGGATGTGAGAAATGGTGCAGACTCGGAATTGCCCTGCCACTCGTCTTTCAGGAACAGTTCCTTTGAGGCTTTGTTGAGAGCCAGGGTCCGTTCCGGCCCTACCTCGTAGAATGCACTGCCGTCATCGGACCTGACCAGATACCTGTATGACAGTATCCTTTCCTGAAGGGATGTGAGCTTGATGTCCTTTGTCCATGCCCCGTCTCCCGACCAGGACATGGGGACTGCTTTCAGGGTGTCTCCTTCACCAAGTTCGGGAAGGGAGCCGGATATGTACAGTCTCTGTCCCCACGTGGTGTGGAAGTTGATTAGAAAATGAATAATCATTGTGCCTATTTTTTGCAAAATTATCTAAAAATCCTTAATTTTACAGAAATATCTACGACTATGAGACGGTTTTTATCCATACTGAACAGTCCCGGCAGGGACGTTCTCAAATCCAATATCATAGTGCTGGTGTTTGTAATAGCCCACGGTCTCACATGTCTTCTGCTTCACGACACCAAGGTGGGAGACGGGATATTTCTGACCTGCCTTACGATAGGTATGGTGTATGCGTTGATAAGCTTTTACAGGGCCTCTTTCGATGTCTTTCTGGGGCTGGCGTTCCTTTCGTGCTTCGCCGGCTTCTATATCGGGACGGAAGGCGCGGACCTGCTGGACCGCTGGATACCGTCGTGGGGAGTGTGGGTCAACGTTATAGTCACGATGGTTACCACCGAACTTCTGGGTCTGATCATCATTCTGCTGATAAGAAAGAACTGGAATGCCGATAAGAGATAGAGACAGTCAGGTGTCGGCTCTGGATCTGGTGATAATAGCCGTTATCGTCCTTTTTTCCAGGGTGTTGATAGAAAAGGTGATGCCCTTGTTCTACGAGAGCTTCGGACTGTATTTCGGCGACTTTCTGTTCCAGACCCTGTCGAATTTTACACTTACGTTCGGTGCAGTGCTGGCGGACTTCCTGGTAGTGCGTATCCTGGTGCGCTGCTTTCCTTACGGAGGCCGCTTTATCATACGCTCTTTGGTAGAGGTCGCGGCCATATGCCTGGTGGCCTTTCTGGTCTCGTTGCTTATAAGGCTGGAACAACGCAGCGTGGCCGGCGGAGACTTCCGCATATTCGACCATCTGTTTTTGTTTACTTACGTCAGCAATCTGGTGTTCAATGCCGTGGTGATGCTGGTGATTGACCTGATTTTCTATTACCGCTGGTCCAACAGGCGGGCTGTGGCAGTTGAGGCAGAGAAACGGGCCAGAGCCAATTACCAGTATCAGCTTCTGAAAAGCGAGACCAACCCGCATTTCCTTTTCAACTGCCTGAACGTGCTGCAGTATCTCATACACGAAGATGCCGACAGGGCCAGCGATTATGCGGGGAAACTCGCAGGGGTGTACAGGTATTTCCTGAAACTGGAGAAGAACACGGTCGTCATGCTGGAGGAGGAACTGGAGTTTGTCGGCAAGTACAATGACCTGGTAAGGGAACGTTTCGGTAGCTCCTTTGTGACCGATATAGACATCCCCAGGGAGTACAATGAAGCCAGGATTATCCCATGTGCGCTGCAGATGATGATAGAGAATGCGGTCAAGCACAATATTATCAATTCCGAGAACCGGCTGCGGATCAAGGTGCGTACTGACGGCCGGTTCATAACGGTATCCAATAATCTGAATCCAAAGAAACAGGCCGTGGAGTCAAGCGGCATGGGGCTCAGGAACATCAGCCGTCAGTATGAGATTCTCTTCTCCCGCAGTGTGGAGGCGGGAAAGGCAGGAGATGAGTTCGTGGTACGCATCCCTCTTATACTCTGACTACGGTTCAGGTTCCTTCCAGCCATTCAAGGAAAGGCTGGACGCGGTCTCTCGGTACGATGATGGGCTCAATGTTTTTGGGAGACACTGTGACTTTCAGACGGGAGTTGAAATATTTTGATATGGTGTATATGGAATCCATGCTGATGATGCATTTTCTGGAAATCTTGTAGAACACGGTAGGATCAAGCTCTTCTCCTATAGCCACAAGGGATTCGTCTGTCATGTATTCCTTGCCATTCCTGGTCACCAGGTATGTGGATTTGTCGTTGGAGTAGAAGTAGGCGATGTCGTGAATGTCTATGACCAGTATCTGACTGCCTAACTTTATGGTGAGGTGGTGTTTGTAAGCGGGCTTGGCGTAGGCGGTCACATCAGGGGAGCTTTTTCTTGCGGCAGTTACCCCGCATAACTGCATGCATCTTTCCACGGATTCCCGGAAAGCGTCGGAGTCAATGGGTTTCAAGAGGTAGTCGATGCACTTGGCCTTGAACGCGTCCAGAGCGTAGTCGGCATATGCGGTGGTGATGATGACCGGACACTGGATGTCCACTTGCCGGAACAGGTCGAAGCACTTGCCGTCGGACAGTTCCACGTCCATAAAGATAAGGTCCGGGCTTTTGTCCTGAAGGTACCTGGCGGCAGCCTTGACAGAGTCCAGCGCCCCGATGATGTTGAAATCGGAAAAGTACTGCTTTATCAGCCGTACAAGTATCTGCTGAGCTGGCAACTCGTCTTCTATTATCAGGACATCCATAGCATCGGCAAAGGTAAGACTAAAATCCGATTTGTTAAAAAAATGTTACAGTCCGTCAGGGTTTTTCTACGGTCTGTCGGAAAGTATAATTATTAAAGGTATAGGAAAAGTAATTTTACATCGCTTAAATAGGACCGGTCAATATGGAAAAGAAAAAGATGACTTTCTGGCAGATCTTCAATATGAGTTTCGGCTTCCTCGGAATTCAGTTCGGTCTTGCCCTGCAGAATGCCAACGTGAGCCGTATCCTGCAGTCTTTCGGAGCCGATGTGGAGCATCTGTCCTATTTCTGGCTGGCAGCTCCGATTACGGGGATGATAGTCCAGCCGATTATCGGACATTACAGTGACCGTACATGGTGCAGGCTGGGAAGACGGCGTCCGTATTTCCTTGCAGGAGCCATCTTTGCCTCCCTCATGCTGTTCCTCATGCCCAATTCCCCCTCGCTGGCGGGCCTGATGTCTCCGCTGCTGATAGGAGCCGGTATCCTGATGATCATGGATGCTTCCATCAACGTGGCCATGGAGCCCTTCAGGGCGCTGGTGGCCGATAAGCTGCCGTCAGCGCAGCGTACGCTGGGATTTTCCATGCAGACCTCCCTTATCGGAATCGGTGCGGTAGTTGGAGCCGTTCTTCCGTTTGTGCTCACCAACTGGTTCGGTATGTCCAATGTGCCTGCGGAGGACGGCGGAGTGGCACCCAATGTCCGTACGGCGTTCTATATAGGTGCGGCTGTGCTGCTTGTCTGTGTGCTCTGGACAGTGTGCAGCACTTCCGAATATCCACCCGAACCCGGAGATACGAAGAGGAAGGACGGTGGATTTCTGGAAATATTCAAGGATTTCGGCCGTATGCCCAAAACGATGGTGCAGCTTGGAGTTGTTCAGTTCTTTTCCTGGTTTGCCCTGTTTTCCATGTGGGTCTATATGACTCCGGCTGTGGCTGAGCACTGCTATGGTACGGTGGACCGTGCCTCGGCCGCCTACGGCAATGCCGGGGACTGGGTCGGTGTTCTCCAGGGTGTATATAATGGTGTGGCAGTGGTGTATGCCTTCCTTTTGCCTTGGATAGCCTCTAAGATAGGCCGCAAGGCCACTCACTCCATGTCCCTGCTGCTTGGAGCCCTCGGTTTCGCTTCGTTCTTCATCTTCAAGAATCCGAATATGCTGGTCATATCCATGATAGGCGTGGGTATCGCGTGGGGCAGTATTCTGGCTATGCCTTATTCTATTCTTGCAGGCTCGCTCCCTGCGAACAAGATGGGCGTATTCATGGGCATATTCAATTTCTTCATAACGATTCCTCAGGTATGCAACGGCCTGCTGGGAGGAGTTTTGGTAAAGCATGTCTACGGCGGTCATACCATATATGCGATGGTCTTCTCCGGCCTGTGTCTGCTTGTTGCCGCCCTCTCGGTACTTCTGGTGGAGGACAAGGATGATCCGGTGCAGCTGCGTGTTTTCGCGCGACGTGATAAGATAAAGTGATTTTATAATATATACATTCATTACCAATCAATTAAATATTTAACGTATGAAAAGATTGATGACAATGTTGATCTCGGCTACGTTGCTCTCTCTGACAAGTGCGTTCGCGCAGTATACGGTCAAAGGCCGTGTTGTCGACGAGTTGGGCCCAATCGCCGGGGCGGCGGTCCTGGAACAGGGAACGCTGAACGGTACGGAGACAGACATGGACGGTTATTTCGAACTGACCGTTCCGTCTGCGTCCTCCATTATTGAAGTAAGGCTGATCGGTTACAAGGTAGTGACCGTTCCGGCCGGAGAGGTGTCGGTTATCGTTCTGGAAGAAGATACCGAGCTGCTGGATGAGGTCGTGGTTATCGGTTACGGTACGGTCAAGAAAGAAGACCTGACCGGTTCCGTGTCCACGGTGCGGGCTGACCAGCTGAACAAAGGCGCCATCACTTCTCCTTCGGAGATGCTGAAAGGCAAGTCGGCCGGTGTCGTTATTACTGACGGTGACGGAGCTCCTGGATCTGCGGCCACAATACGTATCCGTGGCGGTTCATCCCTGAACGCGGAGAACTCTCCTCTGATTGTGATAGACGGTCTGCCCATCACCAACGAGGGTATCAGCGGTGTGGCTGACCAGCTCTCCTCCATCAACCCGAGCGATATCGAGACCTTTACCGTCCTCAAGGACGCTTCGGCGACCGCCATCTACGGTTCCCGTGCATCCAACGGTGTGATCATCATCACCACCAAGAAGGGCAGCAAGTATGACTCGGCCATACCTCACGTAAGTGCCGACTACACCCTCTCCATCTCCCAGAACGCCAAATATCTGGACGTGATGACTGGGGACGAGATGAGAGAAGCGATGCTGGCCTATACCGGCAGTGAGACCTCAGAGGGATACCTCGCGCTCGGTGACGACAATACCGACTGGCAGAGAGCCATCTATCAGCTAGGCATGAGCCATGAGGCCAATGTGAGCCTCTCCGGAAACTTCAAGTTCGGTGATGCCGGCTACATGCCCTATCGTGTGTCAGGAGGCTACCTTAATGAAAAAGGTACTCTCAAGACTTCCAGTATGGAAAGAGGTACTGTCGCTCTGAACCTGAACCCTACCTTCTTCGATGAACATCTGACCATCTCGCTCAACGGTAAGGGAATGTTCCAGAACAACCGTTTCGCCAACACTGCCGCCATATCGGCCGCAGTCGAGTACGACCCTACCCAGCCCATATACGATGAGACTCATGGTCTGGACGGATACTGGATGTGGGGAAATGTGATGGGTGACGGTCCTGACAGGACTTTCGAGCCTAACACCCAGTCTACCGTAAACCCGTTGGCGGCCCTCTACCAGCGCAACGACGTGTCCAGCGCTTCCCGCTTCATCGGCAACGCCCAGTTCGACTATAAGATCCACGGATTCGAGGACCTGAGGCTCAATCTCAACCTCGGTATGGACTACTCCCACTCCAACGGAACAGTTACCGTGCCTTACGGTGCTGAGCAGTCCTACCACAACCAGACCCAGGCCGGCCGTGGACTCAACAATCCCTACGACCAGACCAAGCAGGACATGACCCTCGAGGCCTACGCGGACTATTCCAAGGAGATAAACAAGCACAGCTTCGGAGTGATGGCCGGTTACTCCTGGCAGCACTTCTACACCGAGAGCAACAGTATCTCCGAGACCCAGCCTGACCCCGTAGCCGGTACAGTGGCCACCCTCTCCGAGTTCCACAACGCGAGCGAGTACTTCCTCGTATCCTTCTTCGGACGTGCCAACTACAACTATGACAACCGCTACATGGTGACAGCCACTGTCCGCTGGGACGGTACCTCCCGCTTCACCAACAACAAGTGGGGCTTCTTCCCCTCCGTCGCTCTCGGATGGAACATCAAGGGCGAGAGCTTCCTGAAGAACTCCAAGGCAGTGTCGGACCTCAAGCTGCGTCTGAGCTGGGGACAGACCGGCCAGCAGGACATTGGAGATGTGTATCAGTCAATTCCTACATATCAGACAAATCTCATAGGAAGTTACTATATGTTCGACGGTCAGGTTATCGTGCCTATCACTCCTAATGGCTACAACGCCGACCTGAAGTGGGAGACTACTACTACCTATAATATAGGTATTGACTACGGCTTTTTCAACGACCGTTTGTTCGGTGCTCTGGATGTTTACTACAGGGAGACCACCGACCTGCTTAACTACACTCCCGTAGCCGCTGGAGCCAACCTGACCAACTACCTCTTCGCCAACATCGGCTCGCTGGTCAACAAGGGAGTCGAGTTCGAGATTACCGGTGTCCCCGTCCAGACCCAGGACTGGTACTGGAGCATAGGAGCCAACTTCGCCTACAACCAGAACCGCATCACAAAGCTGACCACCAATGACGGTGACGGCTACACAGGTGTGGCTACCGGAGGTATCAGCGGCGGTGTCGGCAACACGATACAGAGACATATGACCGGCTATCCTGCCAACACCTTCTATGTATACCAGCAGGTATATGACGAGAACGGCGCACCTATCCCCGGTGCATACGTGGACCAGAACGGTGACGGTGTCATCGATGCTGACGACCTCTACTACCTCGGACAGGCCAACCCCGTATGGACTATCGGTTTCAATACCTCGGTGTCCTGGAAGAACCTGACCCTGGCCATCGCCGGACACGGCAACCTCGGCCAGATGGTGTACAACAACAACGCCTCCCGTCTGTCCCTCCTCTCCGACCTGTGGACCAACAGTTTCGTACGCAACTGTATGGCTGATGCCTCAAGCTGGGGCTTTACCAATGCAGCCTACCTGTCCGACTACTGGGTTGAGGACGGCTCCTTCTTCAAGATTGACCGCATCACCCTCAGCTACCTGTTCGATCTGGACAAGGGCGGTAATCTCAGCATATTCGGAACAGTGCAGAACGTAGCAACCTTCACCAAGTACTCGGGTATCGACCCTGAGGTCTACGGGGGCATCGACAAC
>DVHR01000001.1 GCA_018711925.1 Candidatus Coprenecus pullicola
ACCTATCAAAGAAGGCGAGAACATAGAGAAGGCTCTGAAGAAGTTCAAACGTAAATTCGAGAAGACAGGAGTGGTACGCGAGCTGCGCAGCAGAAAGCAGTTCGAGAAACCTTCCGTGAAGAGAAGAAACGAGATCAAGAAGGCTATCTACGTACAGCACCTCAGACTGAACGAGGAGTAACAAATCTATCATTAAGATACGAAGCCGGCAGGATAACTGACCGGCTTTTTTTTGCAATCCATTTTACGAAACATCTGATTGCCTTCAACGCCGTTCAGGAGGAGCATAGCGCGCAAGATGAGAATTGCAGACTATTTCATAACCATCTGAATATACGGCACTTACAAAACGGCTTGCATTTCTCAGGCACTTATGACGCGGTGAGAATTGCAGAGCCTTTCGTAACACACTGACTCACAGACAACTGAAAAACAGCGTGCAATTCACAAAACGAATGAGCGATGCTGTCTATTTCCGGCAGTACTGCAGATGCCACATGTCGTGCCCGAGGAATTGTCTTTCCTCCATGCGCGTGAATCCGAGTGAGAGATACAGCCGCTCTGCATCCGGGTTCCCGAAATCCACCAACAGGCCGACACGCTCATGGCCTTCCGCCAAAGCCCGGTCACGCATTGCGGCAAGCAGCCTGCCTCCGACACCGCATCCCCGGAAGGCCGGCAGAACAGCAATGGAGTCGAGATAGAATTCCCCGGGACCGGTCTCATCCTCGATAAAGGGAAGTGCTGTCCCGATGTGCATACGGATTACGTCAAAAGTGTGGCTGCGCAGCTCCTGCAGCCTGGCCCCGTCGTAGCCTATGACAGTTCCCGCCAGAGCGCCATCCACCTCAGCCACAAGCGCATTGCGCCAGCTGTACTGTGAGGTCTCCATCCTCGCCAGTTCCTCTAAAACGCTCATATAATCATCCCCGCAATACTTCAGCGCGGACTCATCTCCGCCTATGGCCATCACCACAGCCGAGGCTATCAACTGTGCATCATCCTCCGATGCCTGTCTTATAACAATCTGTCTCATATATTTTTACTTACAGCCGTTTAAGACCGTCATCCGACGCAAAGATGGGAAAAACATTGCAACTGAAAGAAAAATCGGCCAAAAACCGCTACAAATTGACCTTTCCCGGAACGCCTCCGGCACCTGCTTTTGCAGCGTGAATTCACAAACAGAAGTGTACTAAAACCTTTTTTAAACCATCATCGCAGCAGCGATACGCACCGCAAGTCCTACACCGACCTGTCGGGAGCCACTGCCACAGAAAGCTGGCGGAGCAACGGGAAACTGTGCAGCAGGGCTTTTTTGTAATCGTCATATAATCAATCCATTACAGTTCAGACATGATCTTTTCAGCACTTAGAAAAGCGTCGGAAAGAGCGGCAGCTCTCAAGAACACACTGATTACAAACACCTTGCAGATTCAAAGTGCGACTGCACTTACCGTTGTCCACGGGGTCGGAGACCATAATTGCGACCATCGGTGTGTGCAGGCTCAGTGCTCAGAGACTGAATCACTATGGCTCGGCATAATAGAAAAAGCCCGGCCGGTGTGGTTCCGGTCGGGCCTGATTCATTGCCGTAGGGGCAGAGATACGCGCTCTACCGCCTCTGGAGCATTAACGCATGTTGAGCAGCTCGATCATCTTGATGACTGCGGTGGAGATACGGGTACCGGGGCCGAAGATGGCGGCGGCACCTGCCTTGTAGAGGGCGTCGTAATCCTGAGGAGGAATGACACCGCCGACTACCACCATGATGTCCTCACGTCCGAGCTTCTTGAGCTCGTCGATGATCTGGGGCACGAGGGTCTTGTGACCGGCTGCAAGGGAGGATACGCCGACGATGTGAACGTCGTTCTCCACAGCCTGCTTTGCTGCCTCTGCAGGAGTCTGGAAGAGAGGGCCCATATCCACATCGAAGCCGCAGTCGGCATAACCGGTAGCCACAACCTTGGCTCCACGGTCGTGTCCGTCCTGACCCAGCTTGGCTATCATGATACGGGGCTGACGGCCTTCCTTCTTCGCGAACTCGGCAACCATCTCCTTGGCCTTCTCGAACTCGCTGTCATTCTTGACCTCTGAAGAGTAAACACCTGTATTCATACGTATAACTGCTTTATATCTTCCTACTACTTTCTCGCATGCATCCGAAATCTCACCGAGAGTGGCGCGGTTGCGTGCGGCCTCGACTGCGAGCTCGAGCAGGTTGCCGCTCTTGGTCTCGACAGCCTTGGTGATGGCATCCAGAGAAGCCTGGACAGCGGCATTGTCACGGTTGGCACGAAGCTCCTTAAGACGGGCGATCTGGGACTCGCGTACCTTGGTATTGTCGATGTCGAGAATCTCGATGGGATCCTCCTTGTCCAGACGGTACTCATTGATACCGATAATCTTGTCCACACCTGAGTCGATACGGGCCTGCTTGCGTGCGGCGGCCTCCTCGATACGGAGTTTGGGGATACCGGTCTCGATAGCCTTGGCCATACCGCCGAGCTTCTCGATCTCCTGGATGTGCTCCCATGCCTTGTGGGCGATCTGGTCAGTCAGGTACTCTACGTAGTAGGAACCTGCCCAAGGATCTATGCCGCGGCAAACGTTGGTCTCCTCCTGGATGTAGATCTGGGTGTTACGTGCGATACGGGCGGAGAAGTCGGTAGGCAGGGCGATAGCCTCGTCGAGGGCGTTGGTATGCAGGGACTGGGTATGTCCGAGTGCGGCACCCATGGCCTCGATACATGTCCTGGCCACGTTGTTGAAGGGATCCTGCTCGGTCAGGGACCAGCCGGAAGTCTGGCAGTGGGTCCTCAGTGAGAGGGACTTGTTGCTCTTAGGATTGAACTGCTTTACAATCTTGGCCCAGAGCATACGGGCTGCACGCATCTTGGCGATCTCCATGAAGTGGTTCATGCCGATGGCCCAGAAGAAGGACAGACGGGGAGCGAAGGCATCCACGTCGATGCCGGCCTTGATACCTGTACGCAGGTACTCCAGACCGTCAGCCAGAGTATAGGCCATCTCGATGTCGCAGGTAGCACCGGCCTCCTGCATGTGGTAGCCGGAGATGGATATCGAGTTGAACTTGGGCATGTACTTGGAGGTGTAGGCGAAGATGTCACCGATAATCCTCATGGAGAACTCGGGGGGATAGATGTAGGTGTTGCGGACCATGAACTCCTTGAGGATATCGTTCTGGATGGTACCCTGCATCTCCTCGAGCTTGGCACCCTGCTCCTGGGCTGCCACGATGTAGAAGGCCAGGATAGGCAGAACGGCTCCGTTCATGGTCATGGACACTGACATCTTGTTCAGAGGTATCTGGTCGAAGAGCACCTTCATGTCCTCTACACTGCAGATGGACACACCGGCCTTGCCGACGTCACCCACTACTCTGGGATGGTCAGCGTCGTAGCCTCTGTGTGTTGCCAGGTCGAAGGCAACGGAAAGTCCCTTCTGTCCGGCAGCGAGGTTCCTGCGGTAGAATGCATTGGATTCCTCGGCCGTGGAGAATCCGGCATACTGACGGATGGTCCAGGGCCTCATCACGTACATGGTGCTGTAAGGTCCGCGGAGGAAAGGAGGAAGGCCTGCTGCATAGTTCAGGTGCTCCATTCCCTCATTGTCCTTGGGAGTGTAGATCTCCTTCACGCCGATGTGCTCCGGAGTCTCCCAAATCTGCTGTGAAGCAGCTGCCTGCGCGCATCCTGCGGCGGCATTGTCAAACTGTATGTCTTTAAAATTAGGACGCATAACTTCTGAGATTAAAGAGATTTGATTCCGAGCTTCTCCTGATAGCCGCGAAGGGTCTCGAGGACGTTGCTCTTGACACTGATAAAGTTCTGGATTCCCTTGGACTGGAGATCCTCCTTGCAGGCAGGCTCGCCTGCTACGACTACGATGGCCTTGTCACCGATAAGGCGTGCGATCTCAGGCACTGCCTCAGCGTACTCGTCGTCGGACGAGCAGGCAACCACGATCTCGGCTCCGGAAGCGAGGGCAGCCTTTACGCCCTCCTCGATGGAAGCGAAACGGTTGTTGTCGATGATGCGGATACCGGCCACTGCGAAGAAGTTCGAGGAGAACTGGGCACGGGCGCGGCACATGGCCAGGTTGCCGAATGTAAGCATGAATGCCTTGGGCTCCTTGCCGCTGCGGTCTGTAGCAAGACGAAGGGCTTCGAAGGCCTCGGCTGCGCGGTAGGGCCTGAGAGGCTCGACCGCATCATCCTTATGGCATCCGTGTGCGGGAACTACCTGCCCCATGCGGGTAGGAATATCACGGGAGACAATCTCGGGAGTAATCTCGTCACCGGCCTTCTCGAGGAAGTTCGGATACTGGTTGCTTCCGAGGATGGTGTCGCGGCGGGTAGCGTAGTTCTTGTCCCTCTTGTCGGACACGGCCTTGATCTCGGACTGGATGAATCCGGCCTTGAACTGGGCCACATAACCGCCGGCGGCCTCTACCTTGCGGAAGAGATCCCATGCGGCCTCGGCTATCTTCTCGGTAAGCATCTCCACATAGTAGGAACCGGCCGCAGGGTCGACGACCTTGTCGAAGCGGGCCTCCTCCTTGAGGATGTTCTGCACGTTGCGTGCGATACGGCGGGAGAAGTCATTGGGAACCCGGAACGCGAAGTCATAAGGCAGCACCTCGAGGTAGTCCACGCCTGCGATAGCAGCGCTCATGGCCTCGGTGGTACCGCGGAGCATATTTACATAGGAATCGTAGACTGTAAGGTTGTACTCGGAGGTGGTGGCGAATACCAGCATCATCTCAGGGCAGCCCTTGGCGCAGCCGTAGTCCTCGACAACGTTGGCCCAGAGCATGCGGGCGGCGCGGAACTTGGCTATCTCCATGAAATAGGAGCTGCCTACCGCAAACTCGAAGAAGGTCTTGCGGGCAATGGTCTCCACGTCGATGCCCATCTCGGAGAGACGGGAGATGTACTCGCTGCCCTGGCTGAGGGCAAATGCGAGCTCCTGGGTGGAGGAGGCGCCGCAGCTGTTGTAGATGTACGCCCCTACCTCTATCACACGTACATTCTTGTAAGGAGCAGCGGCCCTGACGCACTCTGCCAGGGCATTGAAAGCCTTTTCCTCACAGAATGTTCCCTTTGTATTGAGCGATCTGAGAGGCGAGAAGTCAAATGTAGCGCGCACAGTATCTTTGTCGACACCGAGAGAGTCCACGTATTTCAGGAAATTGGTCAGAGTACCAACTGTCCTCGGACAACAGCCGCGGAATCCTACAGGCACCTTTTCCAGCGCAATGCCCTTGAGGAGTGTCGCGAAATCCGAGACTTCCATGGACTTGCCCTCTCCAAGATAGAAGGTGAATGACTCCACACCCTTTGTGAGAAGCGTCAGCGCCTGGCTGTTGGCCGCAGCGGGATCCTCACAGCAGAGACTCTCGTTGATAAACCATTTGTTATTCTGCTTAGTTCCTCTTACGAAGGGGAACTCTCCAGGATTTTTCCCTACGTACTTCAGACCCTGAAGGTCCTCGGCACGGTAATAAGGACGCACGGAGAATCCGTCATAGGTCTTCCATACGAGCTTCTTCTCGTAGTCGGCGCCCTTGAGGTCCTTCGTGATCACCTCTTCCCATGCGGACGTAGGAACAGGAGGAAACTCTGTAAATAATTTTTCTGCCATATTTCAAATATTTGAAAGTTAATAGTTCCAGTCTGTTACAGAAGACTCTCGTCCACCAGATAGGGCATGGTGACCTTCAGCTCGGGGGTACGCTCCATCTCTCTCCTGATTGCAAACATGGCTCCCTTGTTGCGGGCCCAGCTGCGGCGGGCGATGCCGTTGTTGACATCCCAGTGGAGCATGTTCCTAATGCGGCGGTCAGCGTCATCACTGCCGTCGATGACCATGCCGAAGCCTCCGTTGACGACCTCGCCCCAGCCTACTCCGCCGCCGTTGTGCAAGGACACCCAGGTAGCGCCGCGGAAGGAGTCGCCTATGACGTTCTGCACGGCCATGTCGGCGGTGAACTGTGATCCGTCGTAGATATTGGACGTCTCACGGTAAGGCGAGTCAGTACCGGATACGTCATGATGGTCGCGTCCGAGCACGATAGGTGCCGAGATACGGCCTTCCCTGATGGCCCTGTTCATTTCAAGGGCTATCCTTATACGTCCTTCGGAATCGGCATAGAGAATACGTGCCTGCGACCCAACGACAAGCTTGTTCTTGCCTGCCTCCTTGATCCAGTGGATGTTGTCTGCAAGCTGGTGCTTGATTTCCTCCGGTGCCGTCCGGTAGATGTCCTCGAGCACTTCTGCCGCTATCCGGTCTGTCTCCGCCAGATCCTCAGGCTTTGAGGATGTACATACCCAGCGGTACGGACCGAAGCCATAGTCGAAGAAGAGCGGGCCCATGATATCCTGCACATAGGAGGGATAACGGAAGGCCCCGTTCGCCCCCATGATGTCAGCCTTCGCACGGGAAGCCTCCAGCAGGAAGGCATTACCGTAGTCGAAGAAGTACATACCCTTCTCTGTGAGCTTGTTGATGGCGGCCACCTGACGGCGGAGCGACTTCTGCACCTCCCTCTTGAACTTGTCAGGGTCGGAGGCCATCATCTCATTGGACTCCTCGAAAGTGAAACCTGCGGGATAGTAACCGCCGGCCCATGGATTGTGCAGTGAGGTCTGGTCGGAACCGAGGTCCACATCCACTCCCCTCTTTGCCAGTCTCTCCCAGAGGTCTACGATATTGCCCTGATATGCCAGGGCCACAGCCTCCTTGTTCTCCCTGGCCTTGAGAGCCCTGTCGATAAGCGGGTCGAGTTCGGTGTACACCTCGTCTACCCAGCCCTGTGAGTAACGGGTCCTGATAGCCTTGGGATTGATCTCCGCGATGATACCGACCACACCGGCTATCACCGAGGCCTTGCCCTGAGCTCCAGACATACCGCCGAGACCTGAGCTTACGAAGAGCTTGCCGCGGTTCTCCGTCCCGGGACGGGTGTGCATCCTGGCGGCGTTCATGACAGTGATGGTCGTGCCGTGCACGATGCCCTGAGGACCTATATACATGAAGGAGCCCGCAGTCATCTGCCCGTACTGGGAGACACCGAGGGCGTTGAACTTCTCCCAATGATCCTTGGAAGAGTAGTTGGGAATAACCATTCCGTTTGTGATGACCAGACGCGGTGCATCCTTATGCGAGGGGAAGAGCCCCAGCGGATGGCCCGAATACAGCACCAGGGTCTGCTCGTCCGTCATCTGCGAGAGATACTGCATGGTCAGACGGTACTGGGCCCAGTTCTGGAATGCGGCCCCGTTGCCTCCGTAGACGATCAGCTCGTGGGGGTGCTGGGCTACGGCCATGTCCAGGTTATTGGATATCATCAGCATGATGGCCGCAGCCTGACGGCTCTTGTACGGAAAATCATCTATACTGCGTGCGTATATCTTGTAATCGGGCCGCAGACGGTACATATAGATACGTCCGTAAGTCTCAAGCTCTTCCTTGAACTCAGGTATAAGCTCGGCATGGTGCTTTGGAGGAAAATACCGCAGCGCGTTTTTCAATGCCAGTTTCTTTTCCTCAGCGGTAAGTATCTGCTTTCTGTGCGGAGCATGATTGACCGTCGGGTCAAATGGTTTGGGAGCCGGAAGCACATCCGGGATACCCTCGATAATTGATTTCTGGAAATCAGTCATATAGTCTATATTTTGTCGAATTTGCAATCTACAAATAACATACAAAAATAGTAAAAAGTCCCGCAAAATCGTCTTTCAATAGAAGAAAAGATTTATCTTAGCGCCCCGTAATCTGAATAATGCACTGTCATATACAGTTTGAATAGGCTAATTCTAGAATATTTTGTACTAACTATTTAAACCAAAACAAACTCATTATGAGCAATTTATCATTAAAACACCTTCTACTTGCCGCCACAGTCGCCATCACCGGCACATTCTCTTGCAGGCAAGCGGAAGAATTATCGTCGGAAGCCGAGATCGTCTCATTCACTTTTGACACATCTGTTGAAGCGAACAGCATCGTGACTTCAGTGCCTGTCATCAACGGTGACAGCATCACATTCAGTGTCAGCTCCGACTCCGTTTCCGAGCGGCTCTCCGCCCTCGTTCCCACCATTACTGTCTCTGAAAACGCGACAGTCTCACCGGCATCAGGTTCGGCCGTGGACTTCTCACAAGGCTCAGTGACATTCACTGTAACAGCACAGGACGGTGTAACAACAAGAGCCTATTTCGCGAAAGCAGTCACCGGCACTACTGACAATCCCGACATCACATACCCCATAGACGAGCAGCTGGCCGGCGAGTACAAGGGCCTGCTCAATATCACTTTGGGAGGTGAGCCCGTCGGTTCGGACATCGCCAGGAACATCACTGTCGCCAAAGTTGACGACGAGACCGTCAGCCTCACACTTGAGGACTTCTCTTTCATGGGCATGGAGTTGGGCACCATCAAAGTTGACAGCTGCAAGATAGTCGGTTCCGACATACCGGAGTACGACTACACCCTGTCCGGTGAACAGACTCTGACCCTCAATGTCATCGGCGAGCAGCACGTCACTGTCGACGGAGGATTCGCCGACAACACCATCAGCCTCACTATCAGTATCGACTTCAACGGCACACCAGTAGACGTCACATTCGAAGGTACCAAACTCACCGGAAACGAAAGCAGCGAGGCACTCATCACTTCCTTCACCTTTGACGCCTCCAACTCCGCCAATGCAGCTGTTTTCGGGACAACAATCGACCAGGACAACCGTACTGTTTCCGTAAGCATGAATCCCGACACCGCCGGAGCATGGGATCTCACCGCTCTGGTTCCCACTATCGAAGTCTCGCAAGGAGCCACAGTCACCCCGGCATCAGGAAGCGCCATAGACCTTTCCAACGGCAAGTCGGTGACATTCACTGTTGTGGCTGAGAACGGCACCGAAAACACCTATACCGTCTCCGCCTCCGGAAGCATTTATTTCTACGATTTCGAGACATGGGAGGCAGGAACGATGTACAACGACATCCTCAACCCCGCAGGCTGGGCCACATGTAACGATGCCGTGGCACTGATTAAGAACATGGGTCCTATTTTCGGAGGCGGCATCACATACGATGGCGAGTACCCCGTACGTCCTACCGACAATGGCCTGGAGGGCAAAGGGGTCATCATCGAGTCAGTATTCACCACCGGAGGCGAAATGATGGGACAGAAGATTCCGGCTGTCACCTCCGGCACCATCTTCCTCGGCACTTTCAATGCTATGGCCGCAATGCAAAATCCCATGGCCACCACCGAGTTCGGCATCATCTTCGAGGACAAGCCTCTGACCGTCACCGGATGGCTGAAATACACCCCGGGAGAGGACTTCTATAACGAGAACGGAAACATCATCGACCAGCAGGATCTCGGCACTGTCAACGCAGTACTCTACGAGGTCTCCAGCGAGGACGAGACACTCAACGGTGAGAACATCTACACATCGGAGGCCATCTGCGCCACCGGCAGCTTCGAGACAGCCGGCGCCGCTGAGTTCACCCAGTTTACCGTCGACATGGAGTACGTCAAGGACTACGACCCCTCCAAGACCTACAAGCTGGCCGTAATCTTCGCAGCCAGCAAGGAAGGCAACCAGTACCGTGCCGCCTCGGGCAGCATCATGGTCGTGGACAGCGTAACCATCATCTGCGAGTAATTCAGCCGACCTTGATCCAGTTAAGCCAGACAGGTTTTTCCAAAAAATCCATCTGGCTTTTATTTATTTTCGTACATTTGCATGAATATATTTTAATTTTTGTTTTATGAAAAGATTTATCATCGCCGCAGCAGTCTGTACAGTCATAATGGGCTGCGAGAAAAATACCGGCAAAGAAGATTCCGTGGACATTCCCTTGACAATCACAGTCAGCGACAACGGATTTTCCATGGAAGACGGGACCTATTCTAACAACAGGGCATTCTCAGCAGGAGACCGTATCGGTCTGTTCGCCTTGATGAACGGAGAGATACTGGAAGGCTTCAATAACATCTGCCTCACCGCATCAGGCACCGGCGACGCCATTGTATGGCAAGCCGCGGATCCGGAAATGCTGTTCCCCTCAGGAGCCGAGTACTATGCTTACTGGCCTTATCAGGAGACATTGCCTGCATCAGTAGACCTTACGGCATCTGATGCCGCAGGCTTTTTCTCAATGATAAGCGAGGCCTGGCCTGTAGCGTCCGACCAGAGCGGAGACGGATTCGACTCCTCCGACCTGCTTATAGGCAGGGCAGCTCCGGCGGACAACAGTCTCAATCTCGACATGTCACATGCCATGGGGCTTGTTGAGATAAGCCTTCCGGGGACATTCTACACATTCACCAACACGGACTACGACATCCCTGACTATTCGTTGAGCGGTCTCAGAATCTCTTTTGACTCAAAGATTCCCAAAAGTAAAAACGGGAGACTTCTTTTGGTCGTAGAACCGGGTGCCTTCTCCATCCCATGCACATACTCCGGTGAGTCCAAAACCTATGACGGCAATGCTGAATCCGGGAAATGCACTTCCTTCTCCGAAGGCGACCCGACTGTCATAGAGCACAATCTCCAGATAGGTGACTTCTTCCTCGCGGACGGGAACCTGCTCTCAAAGGACGCTCCGGCATCCGAAGTAGGCTCCGCCAATGTAATAGGGCTTGTATGCCAGATCGACCCGGAAAGAATCGGCAACGGTGAAAAAGAAGCACTCGGAGGGACAGCCCACGCTCTGGTCCTTGCGACCTGGAGTGCCAGATATGGTGGATACTTCTGCTGGTATAAAGACTACTCGTCAGGAAATTACGAGAGGGATGAATCCGAAATAGGCTTTACCAGCATACCCGAGCTTACAGACCCGCAAGAGCTTTACAGTCTCGCCATAGCTGACATAGAGGGTTACGCGAACTACAGTCTGCTCGTCTCAGAGAGAGCAGCCGATGTCGAAGCCGGGAACTATCCCGGATTCAAGGCCGTAGGCAACTTTGCAAATGAGGTCGGAGGTCCGGCAGAAGGCATGACAACAGGCTGGTTTATGCCGGCCGGAGGCCAGTTGCTGGACGCCATCAGCAATCTTACCGGCCTGCAGTTTGACGAGTCCAATGTACAGGCCAGTTCAGCAGTCGGAGGCTGGGACGGATGCCTGTCCTGGATGGAGATGGGTACTGTGGCGTTCTTGATGAACAGCGCCATGGAGAAGGTCAGCTTCTCCAACAAGATAATATTCGCTGATTCCGGCAACGGAATACAGATAGCAGCACAGTCCTCTCCCACAAACTACCGTTACATAGATTTCGCGGACGGCGGATGGATTGAATATCTGCACTTCAGAAAAGAGACAGGCTCAACGGTAAGACCCATGCTGGCTTTCTAAAGGCATCCAACAAACTCAAACGACAATCTTAAGGGGCTGCGTCACAACAGCCCCTTTCTTTTTTAACCCATCTTTCCGCGAGCCATTTTGCAGGCCGTATCTGTTCCATTAGTTCATTCGCTGTCACTTTTACAATGTCCAGCACATCGTTCAAATGTATTTTTCTTATTATCAAGCATATACATTTTAGTAACTTGCTGGACTTCGTACATTTCGCCACAAAACCACCATATTACACCGAGTCCAGCAGACATCTTTTTTCTGGGCGCTTGATTATCAACCACTTCTCTAATCCACTCCTGCTGGACTCCTCTAGACGGGCAAACTGAACACGAACGTTATGGACGGCTACTCCGCAGATGGCCAATAAAAAAGCACAGCCCATTCGGGAAAACCGGAATGGACTGTGCAGATTATTCAGACTGGTCAGTAGCCTACCGTCATTTCGACAACAATACCGGTGCTGCGGATGGACCGTTCATAAGATCCACCAGATCCTCAATAGGACCCACGTCCGTAGTTAGTGCCTGTACGAAAGTCCTGCTGACAGGTCCCCAGACACCTGCTGCGTCATCAGCCCACGTCACGAATGTGTAATCATAGTAGTCCGTATCATAATACTTGTAAGGAACAACAATATGAGTGGTTGTATGATCTGTAACCTCTACCGTAAAAGGATTCGTCGGCAGCCAGCTCATAAGATCGTCGTCAGTCTTATACTCCTCCTCTGGATTAGAGTAGTTTCCGACAAGGTTGCTGTTATAATAGCAGTGTACGGCTTCCTCGGAAATCGTCACTTTGAATACGGCTAAGGCATTTCCGGAAACTGATGCGCTGCTTTCAGCGAAAAGTCCGGCCTCCAGAGCCTGATCTCCGTCGTAAATTCCCACCAGAGCATTGGAGAATATAGCTCCTGACTGCTCTTCAACCGTTGTGCTTGCTTCTTCCGTCACTTCAGCATTGCCTGGCACTGCGTCATTGGATATAGCCACGACTGCTATCACATAGTCGGTCTCGGGAGTAAGGCCCGTAGCCTCAAAGTGCTCGTATGTTCCCCTATAGCATACCGACGAGACTGCGTCTGTCATAGTATAACCGGGGTTGAAATCGATATTGAGATCATAATTGCTTTGAACGGCGGCTATTACTTCCTTCTGCGCCTTTTCCCAAGTGTACTCCGCTTTGGGGAGGACTACCGGCAGGTAGTAAATGGCAGCGCATTCCTCCGTAGGATGGACCTCAAAGCCCAGTCTCTTTGCAGTAGCTACATTGACGACAATATCCGCTTTAAACTCATCAGGCTTAATACTGTGACCTGTATTAAAGGCCTCAAGCTCACAGCTGCTGGTAATGCCCATGCCGGGAGTGTACCCGAATGCGAAAAGATAATACCTGCTGTCGGAATTCACGTCGAAATCCGGAATATCATAAGGTCCGGTATAAAGCCCCATGCCCTGATCAAGATATGCGCCCTGATTGGTCACATACATCTCGGCGATTGCGTCCGCGTCATCCTCACTGAGATCAGGATAGTTTGTAGAAGGCTGGCACAGCCATACATATGTTGCCTCATTGTCTGACGGCACCACCGACACATGCGCTGTTGTCGCTGTAACATCCGAGACAGAAAGAGTGAACGTCAGCTCAAATTCCTCTGCGGTGACGGCATTTTCCTTAGCAATGCCTGTCTGAAGCGAGCCGTCTGAGGCTGAAAGTCCCATTACCGTCAGCAGATACTCTGTCTGCGGCTCAAGGCCTGTGATACTTCCTGTCCTCGTACCGGTAAACATATTTGCTGAAAGATAATCCTCCAGACTGCCTCCGGCCGCCTCGGTTATCTTCTCCAGTACAGCCGCATGCAGCTCCTCATCCGAAGATGACGCGTATGAGGCCGGAAGCGCGGCCACATAATAAGGCTGGGTATCCACACTCGGGACCACACGCCATGCGATGGCTTCCGATGTCGCACCTGTTACAGTAAGCTCAAAGGTACATTCCGCCTCCAAGGTACTGGCCTCGACGGTAGCTATCTCGGAATACAGGTCTCCATTGGCAGCCACTACTGCAAAATAATAATCAGTAGACGGTTCCAGACCCGTAACCTCAACATCCCCGCCAGGTACCTCCACCTGCGTACCGGCACTCAGCAGTCCCTTGGCAGAAGGCACTGACTGCAAGTCCTTTATCTGCATATACGCAAGTTCTGTCGCTCCCTCGGAGCTTATTCTTAAAGTTATGGATGAGGCATCAGACGACACCGCCTCCACCGATACGGTCGGTGCAGAGCCCTGCTCATCCTTGTTACAAGAGGACAACAGCGCTGCCAGGACAACAGCACCCGACAGCACGGACATTCTAAAAAAATCTTTTCCTTTCATAATACAGGTTAATTTTATTGTTGTTCTTCGTCAGAATACGGTTCCATGTACCTGAGGTAATACCTAAGTTTTCCATGAGGGATATAACACTTCGAACCGTCATAATTGGCCAGCACGAATCCCAACCGGTCTGATGTGCCGAAAAAGTCGGACAGATAATCCGGATGCCACATGTAGATGACATCATAGACGATCTCTTCATTCTCTTTTGAGAACTGAATCCTTACTTCCCTGTCATAAAGGGTATTGCACGTATCAGCGACGGTCATGACACCTGTCTCCTCATCAAATGTGAACTTTCCGGCAATACGTATGACAGTAGCGCCTCCGGCCACAGTCTCCATGCCGTCCACGACCTCAATGCATCCGTCATTGAACGTCACCGTGAAGAAAGTCCTCATTTCGGGATTGACAGCCTCCGGATCCGTGAACTCGAATCCCAACGCATCCTCAGACGATATCAGATCGTCCGGATGCTCCATGTTCCAGTCATGCGCATACTGGTCCGCATACTCTCCAGCCGTGATATACGAGCCCCAAAGTTCGGACTGAACCTCGGGATTCACTTCCTGGAATATAGTCTCCTCTCTGTCGAACTTGCATATCCTTGCTGTCCAGACAGCATTTTCCAGGTCGTACATATAAACCTTTGAAGCATCACCCTGCTCGACTGTGAAGAACACATCCTCCGCCAGTCTGTCGCTGACAAGATGCACTACCGCAGTCCTGGCACCACCTCTATTGGTGTCTACCTGAAAGGTCAGCACACCGTCCACACTGAAATCCCAGCCTCCGATCCATGTCTCTCCGCATACCGGTTCCAGTTCGACATTCTGATTTTCATCAAATAAGTAACTGATTGAAAAAGTACCTCCTGCCGACGGGACAGTCAAAGTATTGGGAGATATACTTACGGCAACATCCGAAGACGAACCGGAATCCCTTTCGCACGATACGGACACTGCAAGAATCACTACTGCAAATAAAAAAATTAAACGTTTCATAATATAAATAATTAAAACTTTCATTTATCCGAAATCACCGTTGCCGGCATCAATTCACCATGAACATCCAGAGACGTGATGTCAATTGCAAAGAAAAACGTATGAATGTCTCAAACTCACAAATTAATATAATCAAGTTAAACATCAAACAAAGCATGCGCTTATCGGCAGCAAAGTTACCGACATATTTCAAAATAAGCAAATTTTTATAACCAATTCTTATATTGTCGTCCTCTATTAAGACTCAGGCTCCTCCCAGACCGGCTCCCCGTCGTATTCGAAGGCAAACTCATCCACGTACATCAGACTGCCGATACCCCCGGTGAAAAAGTCCGCATACTTGCTGGCCACGGCAACCACGGCGCAGTATGTCGGCTTACGGTGGTCGCGGTACTTTATGTCTATCGAGAACTGCTTGTACTGACCGCCCGTACCCGTGCTGTCCACCAGTTCCCCGTAACCGATTACGTCCGGGTCATTGACGTCGAGATACACGTGCTCATTGGTATTGACCCTGCAAGGTCCGTCCCATGCTGTCACGTAGACGAAGATATGACACCGGTCCATCCGTCCGCCGATAGTATTGCGGTCAAAGGGAAGATCCACTCCCGACGGAGGATTGACATTGTCAATGGGCACAGGCTCGTAACTGTACCATCCGGTAAGCCTCAGCGGCCTGGTCTCGAACGGACGTCCGAAGAACACCTCGGCTCCAAGTCCCTGCACGCTTCCGAAATGGCCCGAGAACACATTGCCGCCGGCCATGGCTATCACGACCTTGACAGTCTCCAGCCTTGCGGCCATCTTGCCGTCACCGGACACCGCCAGAAAACTCTCCTCCGGAGAAGTCGGATTGGCCTCCCCGATGATATTCGCACCTATATTACCGGAGTCCCACCAGTAACCCGCGTCCAGGTCAGGATTGGCGAACCAGCTCTTGCCGTCCTTTATCCACTGGTCAAAACCCATATTGGGCATCTGTGCGGCAGCCTCAGTAGTGAAGGTCTCCTCGCTGCCCTCCACATCTCCGGAATATATCCTGTAGACATATTCCGTTTCAGGCTCCAGACCTGTAAGATGGGCACTCACTCTCATGCCTGACACCTCCACTCCGGACACTTCCGTCCACTCGGTGTCCGAGGCCTTCCGGTACCTGAAACCAGGAGCCTCAGAGCCTTCGGGAACCATACCGTAAAGATAGGCCGAGTACGCCCACGCATCAGCCGGCTCGGTTGTCAGCGTCACTTCGCGGGGTATGACAGCCATGGTCCACTCCTCCACAACATCCCTGTATGACACTGTAAACACCTGCGGTGAGGTAAAATCCCTGACCGACTCAGGAGCCGGAGTAATGACAGAGTTGGAAGGACCGAGTTTCATGTCCGTAATCTCAATGGAATCCAAAGGAGTATCCAAAGTCACGTAGACCACGGCCTCATGCTCGTCGGGATTGATGGAAGCCTCACCTATCTGGTTGCGTACCCGGACATATCTCTCAATCGTCTGGGTGGCTGTCACAGTCCAGCGGTACACCTGCCCGGGCCATGTGGTCAATTCATAGTACAGTGGAGCCGACAGGTCGACAAAGGCTGTGTCGATGGCCGGAGACACAGTCGTATTGGAAGATGTCTCGAATCTGAGCAGGCGGACATGGCTCATAGTCACCGTATCAGCCATATCCACGGACACCGTCAACGCGGATGAGTCGATCACAGCCGCGGACAGCTGCCCCTGAACCTCAAACGCGGTTATAGTCCCCAGTCTCCTGGGATAAGGGATGTCATTCTTTATACATCCTGAAGCCGCAAGCAGAATTGCCGCGGACATCAGGGCGCAAATGATATTTTTCCTGGACGACATGACTCATCAGTTTTTTGACGCTGACGGCTTTTCGTTGAGCACCGGCAGCACGAAATTGATTCCTATGTTGATTGACAGCAGGTTGAGCTTGAAATTGGCCTTCGATGTCTCATAACTGCCCTCGTACACCTGGTTGGTTGTCTGCGATATCCGCTTCCACTCCAGACCGAGTATGCCCACCGAGGCCTCCACACACATATCATTGGTCACGAAAATCGATATCCCCGGTATCACATCTATGCCTATGTCCAGAATTTTCTGGTAAGTTCCGGTAAGATTGTCGCCCGTCCCGGAAAGAGACTTGCCCTGTCCGGCTCCGAAGTTCAGGGATATGTCGCTGAATATTCCGAACACCCTGCTCTTTCCTATCGGTATATAATAACGGTAGGACACGGAACCGTAGTATGTGTGCTGCAGGGTATAGAAATCAGATATCCCGAAGGAAAGGTCATCAGACAGAGATATATCGGTCTGGTCTACCCTTCCGAGCGTTCTCTTATAGGAAAACTTTACGCCCACTGCCATATTCTTCGCAAAAGAGTAATATATACTGGGAGTGACAGAAAGAGTGTAGGCATTGATATTCATGTCATCAAGTATCAGGAACGTGTAGTCATAGAAACTGTAGTCCCTGTACGACACCGTGCCTCCGAACATCAACTGTCCTTTGGGCATAAACACAGGCGCGTCCCTATGATCCAGACCACGGTCAAACTTTTCCGCTCCCGTGGATGAGAACGGAAAAGCCGCAAGAAGCACTGCCAGCAGACAGAGCGCCGCAAAACTGATATTAGCCTTTTTTATCATTCAAACAAGAATTCAAATTCGTCAATATACATTGTACTGCCATTTCCGCCGGTGAAATAGTCGGCATACTTGCTGGCAGTAACAACTACCAGCACATAAGCCGGCTTGCGGTCAAGGTCATTGTACTCCAAGTCAATAGTAAACTCTTCATATTGGCCACCGGTACTCTCGCCGGTCTCAAGCTCCCCATAAGCGATGACAGATGGATCGTCAGGGCTGAACAATGTCCCGTCAGCATTATTGACTCTGAATGGAGCAGACCAGTCTGTCAGGGCGACATATATCTTGGCCACATCCATTGAGCCCTTCAGGGACTCATAAGGAGACTTCACATAGTCTATGGCGACCGGGGCATAATCATACCATCCATGCAGGGCAGTGGGCCGACTGGTGTAGGGACGGCCGAAATCCAGCTCGGCACCGGTCATACCCACCAGCGTTACGAAGGCGCCGGAATAAATATTACCGCCGGCGAACTGTCCCAGAGAGCCAAGTCCGACAAATTGAGAACTGAGTTTTACCGCTGAGCCGGCCACTACATGGGCGGTCTCCTGCGACGTAGGGTACTTGCTCATGATACTGGCTCCTTCATTGCCGGAATCCCAGAAATACGACGCATCACGATCGGCATTCGGGAAATGACCGTCCTCTGACCAGGTGTCAAAGTTGAAGTTGGGCAGCTGGTCCGCCGCCTCCGTCGTAAACTGCACTGCACTGTCATCCCGCACGTCCTGCGCCGACACGGCCCTGAACTCATACATAGTCTCAGGCTCCAGGCCCGTGATACGGGCTGAAAAAGATTTTCCGTCCAGAGAGATTTCACCCACGAAATCAGTCCACTCAGTCTCCGATGCCTTTCTGTACTGGAATCCAAGGCCCTCGGGAGCCGAATCCGTAGTATACTTTCCGTTTACGTATGCGAACATGGCCCATGGATTGGCATCTCCAGTAATCACCTCCTGATTAAGAACCGGCAGATCTATGATGTCTATGACATGCTCCTTGTCGTTAAGCGTACCGTCCACAGTGACTTTCAGGGACAGACCTCCGCCTGTCGAAGTGCCGCCCTCCACATCGAAACTGAACTTATAGTGATCCCTTGGCTCAACATCGGAGACCTCCCCTGACTGGGAGAATCTGTCCCCGTCAGTATTGACCAAATCGATAGTCCACTTCAGAGTACCTGTACACTTGAAATAGCCCTCCGAGGCCATAGTCTCCCCGGCATAGACCAACGAGCCGCCCTCATTGCCGTTGGACACGGTCACAGAGTACTCCGTAAAATTGATTCGGACATTCTCCGAGACCGTCACCGTAGCCTTCACATTGGCCAGAGTGCAGACAATATCCGCATAGGCGCTTTCCCCGGCCACGACATCCACTGTGTCAGCACCTTTATAATAAGGTGCCTCAAAGGCGGCCTCCACATCCTCACCGTTGGTGGCCTCCACTATATACTTGCCCTCCGTAAGAGAGACAGGCTCGTCCATTATAGTGTGATGATCCTCAATTGTCTTCACTATCACTCCGTTCTCGTAATTCTTGATTACCACCTTAAATGTCGGGTCATCCTCCTGCGCCTTGACCTCCGTCACCGTCAGGTCTGAGGAGA
Organism: Candidatus Coprenecus pullicola; assembly: GCA_018711925.1. Taxonomy (GTDB): domain Bacteria; phylum Bacteroidota; class Bacteroidia; order Bacteroidales; family UBA932; genus Coprenecus; species Coprenecus pullicola. The sequence continues at coordinate 19,060 of DVHR01000001.1, forward strand.
TATTGAGTCTGAGAAATCCCTTCTCCCCGCTGCCCGGACCGAGAACATCATTACGGGAGCATGAGACAGCCACAGCACTGGCCATAAGCGCGATTACGCTGACTTTAAGCATATTTTTCATGACTAGTCCCTCCCGTTATTCTGTCATTATTATAGTAAGGGCCGCTGTCGCCGTCTCTCCGTTCTTGTCTGTAATGACTACCTGGAGCTCGTTGGTCTCTGCCGGCATGGCCGCCAGAAAGGCGCCTATCTGGAAGACCACATCCGTCTGCCCTTTCACGTCATCCGATGTGATTCCGAACAGAGAGCCCCAGAAACCTTCCTCCGTCGCACTCATATTGGCAAGATCCACGGAATAGTCCATCTGCATCATGTCCAGCAGACCGCGCAGTCCGGCAGACAGGATATTGACTTCGTATTTCTCAATACCCGCAGGCGCGCTGACCGTAAGGTTGAACTCCGAGGGCAACTCAGACTTGTTGTATGTCACCGGCGCGTCTATGCCGGCCGTGGCGGTGATGGTGACCGCTGCTCCCGGCGTATCAGGCTCGTCCGTACCGTCGATGATGATATGCTCCTCTTTCTCGTTGCAGGCATAGTCGATGCTTATTCCATTGGAGAAATCGGCATATCCGGTACCGCCGGCATCAAGAGTAAAGATATGATGGTCTCTTGCCGCCACCTCGGATATCTCCATGTGATGAGTGACCGTACCTCCGCTCTTTCTGACGGCATACAGGTCCATGGTCAGAGGCGCCACATCGAAATAACCGGCGTCACCGGCGTCAATCCTGTCCTTGGTAAAGATAAGCGGGCCGTCCTCCGTCGTCACTGTTACAGTAAAGTCTGTCTCCACCTCTGCAAGGAACGAGTCGGTACACCGTACTGACACTTTCATATTGGCTATAGTGCAGACGACAGAGACTTGAGCCGTACTCCCGGCCTCAACAGTCACCTCCTGGGAGCCGAAGAAGACAGGCTGGTTCCATGCCACAGGCTGCTTCACACTGGAACCCGCCTCGACTCTGTACACTGCAGGATCCAGAGAGACCGTACCTGGCATATCCGCGTACCTGTCCCACGAATACACCGTCCTGCCGCTGGCCACATCCACGATATTGATTGCAAATTCATTGACATCTGCTGTCTCTTCTGACTTGGAAACAGGGCTCACTTCCACAAAACTGCCCGTTGCTGTCAGGAAAAGTGTCAGCTGAGCCTTGTCTCCGCTGTACGACACTCCTTCTTTGTTGCATCCGGCAGTCAGTGCGGTAAACGCAGCCACTGTCAATGCTAAAATTGTCTTTTTCATTTTAATAGATTTTAAAGGTTTTAGTTTTTATTCATACATAAGTTCTATATCGTCCACGGTCAGGATACTGCCGCCATGTACATTGGCCGACAGACCGCCACCGTAGATGATGTCCATACCGTACTGCCATTTATCCTTTCCTGAACCGCAGACAAACTCCACATATATAGTATCTGCCTTCAGGTCTGTCACGGTATAATTTATATCCACATAGACCTGCGTCCACGAGGAGACTGAGGACGAAGATGTGAGCGTGCCCTCTCCTATCACCGTTTCTCCGCTCTTTACCGAGATATAGGCCTTGAAACTGTCCGAATCATACGGTGAGTATTTGTACCAGAAGCTCATCCGGGTCGGACGAGAGGCGAAAGGACGGCCCTGCTCCCCGCCGTACACACCTGTGAATATACGGCCGAAACCGACAGTGGCTGAAGGTGCCGTCCCGCTTGTCGCCGTATTGCTTATGGCAATAGTCATCATCTGGGCAGCCATGTTGCTTTCATGCCCCTCAACATAAGAGACCATCGGGAAACTCTTATAGGATGCACCGGTGTTGGTCCTGTTTCCGGGAGTTGTCTCAGAATTGTTGCAGTCCCACCACCTGGATTCCTCGTTCAGATAAGGAGCATAATTGGTCTGATATACATCATCCCCCCAGAACAATCCTGTCTTGTTCACATAGTATGTCCATTCGCTCCACTCCTCAAAGCCGGCATTCTCCACCTGCTGTGCTGTTTCGGTAGTGAACTCCTGCACGGACGAGACGGCAGACTTGTACCTGGCACGTATCTCATATCTGGTGGCAGGCTCCAGCCCGGTAAGCGTCACACTGTTGACGCTGCCGGACACCGATGAGGTAAAGGACGGACGGCTCCATTCCGAAGCACCGTAGGCACGTACCTCCGGGTAGAGCTCTGCCGGATCTCCGTCTGTCGTCATATCCACATACACCCTGGTGGCCCAGACATCTCCGTCAGGGATGGCGGCAACATCCGCACCCGCATTGTCGGGCAGCATGTCTGAAGGCAGCTCAATATCTACCTGATGGTCGTCCGTAGCAGGGTCTATCGAGACTGTCAGAGAGACACCCTGGTCAGGCTTCCCGCCCGCATCTATCTTCAAGGTAATGAAATCTCCCGGCTCGCCGACAATCTCCTTTGAGTTGGTGAAGACTGAAGTCTCCCCGTCAGGGCCGGTCAGTTCCACAGAGACAGAAATATTGCCGCAAGGCAGGTATCCCGCTTCCCTACAGTCCTTATCAAAGACCAGTGAGCCGCGCGAAGTGCTTACAGTCGCCGTATATTCGGCATACTGTTTCCGGATATTGTCTCCGAACTCCACAGCTACCTTCACATTGCCCATACGGCAAGTCACGCTTACATCGGTCACCTGCTGAGGCTGCACGGTAAACTCCTGTTCTCCGATAAAGAAAAATGCATTGAATCCGCTCGCGGCAGAGTCACCGTAAGAAGCCCTCAATGTATAGGGTCCTCCGGCGTTCATCGCGAATACGGTACTCTCCTGCGCCAGATATTCGGCATAGGTGTCCCATCTTTTGAAAATAACTCCCTGCGGATTGATAATCTCAATCTTGAAGTCTTCCGGACTGAGCTGTCCCTCCGCATCGGCCCTGGTAGCAGTCAGGTCCGTCAGCAGTTCCAGGCGGATACCGCCCATTCCGGTCTCAAAAGGCACTTCTTCCCTGACAGAACAGGAAACAAGCGACACTAGGAGCAGGAGATACATTGGAAAAAATTTCGCTTTTCTCATTCGCTTCCAATTAGGTTTAGTACTCCGTTACATCCGGCAAAAGTAACATTTTTTTCTCCCGTGAGACATTTCTTCCCGAAAAACTTCATAAATTTGCAGGAGTCCAAATTTGGCTTTGTAAAGATAATGAGCGAAGAATTAAGAAATTACGACAGCAGTGCGATAGAGACCCTGGACTGGTACACCCACATCCGCACCAGACCGGGCATGTACATAGGCAGTACCGGAGACGGCTCGATGCCTGACGACGGCCTGTATGTACTGGTCAAGGAGGTGATAGACAATTCCATAGACGAATACGCGTCCGGTTTCGGAAAAGAGATAATCATAACAGTGGAGGGCCGTCAGGTAACTGTCCGCGACTTCGGCAGAGGTGTCCCCCTGGAAAAGGTGGTGGACGTATCCAGCAAACTGATGACGGGCGGAAAGTTCGACAGCGGAGTATTCAAGAAGAGCGTGGGTCTCAACGGCATAGGTATCAAGGCCGTCAATGCCACTTCTGTTTATTTTCAGATCACTTCCTACCGTGACGGGAAATTCCGCAGCGCGACTTATTCAAAGGGTATACAGAAAAACGACGAGAGCGGCGACAGCACCGAGAAGAACGGCACGCTCGTAAGTTTCATCGCCGACGACGAGGTCTTCCACAACTACTCCTACAACATGGAGTTCATCGAGACCATGGTGCGCAACTACGCCTACCTCAACACCGGACTAACCCTCAGGCTCAACGGTACTGTTTATCACTCGGCAAACGGCCTGCTCGACCTGGTCAACGAGACCATGGCGGCAGAACCGCTGTACCCTCCAATCCATCTTAAAGGAGAGGACATCGAGTGCGTCATAACCCACGGAGAGAGCAACGGGGAGAATATAGCGTCATTTGTCAACGGTCAGAACACCACTCAGGGCGGTACGCACCTTGCGGCCTTCCGCGAGGCGGTGGCCAAGACCGTCAAGGAGCATTTCAAGAAAGACTTCGAGCCGGCGGATGTCCGCCAGTCAATAGTCGGAGCCATCAGTATCCGCGTCAATGAGCCCGGCTTCGGCAACCAGACCAAGACCAAGCTCAGTTCCAAGGACGTGCGTCCGGGCCTGTCAGTCCGCTCCTTCATAGGCGACTTCGTGGAGGAGGAACTGGACAACTACCTCCACAAGCATCCCGAGACCGCATCCGTCATGCTGAAGAAGATACAGGCCTCGGAGAAAGAGCGCAAAGCCATATCCGGCCTGCAGAAGAACCTTAAGGAGAAGGTCAAGAAAGCCAGTCTCTGCAACAAGAAGCTCAGGGACTGCCGCGTACACTATACCGACTCGCGCAACGAGCTCTCCGAACAGTCATCCATTTTCATCACCGAGGGAGACTCCGCCAGCGGCTCCATCACCAAGATACGCGACGTGAACACACAGGCCGTATTCAGCCTAAGGGGCAAGCCGCTGAACTGCGTACAGAAAAGCGAGAAGGAAGTCCGCGAGAATGAGGAGCTGCTCCTGCTCAAGGCCGCCCTCAACGTGGACGAGGATATGGACAACCTCCGCTACAACAAGATAATCATCGCGACCGATGCCGATGTGGACGGAATGCATATCCGCCTGCTGATGGTCAGCTTCTTCCTCAAGTACTACCCCGAGCTGGTGCGGCAGGGACATGTCTATATACTCCAGACACCCCTGTTCAGGGTCTGCAACAAGAAGCGGAGCATATACTGCTACAGCGAGGAGGAGAAGGAGGCCGCTGTCAAGGAGATAGGTTCCGGGGCCGAGATCACCCGCTTCAAAGGTCTCGGAGAGATCTCGCCCGACGAGTTCAAGGACTTTATAGGCGAGAACATGAGACTGGACCCGGTCCGTCTGGACACGGACGACAGCATATCTCCCCTGCTTCAGTTCTACATGGGAAAGAATACCATCGACAGACAGTCGTTTATCCGTCAGAATCTGCGTTCTGACCTGATTCTTGAAATAGTATAGCCATGAGAATCATCGGACCCAAAACAGCGAAACGGATACTCAACATGATGGGCTGGCAGGGCATGGACACCGCCATCCCGGCTCCTAAGTGCATCATTCTGGGAGCTCCGCACACATCCATATGGGACTTCGTAATATCATGGCTTTATTACCGCTCAGTCGGCGGCAACGCCAAAGTCATGATAAAGAAGGGCTTTTTCAAATGGCCGCTCGGTCCCATACTGCGGCATCTGGGCGGTATCCCGGTAGACCGCAGCAGCGGAGGCGGAGCGCACCTGGTCCGTCAGATGATAGCCGAATTCGAGAAAGACGAGTACTTCCAGCTCGCCATTGCTCCCGAAGGAACCCGACGGCCGGTAAAGAGATGGAAAGGCGGCTTCCACACCATAGCGAAGGCTACCGGAGTGCCGGTGTTCCTCGGCTACTTTGACTGGGGCACCAAGACAGTCGGCGCCAAGGAAGAGTTCCACATCACCGACAACGTTGAAGCCGACCTCAAACGCATACGCCAATGGTACAAGGATAAGGGCGTAGTAGGAAAATATCCGGAAAAATTCACCACCGGAGACGATTTAGATTGATATTTTAATGGACAACATATTTCACAAGTCACTCCGGGCCCTGCTCGAGTACTCCAACGCACATTACAATGGCAACACCTTTCTAAGCTTCATCGGAGGAGAGGGATACACCTACGGTCAGTTCTACGTAAAAGCCTGCGGGACTGCAAGGCTCCTTTTTCAATACGGGATGCGTCAGGGCAGTCTGGTAGGACTGCTGTCCCAGAACATGCCTAACTGGGGCGTAGCCTATTTCGCCACAGCCGCCTTCGGCATGATTACAGTGCCGATGCTTCCGGATTTTTCCGAAAGCGAGATCAAGCACATACTGAAACATTCTGAGACAAAAGCCCTTTTCGTATCCAGAAAACTGCTTCCTAAAGTACATGAGAAAGCCATGGACAGACTTGAGCTGGTCATCTGTCTTGACGATTTTTCCATCATCAAGGGCACACCGTGCGGAGAGCCGGCAGCCCTGCCGTCAGAAGAAGACATACAGCCGGATGACCTGGCCGCCATCATCTACACTTCCGGAACGACAGGAAGTTCCAAAGGCGTGATGCTGAGCCACAAGAATCTGTGCGCCAATCTATGGTCCACCGAAGACGTGCGTCCCAGCTTCGAATGGGACGTGTGGCTGTCCCTGCTGCCCCTGTCCCACACTCTTGAGTGCAGCATGTGCCTGCTTCTGCCGATGAACGCAGGCGCGTCAGTGTACTACATTGACAAGGCCCCCACCCCGACCATCCTCATGAAGTCCCTGGCAGAGGTCAGGCCCACCACCATCCTGTCCGTGCCGCTTATCATAGAAAAGGTATACCGCAGCGCGGTTCTGCCCAAGCTCACCGCTACACCGATAATGAGATTCCTTTACAGAATACCCCCGTTCCGAAAGTTAATGAACAGAAAGGCCGGAAAAATGCTGATGGAGAAATTCGGAGGACGCATCCGCTTCTTCGGCATCGGGGGAGCAAGACTGGACCCCGAGGTGGAACGCTTCCTGCTTGAGGCCCGTTTCCCCTACGCCATCGGCTACGGGCTCACCGAGACCTCTCCGCTCATCGCAGCAGCCACCCCGGACATGGTGCGGCTCGGCTCCACCGGCCCGGTAGTCAAAGGCGTGGAGCTGCGTCTGCTCAACAAAGACCCTAAGACAGGCGTGGGAGAGATAGCCGTCAAGGGAAACAACGTCACACGTGGCTATTTCAAGAACCCCGAGGCCACTTCCGCAGCCTTCACCGAGGACGGCTGGTTTCTGACAAAGGATCTCGGCAAGCTGGACAAGGACGGCTGGCTCTACATCAAAGGCCGCTCCTCGACTACCATCATCGGCCCGAGCGGCGAGAACATCTATCCCGAAGAAGTCGAAAGCGTCATCAACAGCCACGATATGGTGTCCGAGTCCCTGGTCACCAACCGCAAGGGCAGACTTACGGCCCTTGTCCACTTCGATTCCGAGAAACTCAAAGCCTTTTTGGAATCCACCGACGAACTCAAGCGTACTGCTCATGAAAGGCTGGAGAACCTTAAGAAAGAGATTCTGGACTATGTCAACCAGAAAGTCAGCAAGTTCTCCCGCATCAGTGAGATAGACCAGCAGGACGAGGCTTTCGAGAAGACTGCCACCCACAAGATCAAGCGATACCTCTACGACGGCACCAAGTCCAAGGACTCCAAATCCAAGGACTCCAAATCCAGCAAGCCCTCACACAGCAGGTAAACCGAAACTCCGCCCAACCGGTATACCTGCGCCCACTTTTATGAAAAATCCGGCAGTCGAAAAGACCAGGCCCTCCCACCGCTTCGCGGCGGGTCCCTCCCTCTAGAGCCGAGGGCGGCTAGTCTTTTCTCGTTGCTGGAATTTCATAAGAACACCATACGGAGGAAAATGTCGTTTCCCCAAAGGCTGGCTTAATAAGAACTTTTACAATGTCCAACACACCGCTCAAATGTATTGTGTTGATTATTAAACGCATACATTTTGGCGATTTGCTGGACTGCCCGCTTTTTGCCATAAAACCGCCATTTCACCCCAGGTCCAGCAGATGCTCTTTTTCAGAGTGCCTGTATACTAGGCACTTTCCCAAGCAGGCCCTGCTGGACCTCCCCTGAAGTCTCATGCCGCGAGGGAATGTGAACCGTTTTCGCAGGAAAGCCCGGCACTTTCCCCGGGGGGAGGGAATGGCGAGTGCCGCCAGAGATGGCTGTGGAGCCGGTGCCCCGGCAGGCCACGGGGGAAAGTGAACCGTTTTCGCAGGAATTCCCGGCACTTTCCCCGGGGGTGGAAACGATGAGTGCAGCGAGATAGGCCTCTGGAGCCGGTGCCCCGGCCGGCCACGGGGGAAAGTGAACCGTTTTTGCGGAAAATCACGGCACTTTCCCGGGGGGGAGGGAATGGCGGGTGCCGCCAGAGATGCCTGTGGAGCCGGTGCCCCTGCGAGCCACGGGGGAAAGTGAACCGTTTTCGCCGAAATTCCCGGCACTTTCCCCGGGTGTCTAGGACAAGGGGAGAAAAAACGCAAAGGTGGGACGAAATGTTGAGTGAAATGAAAAGGTAAAAGGGCGTGTGACTGGATGGGCTGACGGGGATGAGGTGGGACGGAAAGGCACAAGGGCGTGTGACTGGAGGGCTGATGGGGATGATGTGGGACGGAAAGGCACAAGGGCGTGTGACTGGAGGGGCTGACGGGGATGATGTGGGGACGGAAAGGTAAAAGGGTATGTGACTGGGGGTTGACGAGGATGATGTGGGACGGAAAGGTACAAGGGTATGTGACTGGAGGGGCTGACGGGGATGATGTGGGACGGAAAGGCACAAGGGCGTGTGACTGGATGGGCTGACGAGGATGATGTGGGACGAAAAGGTAAAAGGGCGTGTGACTGGAGGGGTTGACGAGGATGATGTGGGACGGAAAGGCACAAGGGCGTGTGACTGGAGGGGCTGACGGGACAAGAATGAGACGAGATGGCGAACAGAGAAGGAGCGCATTCGCCGTCTGTCCGGTCGGATGCGCTCCCTATCAGATTAAACTGGTACTACCCTTATGCTCTACTTGGTGACAGCTGACGACATGCTTGTCGGAGCCGCCTTTACCACAGTCATTACTTTACTGTCTTGCGTAGCGTAAGTTGTAGAGGTTTGAGTGAACGTTAAAGTTCCGGCAGGAATATAAGTAGGATAATCGCCATAATATATGCCTACACCTCCGTTATCAAATGAGAAAATATCTGCAGCCACAACGGAATACTGTACTTTGGAACTGCTCACAAGCTCGCGAGGAATGCTCGTCTTGGTATCAGGGTCTATGAGAAATGCGTACTCAGTACCGCTAAAGATAGTGACAACATCATCTTCCTCATTCCAGCATATAGGCGCACATAGCATATCATTGCCATTTGCGTCCTGAGCTACGGCCATATCACCGGTCACAATGCCAAGACACCGCTTTCCATCCTCGCTCTCCTTTATGGTAGCCCAAAGAGAATACTCTGACAGAGGAGACAATCCGCTTATCCACACATAGTTCTCGTTGGTGGACGGCTGTATGGTAACTGGAATTTCGTCGGCATAGCCAGTTTTGTCAAATTCGAACACTATCTGATTGTTCGAATTGTAGTCAACGACAACCCTCGCCGTACATCCTACAGTGTAGGTTCCCAACCACGATCTGAGTTCCTCTATCGGATCCACGATTTCGTGCTGAACAGTGAACGAGCACTCTCCAGGAAGTGATTCGCGATATTCGGCTGAGCCTTCTTCAGGCTGGGCGATTACACTCACAGTATGAGTGGTGGCAGTAAGGTCGGAAGTCTGGTATGTGACAGACGTCTCCGTGGTAGTCTCCCATTCGCCTGAATCGAGGGAGTAAATGTAAGATGCGGCATGCTCAATGCTGGACCAGCTGACAACAACCCCTCCTTTACCGTCACTATTAGCGGTCACTTCCGGAGTCTCCAGTCTTTGAGGCTCTACCTGAGCGGTCACTGTGAAAGTGTATGAGCCGGGTTGCGAGGCGGTGTACTGATCAGCGGCATCCAGGGCCGGATTGGCAATGACATAGACCGTATGCTCGCCTTCAGCCAGATCAGAGGTGCTGACGGTTACCGATGTCTGGTCTGTGGTTCTCGCGGCGTTGCTGTCAATGTTCCAGCTGTAAGTCGCCGCATTGGGGATTTCTGTCCAAGATACCGTAACATTGTCTCCATTGACGGTGGCCGACACCTCCGGAGTAGCAAGAGCCACTGCATCGGCAGGGCCGTTCTGTTCCTGGCAGGAGAACGCAACGGCAACTGCCGCTGATACTGCAAAAACACGCAGATATAAATAGTTCATTTTAAAATGATGAAAATAAAGTTCTTAAATAAATTAGTCCTCGTATGCGTAATTGACAAGGGTGTTGATCGGAATGTTGACAGCATTGTCCACAACCGCACCGAAATCCCCGTAGAGGACATTCGCAACGCTACCGGTGTAAGTTCCACTGTAGGTTGTGTAGACAACTACGTGCAGGTTGTCGGTGTTTTCTACTGAAGACGGAACGCGTACTTTCAGCTGGGTCACGTAAGTGCCGTTGGCCTCCAGCGAGACGTTGTCTCCCATAAGGTTGTCGGTCATCTCTATACGAATCACGTTATTGTGGACATAATCCTCGCTGCCTCCCAGCTGGTAGTACACCAGGCCGTCCTCAAGCAGGAAGGCGTGCAGCGCATACAGACCCGCCTCCTTCGAGGCTATGCTGATGTCCGCATAGACAGTGTCATTCTCCAACCGGGTCACTCCACCGATAACAGTATTGGAAGGCAACTCACGGACAGCCTCCTCGGCCAATCCGCTAAACTCATCAGTCATAATGGTCGGATTGGTGTTGTTGGCTATTTCTCCGTAATAGTTGACAAATCCCCTCGGATAGCTGGCTACTCCAAACATGGCAATGAAGGCATTGCAGTTAGAGTACGCGAGGCTTGTATTCCCGTTGAGGGCGAAAGTGTGCATATTCATGGGAATGATATGATCGGCCACATTTCTCTCAGCTTCCTCAAGAGCCTGGTTCATAGTAGGACAGTTCACACACCCCGTACTTGTGAAACGGATAGCAAGGGAGCGTCTCACGAAAGTGCGGCTGTAGTCAGCGACAAGCGAGCCTATCTGCTCCACGGTAATGGTCGCGGTAGTCACGCCGTCCTCGCCCGTAAGGGTGATGTGGCCTTCTCTGATCTCGCCGTCATTGCCCTGTATGGACAGATTGACTACGGATGTCATGTACTTGGAGTAAGTATGGTTGTCCTCCAGAAGCGTGGAGTCATATTGGATACCGGTAACCGTCAGCCAGTCCACGTCCGGCACGGCCTCGTACTTCACATTTCCCTCCACGGGGAAGGCAAAAGTCTGCTCCGTAGATGTTACGGTATAGCTGTCAGGGGATATGCTAAAGCCGGGGGTACCGTCCTGGAACACGTAGTACAGGGTCTCGGTGCCGTTGACTGTCACGGCGAAATTTCCGGCTCTTTCCTTTAGTCCGGAATTTGTTTCCAGAATGGAGATAGTCAGATTGGCCGTCCCCGCGCTGCCTCTCATCGGTGTCACTACAAACCATGACGCCCGGTTCTCCAGAGTCCAGTCGGAGTCAAACTCGAGCGAGGTCTGGACTGTTGTCACCTCGTTCGGAACTGAAATGGAATTGCCTATGATGGCATCAGGCCCGTCCTCTCCCGGTTTGCAGGAGAGGATGAAAGCCATACCAAGAACTATAAATAATATTTTTGAGAATTTCATACTACAATATATGATTGATTATTGCAACTGACCAGTATATGAGCCAGTAAATCTATGTCCCAAATCGTCACGCAAGTCGAAGGAGACTGTTCGATCTCCGTTCTCCTCAGTGGAAACCGTTACTGTACCGCTCGCGGCCGGAGCATTGATACGTTCTGAAGCACCAGGTTCCTTTATTATAAGATATGTTCCATCTGCGTAGTCAATAAAAGTGCCAGACTCCAATTCCTTACCTACGGTATAGGTTCCGTCAGGGAGCACTCCGTTATTGTTATCAATGAAGAACGTAGCACGGAACTCATCACCTTTTTTGAAACCAGCGTTATCTCCCTTTTCTGCTATGTTTATTCTCATCTCCGGATCGTTAGCCCAGGTTGAAAGCGTGAAAGTCGTCCCGAATTCAGTAGTATTGAATGTGACATTGAGGATATCTCCGGTCATGTTAGAGCCAATGGTGGAAGAAGGCGCAGTGATCTTTCCCGCATATGAGCCGGAAAGAGTGTAGTACTGGTTGATGACGAAGTTAAAAGAGATGTTGTCTGCGGCTATCTCCATCGAGCCGCCTTCTACTGCACCCAGATTGGAGTCGTCAACTTGCACGAATGTGAATTGACCGCCGCCAGAAGACACATTTCCTGCGATGATGTCGAAAGCCTCGGAGTTGCCTGTAGACACTACATTGTAGGTTCCAGTGGCCGGGCTTCCGTCTACAAGATCGGCATAGAATACGGTGGTCAACTCGGCTCCCTCATCGGTTGTGAAAGTTGTAACGAACCTGTTCACACCATTGTCACTCTCCGAGACGCCATCTATACTGACAGAGGTAAATGTGAGCTCGATATCCTCGTCTATCTGATACTCGAACAGCGTAGTGGGGAATTCGGACTGTACCTCGCTGTATGCAGATCCGCTCTGGGCGGCCATGGCGAGAATATACGAGGTATTGGGCGTCAGGTCCTCTACTACCACTTCGCTCTGGCTCAGGTCAACCTGAGTTCCGGTCTGCAGTATCTCATCGGCATGAGGTATGGCCTCGCTTCTGCCGACTACCACGTAGGCGATAGCCTCAGCATCCTCCTGGGTATATGTGAAAGTGAGACCGTCTCTCTTTGGCCTTACACTTTCGATGGCTACCGTGGGGATAATCACCTCGTCACCGCCCTCTGCCAGAGTTGTGACCTCAAGCGTAGCCACGCTGCTGTAGAGGTCGCCATTGGCGGCTGCAGCAGCCAGAACATACGATGTCTCAGGCGTGAGACCGTCAGCGGTATAGGTTGCAGACTCCGTTCCGGCCGAATGTCCGGAAGCCAGTATCTCCTCAGCTGTGGGAACTGTCTCTCCGGTCTCCATGATCTGCCATGCCACGCTCTCCGCATTGGCCGGGGTCAACGTGAAGTCGATAGCTGTCTCACGGGCCTCGCTGAGGGAGATCGAGATGGTAGGCACTACCGGAGTATCAGGAGTATCAGGTGTCTCCGGATTCTTCTCCTCGCAAGAGTACAAAGACAGGCATGCAAGGCCTGCCATGATTGCTGAAATATAATAAGTTTTCATTGGTTATTCAGTTTTCAATCGATTATTTGTCAACCGTTGATGTACATATAGTCCTCAATGCTGCCGGAGAAGAACAGTCCATAGCTCCGACCGTCCGAGCATGTCACCTCGGCTTCCAACTGTATCTCGTTGTTGCCGAGATCGGTGATGATGACAGTACCGTCAGTGATAGCATAGCGGGGATTGTAACCGTAATTCTCCGCAGCGATACCGTAGAAAGAGGTCTGGCAGAATGTACCCGGCTCCATAGTGGCCTGAGGATCGTAGGTATATGTACCTGCGGGCAGGGTGACAAGTCTCCTGTAAGTGTTGCCGTTCTGCTGGAACTCCTCTGTAACAGGCTCCTCGCTTGAGTAGAAGTTGATATTGAGACCTTCGGAGCCTACCACCCAAAGTCCATTCGTGGATACCCATGTATAATAGGACTTATCGGATGTATAGTACTCGCCCGTACATGACTTTGCATCGATGAACACATCTGTATTCTGGCCGTCCTGATGCACGAAGGCTGTGTCGAGCAGGAATCCGGTACTGTAGTCATATCTGATGACGACAGTATCCGTGCGTTCATGCGACGGGTTGGCCTCTATGTCGAACGACAGGGTGTTGGTGGCAATGTCATCACCAGTGAAAGTAATCCAGTCCGAAGAAGTTATAAAGAAGTCTCCGTCGTTTTCGGGGCGGTTAACGAACTGGTAGGTCATGGAAATAGTACCACCGTCCTGAGGGACGTCGAAGTAATCGGTGTTCAGCTGGAATGCGGAGTCTCCGTTGCCATTGCCGTTGCCTCCGCCTGTCTGCTGTTCACAAGCAGCCGCCAGTATCATGACTGCAGCCGCTGAAAATAGAATAAACTTGCTCTTCATCTTGATTGATTTAATAGTACGTTTAAAACGGTGCAAATTTAATGCAAAAAATTCAGATTGTGACAACTCTGTGACAAAAAACGCACGGCAAAATAAACGTAGATTTAAATTGCTGTTCCATCCAGAGACACACAGCAACTGGGTAATTGCATGACCTACATGTAGGTAACTGCGCTGTCAGTGACTGAATGTCAGTCCCGGCGCATGTACAGAGACAGTCTTCTGGCCTGCATTCCGGACAGTATGCCGTTCTCGACTATGGCCTGCAATGAGAAAACGCTGTCAGGGACAGTGCGGCGGAAGCGGTCTATGCCTTTTGCGGCATACGGGCCTATATAAGGGTGTGACGCCATGGAGTCAACGGACATGGTGCGCAGGTCCAGTCTCCGGACGGATGCCGGCTCTATAAACACATAGTCGCAAAGACGGTTGAGACGTGCAGTGTCGAATCCGCGGATATCCAGCAGCTGACTGACGTCCGCGTAACTCCCGAGGCGCTCGCGGTAACTCAATATCTGCTTTGCGTACCACGGTCCTATTCCAGGCAGCGCATCCAGAGCCGCGCTGTCGGCGGAGTTAAGTTCCACCATATCCCATTTCCATCCGTCGTAATCGTATTCATACCGCCGGCTCTCTGTCCCAGTTGCGGACACATCTCCGACAGATGCCGCGGCTCCGGTTCCAGCAGCATCCGCAGGTCCGTCTTGCGGCACTTTGTTCTTATCCACGGAGCCTGTGCTTCCGTACTGTCCCGTAGCTGCCACTGCATTCCGGCCGCCTGACTCAGCACCTTGCCGCTCATTAACAGACGGATAACGGACGATGCCGGCAGTGTCGGATGAAGGCGGCCTGCCCTGGGTGGGAACTGTCCCTGATGCTGTGCCTGTCTCGGCACGCCTGCTATTAATAATAAGGTGTCTGGTGAAAAATACAGCCTGGGCCGCCAGAATCAGGAACACCAGGATGATGACTCCGTTGGAGAAAAGACGCTCAGTCCTCCCTTTCCTCTTTTTCTCTTCTTCCCACATATGCTTTCCCTTCTACTGTTAGTACTATCTCCCCTTTGGGCGGGTTGTCCGTGAACCACGAGGCCAGCTCTGAGAGCGTCCCCCTGCGGGTCTCCTCGTGGACTTTGCTGATCTCGCGGGAGACCGACGCCCTGCGCTCCGGCCCGAAATACCCGCACATCTGCGACAAAGTCCTGGCCAGCCGGTAGGGCGACTCGTAGAATATCATGGTGCGGCCTTCGGAGGCGAGCTCTGTCAGACGGGTCTGACGGCCCTTCTTTACCGGCAGGAAACCCTCGAACGAGAACCTGTCGGCCGGTAGTCCCGAGTCTATAAGAGCCGGTACGAAGGCCGTGGCTCCGGGCAGAGTAATGACATCTATACCTTCTTCAGCGCATGCACGGGCCAGCATGAATCCAGGATCGGAAATGCCCGGGGTACCGGCGTCCGACACCAATGCTATGTCCATACCTGAGAGGAGCTTTTCGCAGACTGGGCGGATACGGGCGTGCTCGTTGAACTTGTGGTGCGCCTCCGTAGGCTTTGATATCCCGTAGTGCTTCAGAAGCACGGATGTGGTCCTGGTGTCCTCGGCCAGGATGAGGTCCACCTGTTTCAGAACCGCGATGGCTCTGAAAGTCATGTCTTCCAGATTGCCCACAGGAGTGGGTACGATATAAAGCTTGCCGGCCATGACGGTAAAATGGTATAAAATGTTAATTTTGCACTTCGGATGCCGGGACGACTGCATCCGCAAAGGACAAAAGTAAGAAAATGTTTTCAGAATACGCAAAAAAACCGGGATGGATAGAAGTAATCTGCGGCTCGATGTTCTCGGGCAAGACCGAGGAGCTTATACGCCGTCTGAAGCGGGCCAAGTTCGCCAATCAGCGGGTAGAGATATTCAAGCCCGGCATAGATACCAGATACTCAGTGCAGGAAGTAGTCTCACACGATGCCACTGCCATACTTTCCACACCGGTGGAGTCTTCGGCCAGTATCCTGCTGCTCTCCGGAGACGTGGACGTGGTGGGCATAGATGAGGCCCAGTTCTTCGACGACGGCATAGTGGACGTGTGCCGCCAGCTTGCATCCTCGGGCATAAGAGTCATAGCCGCCGGCCTGGACATGGACTACCAGGGAAAACCGTTCGGCCCCATGCCGGCTCTTATGGCCGTGGCCGAATACGTGGACAAGGTACATGCCATCTGTGTCAGATGCGGTGATCCCGCACTGCACTCCCACCGGCTGAGCACAAGCGACCGCCTGGTGGAACTCGGGGAGAAGGATATCTACGAGCCTCTCTGCCGCCATTGCTTCAATAAATGCATGGAGAATTCTGATTAACCCTATGCTAATTCCGAATTTTCATTATTTTTGCATCCGTGACTATTCTTACATTTGAATGGAAATTTTTATAATTCTACTTCTTATTCTACTCAACGGCCTCTTCTCCATGAGTGAGGTTGCTCTGATAAGCGCAAGAAAATCAAGCCTTACAGCCGATGCCAAAAGGGGCAGCCGCTCCGCCAAAAATGTTCTCAATCTTACTGAAAGACCCAATAAGTTCCTGTCTACAGTGCAGATAGGGATAACTCTCATCGGTATTCTCACCGGTATCTATTCGGGAGCCTCGATAGCTGACAAGTTCTCCGACATACTTGAGGGCTGGGGGCTGGCGGAAAGTGTGGCCCAGCCTCTTGCGCAGGTATCCATAGTTATCATCGTGACATATCTGACCATTGTTCTCGGCGAGCTGGTTCCCAAACGTCTGGGCATGGGCTCTCCGGAGAGCATCGCCAAGGTAATGTCCGGACCTATGCTGGTCCTCTCATGGATAGCTACGCCGTTCGTGTGGATACTGGACAAGAGCACGTCCCTGTTCGTCAAGGCTTTCCATGTGGAGGAGAAAGAAGCCAAGGTGACTGAGGAGGAGATCAAGTCGATGGTGGCCGAGGGCAAGGAGGACGGAGAGGTACAGGATGTGGAACAGGATATCGTAGAAAGAGTGTTCTCTCTGGGCGACAGAAAGATAGAGTCCATCATGACCAGCCGCAACGAGATAGTGTGGATAGACAAGGAGATGACCAGGGAGGACATCAATACTACTGTGCAGGAGAATCTCTTTGAGGTATATCCCGTGGGCGACGGCAGTCTCGATGAGATAGTCGGGGTTGTCTACCTGAAGGATCTCTTCGGGAAGCTGGACAACGAGAAATTCTCCATAGATGACATCATACGCCCCGTACAGTATTTCCACGAGTACACGGACGTATACAAGGTACTGGAGCAGATGAAGAAGGCTCACGTGACCTACGGTCTGGTCTGCGACGAGTTCGGTGTATGTCAGGGTATCGTGACATACAAGGACATACTGGAAGGCCTGGTCGGCTCCATAGATGACGAGGAGGACGAGCCGGATATCATCGAGCGCCAGAACGGAGGCGGCTGGCTGGTGGACGGTCAGTGCCCTTTCTACGACTTCCTGGCCCATTTTGACATGGAGGAGCTGGCATCGGAAAACGATTACAATACGGTCGGTGGCCTGATTCTTGAATTACTTGAGCACATACCCAAGTCCGGGGAGTATGTGGAGTGGAACGGATTCCGTCTGGAGGTCGTGGATATGGACGGAGCGAGAATAGACAAAGTGCTTGTCAACAGAACGGTCTCTGAGCCCGAAGATGTTAAGGACGATAAAGAAAAATAGAACAAGTATGGGAAATACAGCATTTTTACTTTCCATGATGTCCGCCGCTGTCATGATAACAGCCGGCGGATATTCTGTATCAGCACAGGATTATGACAAATCGGGATTCTGTCCCATAACCAAGGGTATGACTCTGGAGTATGCCAATTATGACGCGGACGGACATAAGACCGGGTCTTATGTAATGACTGTCAAGGCCGTATCGGGCACTTTGGAGAAGGGGACCGTGACTTTTGACCAGTATTTTTACGATGAGGACGGCCGACCGCTTTTCGATGACAACGGCGGTAATCTTCCGATGGAGGTCACTGTCGGAGGCCCCGACGGCACTGTCTCGCGCATGAGCGACGTGGGGAAAGTAATGAAGGTGCAGGACATCATGTCCAAAGGAGATGCCAGCAGTGTGCCCTCGGGTCTGAAGGCCGGAATGACTATCCCTGATGGAAAGATAAAGGTCCAGATAGGCATGGTCTCCGCCAACATCCTTACTCAGAGCCGTCAGGTGGTGGAGCAGAGGAGCATCACCGTGCCGGCAGGAACATTCGACTGCTTCCTGCTCAAGGAGAACCAGGTGACAAAACAGCCCATAGGCTCCAGAACAGAGCGGATAGAGACATGGTATGCTCCTGGCATCGGCTGTGTCAAGCAGGCAGTCTACGACAAGAAAGGACGTCTGGACCATACCCAGGAGCTGGTATCCCTCCAATTTGAATAATTTTCCTGAAAAATATGAATACTATTGCCTGTAGGGACATCGTGAAAGTGTTCGGGACTTATACGGCCCTGAACCATGTCTCCATAGAGGTTCCGAAAGGAACTATCTTCGGTCTGCTCGGGCCCAACGGGGCAGGCAAGACCACTCTAATCAGAATCATCAACCAGATTACAGTGCCTAATTCCGGCATTGTGCTTTTCAATGACAACCCGGTAGTCCCCGATGATGTCTACCGCATCGGCTATCTTCCCGAGGAGCGCGGTCTCTATAAGAAGATGAAAGTCGGGGAGCAGGCCATGTATCTGGCCCGTCTAAAGGGACTTAGCCGTCAGCAGGCCATGACAGAACTAAAGAAGTGGTTCGTGAAGTTCGGCATCGAGAGCTGGTGGAACAAGAAAGTGGAGGAGCTGTCCAAGGGAATGGCCCAGAAAGTGCAGTTCATCACCACTGTTCTACACAGGCCGGAGCTGCTGATCCTGGACGAGCCGTTCTCAGGATTCGACCCGGTGAACGTGCAGCTTATCCGCAATGAGATCCTGCGTATGAAAGACGAGGGCACGACCATTATCCTCTCCACTCACAATATGGCGTCCGTAGAGGAGCTTTGCGACAATATCGCCCTCATCAACAAGTCCAATCTCGTGGTCACCGGAGGTGTGGAGCAGATCCGCCGCGACCACGGCAAGAGCCAGGTGGAAGTGCTTTACCGACCCTCCGGCGCATCAGTGGAGATGTCTGACCAACAGGTTCTCAAGCTCGTCTCGGACGGAGCACACAAGGATATCCGCAGGGCCGTATACGACGTGCCCAAAGGAACGCCTTCGGCTCAGATACTCTCGGAACTGGCCGGCAGCGGCATTGACGTGGTGTCCTACCGCGAGCTGATACCGAGCATGAACGATATATTCATCCAATTAGTAAAAGGGGAGGGCAAGTAATATGGACTTCAAGAAGATAAAACTCGTACTCGGACGTGAATTCTCCATCCGCGTCAAGAAGAAATCATTTATAATCACGACCATCGTCACCCCCATACTTTTCGCGGCCCTGATGATAGTGCCATCGCTCATAATGATGGCCGACCTGGACAAGGATGTCAACAGGGTGATGGTGCTGGACGACTCAGGTGTTGTGGCCCAGGCACTGGAAAGCGGCGCGGAGATAGAGTATGTCATACCCGAGAACATAGACCTGGAGTTCGCCAAGAATCATCTGGACAGCCTGGGTGTATATGCCGTGATGTATGTCTCGCCTCTGGACACCGCCAACAACGTGACTGTGGATGCCTACGCGGTCAAGCAGATCAACGCGAAAGTGAGCGACGCTATAAAGGCCGATGTCAACGATGTCATAGAGCGCTACAAGCTCCAGCAGTACAATATCGAGAATTACGACCAGATCCAGGCGGACCTCAATCACGAACTGGATCTCAGGACCTATATCGTAGGCGAGGACGGTGGTGAGCGCGAGTCCATACTCGGAATCAGCATGGCCATCTCCTTCATCATGGGCTTCGTCATCTACATATTCGTCACGATGTTCGGCAACATGGTCATGACCAGCGTCATCAACGAGAAGTCCAACAAGATAGTGGAGGTCATCGTCTCCTCCGTCAAGCCTTTCGACCTGATGATAGGCAAGATTCTCGGCGTGGCCAGCGTGGCCCTGACCCAGTTCTTCATCTGGGTGGTCCTGACCCTGGCCATCGTATTCGGCTTCCAGCTTGCCATGGGACCGGAACTGATGAGCGATCCCGAGGCCATGGAGCAGATGACCCAGATGGCCGGCATGGACTCTGAGCAGATAACACAGATGACTCAGGCCTCCGACAGCGAGATGGCACAGGTGTTCACGGCCCTCAAGGAGGTCAACTTCGGCCTCATCATCGGCTGCTTCCTGATATATTTCGTCCTCGGCTATCTTTTGTATGCCTCCCTTTTCGCCGCCATCGGCTCAGCCGTGGACAACGAGGCCGACACCCAGCAGCTGGTACTGCCCGTGACCATTCCTCTTATTATCGGACTGCTGCTTATGCTTCAGACATTCCAGAATCCAGACGGTCAGTTGGCCTTCTGGGGCTCTATTATTCCATTCACCTCTCCGATGGTGATGCTGGCACGTGTGCCCTTCGAGGGCTGCGTGCAGACATGGGAGCTGCTGCTGTCCATCGGCCTGCTGCTGGTGACTTTCCTGATTGCCGTGTATTTTTCCGGCAAGATATACCGTATCGGCATCCTGATGCACGGTACAAAGTACTCCTGGAAGGACATCTGGAAATGGCTTAAATATTAGTCTTGGTGTATTTTACCAACTCTGACGCAATTCTGAAATAGGTTTTGATATGCGAAAGTGCGTTATTTTAATTTTTGCAGTGCTTGTTGGCCAGATGCTGAGTGCTCAGGACTTTGAGTACAGCTGGCAGCGTGTCAGGATGGACTCCGTCTATGAGAGCGATACCGTCTATGGCGTGGACAGCATAGTCGCCGCACATCAGGAGCAGATGACTCCGCTCATGGAAGTGGTGATATATTCCTCGGAGGAGATAAAGGAAGGTAGACCCGAGAGCGCCCTGTCCAATCTGGCTGCCGACATGCTGCTATATGCCGTTTCCGACCGTCTGGACAACGGCTATCCGTCCATGTCCCTTACCAATTTCGGCGGCATACGCAGTAATTTTCCCAAGGGAGCAGTCAGGGTGTATGACATATATTCCACTTTCCCGTTTGACAATACTGTCGTGGTTGCGGTAATGGAAGGAGAGGACATCCGCCGTATTCTGGAGCGTTTCGCTTCCGGTAAGTTCGAAGCTTTAGGCGGGGTGGAGATAGTAGTGCGTGACGGAGAACTGGAGAAATGCCTGATAGGCGGCCGGCCGTTGGAGGATGACGCTCTGTACAATCTGGTGACCATCGATTTTCTGCTGGACGGGGGAGACCGTTTCGATATCGGAGACGACGCCGTGTCCATAGACCGTACTGGCATCGTACTGCGGGATGCCGCCGTACGGTATCTGCGTGACCTTTCCGAGTCAGGCATAGTCCTGGAGAACAAGGGTGACGGACGTGTAACCATAGAAAAGGACTGACATTATGAAGATAAGAAGCAAATCCATATCGGCAGCGTTCGTGCTGCTTCTGCTTGTCTCCGTTCCCGCCCTTACGGCTCAGGATCTGGTGATACTCCATACCAATGACACCCATTCCCAGATAGAGGAGATACGAGTCGGCCGTGGTGCGGGTGCAGGAGGCGTACACCGCCGCGCCGAGTATTTTCACCAGGTGATATCGCAGTATGGCCGGGACCGCGTCCTGCTGCTTGATGCCGGAGACTACAACCAGGGCACACCGTATTTTACGGTCTTCAAGGGAGATCTGGAGATGGAACTGATGAATGCCCTCGGATACGAGGTAGTGGCCATCGGCAACCATGAGTTCGACAACGGAGTGAACGAGTTTGCCAGACGGCTTTCAAAGGCGGAGTTCCAGACAGTCTGCGCCAACTATGACTTCTCAGGTACTGCTCTGGAGCCTTATGTAAAACCGTATACTATCGTGTATAAGAACGGCCGCAAGATAGGCGTCTTCGGCCTGTTGGCCAACATTAAGTCGCTTGTTGCCAAACAGAACCGGGAAGGATTGGTCTATATTGACGCTTATGAGGCCGCTCAGAGATGGGCTGACTATCTCAAGAACGAGGAGCACTGCGACCTGGTAATCGCCCTGTCACATCTGGGTTATTCGGGCTATCCCAATCAGCGCACGGATATCAATCTGGCCAGGAACACCCGCAACATAGACATCATCATCGGCGGTCACAGTCACACATTCCTGAAATCCGAAAAGATCTACCCCAATCTAGACGGTGAGGACGTGATTATCGTCCAGGCCGGAGCTCAGGGCGAATACGTCGGCCGCCTCGACATCACATTCGACTGACCTCCTCCACCCTCCTCCCTCACCTCCCCTACCTCCCCCCACAGAAAGACTCACAGTCTCCACCCCCGGTGGGGAAAGTGCCGGGAATTTCCGCGAAAATGGTGCACTTTCCCCCGGGGCATGAGACTTCTGGGGAGGTCCAGCAGGGCCTGCTTGGGAAAGTGCCTAGTATACAGGCACTCTGAAAAAGAGCATCTGCTGGACCTGGGGTGAAATGGCGGTTTTATGGCAAAAAGCGGGCAGTCCAGCAAATCGCCAGATTGTATGCGCCTAACAATCAGTGTGATACATTTTAGCAGCATGTTGGACATTGTAAAAGTACTAAAGTCAGCCTTTGGGGAAACGACACTTTTCCCCGTGTGAGCGTGGTGAAAATCCGGCAACGAGAAAAGACTAGCCGCCCTCGGCTCTAGAGGGAGGGACCCGCCGCGAAGCGGTGGGAGGGCCTGGTCTTTTCGACTGCTGGATTTTCATTAAAATGGGTGCAGGTGTACCGGTGTGGCTGGATTTCGGTTCACCTGCGGTGTGCCTGTGGCGTGTGTTAATACCAGACAGGGATAGGGCGTGTCCAGGGATCAGGAGGTTACGCTGCCAGTAGGCATAGTGTATGTACACGGCAGCAGATAAGAGGGCAGATACGCCTGAGCCGGAAGACCTGACTAGGCGTAGTGTATGTCAACGACCTTGCCGATGGCCTTGAGACTGGACGCAAGACGCTCAATCAGTTTAAGCTTCAGTGTGGTGTCTATGGGCAGCCCCTCATGAGCCTTGTTGACACCCTGGCCTACGAAGAAGGTGATGTGGGTGGCATTCTCAAGCAGCATCTGAGCCAGGAGCGAGGCTCCGTCCTGTTTTGTGAACATCTTGGGGGTCAAGTCATTGGGCGAAATGTACTTTTCAGTAAGCTCCAACAGGCGGCGCAGTGTTATCACTCCCTCGGTCGTCAGGTCTATCCCGTCGATGTGACCGATGGGCGGAATCTCCTTATCCGGAAAATCCAGGCTGGTAGAGACCTTCTTGCCCAGGTAGCGGGCCACAATCTGGGAGCTGGTACCTCCGCAGACCACTTTCTTGCTGTCGCCCTCCATGAACTTGGCCACGTAGTAGTCGTCGTTCTCCTTGTTGACCGGCGGGCCCACCATCAGGTTGACGTGCAGGGCCTCGCGCATCTTCAGGGCAGCCACCGTGGTGTCATCGCCCGGCTTGTCCATGTACAGGTCATTGCAGGCGGCGGCCAGCAGCCAGGCCACGCAGCGGGCCGACATCTCCGGCCGGATATTGCGGTCCATATGCTCCATGATGTCCTTACGGTCCCAGCCGAAATTGAGCACACGGCCTATACCGGCGTGTATCGTACCGTCCGACATCACCAGCACGATATCCCCGTCGCACAGATTGATCTCCGAATGATACACCCTCTTGCCCAGGACATCCAAAGGCTTGCGGTCAAAATCCACACAGTGTCCCTCATGGTAATATACTGCCTGAGGATTGTCGAATTCAAAAAGATATCCATGACCGGAAGCATCCACGTGTATGACAGAAAATGTCGAATACGCCACCCCGCGCACCTTGCACACCGGCAAAGTCTGGATCATGGTCTCGATACAGTCCTCGATGGGAATGTTGTTGGCCACCATCGTACACAGTATCTTCGAGGAAAGCGTAGACAGAATGTTGGCCTTTACACCGCTGCCCAGGCCATCGGCCAGAACAAGAGTAGTGTAGCCGTCCACGGTGACACTCTCCACTTTGTCTCCACAGAGCTCTTCCCCGAACTTGTTCAGGGACACATAGCCGTACTCTATAAACAACTCTTTCATAGGCCGCGGATTATGACTTTTCTGAGCGTTCCCTCTCCTCTTCCTCCTGCATGAGAGTCTTCTTCAGTTTCAGCAAGGCGACTTTCGTCTCGGCCGTGGTCTCACCGAGAAGCGAGGCGATCTCCTGCGCCACTCTCATCTGCTTCTTGATTACATCATCTGTAGTGGCCAAAGTCTCCATCCTCATCTTTCCGAACTTCTCGTTGTAGTGAACCTCGTCAGTGATATCCTTGAGGATGCCGAACAGGGCATGGTTCCCTTTCAGGATGCTGATGGACATCTCTATGTGGCGTTTCGTCTCAGCCACGTATATCTTCTTGCGCACGTACTGGCGGCCGGAATTCTGAGCGATAAGGAACTCGGTAGGGTTGAAAAAGTCTATGGCCGGAAGTCCCTTGAGATTGACAGCAGTAATGCCCAGCAGCTCCTTGGCCTTACTGTTGATATCCACCACATTCATATCACTGTCCAGCACCACGATGCCCTCCGGACTGTTGTGGATGATCTCATAGGACATAGACTCGGCCCTCTCCCGCATATACGGCAGACAGATGTCTATGTCCGCATAACCGTTGAACACAGCCCAGGCCTTCTCCCTGCAGGTAGGATAACCGCAAGAGCCGCAGTTGAGCTCATCCTCCGGCTTGAATTTCCCGGTACGGTGCAATATCTCCTCTATCTGTTCCGGTGAAGGAGTCATGCTCCTGCCCTCTATCCTGGGATATGCTGCCGAGATATCGATGTCAAAAGTCCTGTCCCCGGCACGCTCACGCGGCAACACAGCACATTCTTCCCTGACATATCTCTTCACCTCGACAGCGGCACGTACCTCTTCTCCGTCATCCACCATGCTGCACGGTCCGCTCACACAGGCATTCTCGCACATGTTCATCTCAAAGAACACCCCGGAGACCTTGTCGATATTCTCCAACGTATTCACACAGTTCTGCGGACCGTCCACCGCCACATAATCATACCCCTCCGGACGCTCTTCGAACGAATGGATGATGCCGCGGCGTATCGGATAGGACTTGCTCCTGTTGGCGACCCCGTCCCCGGTAATACCCGTGCATGAGAATGCCTCGAACTCGTCCACCGCATCCGGCAGAGGGAATGTCACGCCCCGCTCAATCATGAAACGCCGCAGGTCTTCGAAAGTCAGCACACCGCTGATAAGACCGCTTTCACGGGCTTCGCGCTTCTTCGCTATACACGGCCCGATGAAAACCACCTTGCATCCTGGAAAACGCTGCCGGAGTATCTTCGCATGGGCGATCATAGGAGAATCCACCGGAGCCAGATACTTCAAGGCATTGGGATGATACTCCTGTATAAGACGGCACAAAGCCGGACAGGCGGAGGTAATGAAGTTGGGGAAATCCCCTGAAGCCATGCACCTGGCATACTCCTTCGTCACCGCATTTGCCCCCACCGCCGTCTCCTCCGCATACGCGAAGCCCAGCTTGTACAGGACTGTCTCCATCTGGGCGAAATTCTTCAGGCGGAAAGACGATATGAACGAAGGCGCCACGCTGGCCACGACCTTGTCATTGTCCAGAAGCAGACTGTCCACCTCGTCCTTCTCACTGTGGACAATCTTGGCGTTCTGAGGGCATACTACTGTGCAGCGACCGCAGAGGATACACCGTTCCTTGATGATCTGTGCCTGATGGTTCTTGACTTCAATCGCCTTTACAGGACACTCTCTCAAGCATTTATAACAATCCTTGCAACGGGCTTTCTTAAACTCGAGGTACTCTTTCATAAGTCTGGTTTATGTTGTTACATCACTTTTCAGGAGCAGGAAGTCCCAGTTTGGGATACACCTCGCTGAGGAACTTCTGCTCCACATTGTCCTTGTTGACTCCCCTTATAAACACGTCCTCGGAACCGTCCAGAGACTCCTCGGCACGCATCACCACTCCGTCCGCGCACTGTCCGAAACAGAAACTGGCCTGAAGCTCCACCAGGTCCTCCACATCGTACTTCTTTAGGATATCCCTCATACCCTGCACCACATCGTAGGAGCCCTTCAGATGGCAGGAGCTGCCTATGCATATCTTCACTATCATCGCATCGCCTCCACCTCGTCAGCCGTAATAGGCAGATATTTGCCCAGACGGCGGTTGCCATTGTCCAGTATCATGTAATCCCGCTCTATCCTGAAGCCGCCGAAATCCCTGAACTTCTCTATCTCGTCGTAATTCAGGAAATCCTTGAACTTGCCGGTACTCCTCCACAAGTCTATCAACTCGGGGATAAAATAGATACCCGGCTCAATGGTCAGCACGTAACCGGGCTCCAGCTCTCTGGCCAGACGCAGGGACTTGAGACCGAACTTTGTACTTCTCGGATGACCGTCATATCCTACCCAGGCCTCTCCGAGAGCCTCCATGTCATGCACGTCAAGGCCCAGCATATGACCGAGGCCGTTGGGGAAGAACAGGGCATGGGCTCCCTCCTGCACAGCCTCGTGTACATTGCCTTTCATAAGGCCCACACTCTTGAGATCTTCTGCCATCACCTCACATGCCCTCATATGCACATCCAGGAAAGGCACTCCGGGCCTGAGGGCCTCCACTGCGGCCGTATGGGCGTGAAGCACTATGTCGTATATCATCCTCTGCCTATCGGTAAACCGCTTGCCTACAGGCGCGGTGGCTGATATGTCACCGGAATAGTGCATCCTGTTCTCAGCACCGGCGTTAAGAAGGAAAAGGTCGCCCTCCTGCATGATATTGCCGTACCAGTGATTGTTCAGTATCTGTCCGTCCACCGTAGCGATGACGGGAAACGCCATACCGCGGCCCTTTCTGAGCGCGATGCCGGTCACGACGGAGACCACCTCCGCCTCGGACATACCCGGATGAATCATGCTTATCATGGCGAGGTTCATGTCAGAGGAGATATTGACGGCATCCTCTATCTGCATCACCTCCTCCGGTGACTTATGGCTTCTGAGATTTATCACCGCCTTGACAAACGGTATGGAGACGCTTTCGTCGAACGCCCTTCCCGGCAGTCCGGTCAGGTTGAACATCTTCACATAGTGCCGTCCTCTGTAAGGAGGCAGGAAATGCACCATACGGCCCTTGCCCTCCGCCTTCATGAGCAGGGACCTGAGCTCGTCCATGGAGCCTGTATGCTCTACTCCTGCCTTGGAGCACAGCTCCTTTACGGGCAGGCTTCCCTTCCAGACTATATTGTCTATGGTGAGTTCGTCCGTATACACGGACACCTTGCCGTCCTCCATGTCTATCAGTGCGGCAAGGCCGGGGAAATCAAGACCGAAGAAATACAGGAACGTAGAATCCTGGCGGAAAGGATAGGGGTTGTCGGCATAGTTCATACCGGACTCGTCATTGCCAAGGAACAGCAGAAGCCCGGACTGGTGGAGCCTCCTCATCTCTTCCACGAGAGCGGCTCTCCTTTCTATATAAGTCTCTTTTGAAAACATGGCTAAGGTTTTATCAGGTTTTGACTTCAAATTTAAACAATTTTATTCAAAAAGGCCAACAATTATTTATCTCTTCCATACTGCGAGACTTATTATCGCCTA
The DNA here is from genome assembly GCA_018711925.1 of Candidatus Coprenecus pullicola. GTDB lineage: Bacteria > Bacteroidota > Bacteroidia > Bacteroidales > UBA932 > Coprenecus > Coprenecus pullicola. The sequence goes on from DVHR01000001.1 coordinate 46,615, forward strand.
TATTTGCGTCATTTTAAGAATCATTTCATATGAGACATATTACTGCATTCACACTGTTCTTCACGCTGGCGGCCATGGCGGCATACACTGCTACGGCCCAGAGCGGCAGGCTCACACTGGAAGACATATACAAAAACCACGAATACGCGGCAAAAGGCATCACAGCCTTCAGATGGACCGATGACGGCCACTCGTTCCTGACTCTGGAGAAAGACTCAGCGACAAACGGACAGAATCTGGTCCTCAACGACATCAGAACCGGAGAGAAGACTATCGCCGTAGCTGCGTCAAGTCTCATTCCAGAAGGATGCGGAAATCCATTGCCAATAGACGGATACAGTTGGTCGGCAGACCACTCCATGCTGCTGATATACACCAACTCCCAACGTGTGTGGAGGACAGCCAAAAGAGGCGACTACTGGCTCTACATACCCGCTTCCGGAGAGTTGCGCCAACTGGGACGGCCTGACTTCGAGCCTGCATCGATGCAGTTCGCCAAGTTCTCTCCCGACGGAACAATGATCGCCTACGTATATAAGAACAACCTGTTCGTGGAAAGCCTGGCCGACGGCTCGGTACGCCAACTTACCTTCGACGGCAACGACGAGATCATCAACGGACAGTTCGACTGGGTCTATGAGGAGGAGCTGCACCAGCAGGACGGCTGGCGCTGGAGTCCCGACAGCCGCAGCATCGCATACTGGCAGTTCGACACCCGCGGTACGGGCACATTCTATATGATAGACAACATCGACTCGGTATATTCCACTGTCATTCCACTGCCCTATCCCAAAGCCGGCACCACCAACTCCGCTGCCCGTATCGGCGTAGTGGACGTGGACATTGACGGGCCTCAGACCCGCTGGCTGGCCATTCCCGGAGATCCAAGAGACAATTACCTGGCCCGGATGGAGTTCGTTCCGGGTACTGACAGACTGATGATCCAGCAGCTCAACCGCCTGCAGAACACCGACAGGGTATACTATGCGGACATCCGGACCATGGAACTGGACAATTTCATGACAGAGTCCGACGAGGCATTTCTCGATGTCCACGACGACATAGTCTGGCTGAACAACGGAAAACACTTCACCTGGACCAGCGAACGGGACGGATGGAGACACCTCTACAGAATATCCAGTGACGGCAGCGAAGTCTCCCTCATCACCAAAGGAGACTTTGATGTCATAGATGTGGTGAGAATCGACCCTGAGAGCGGATGGGTGTACTACATCGCATCTCCGGACAGCCCGGTAGACAGATATCTCTACCGCAGTCGCCTGGACGGCCGTGGCAAGACCGAGCGGATTACTCCAGCCGACGCGCCCGCGGGCCATCACGGCTACATGATATCCCCCGATGCCAAGTACGCCATGCACACCTTCAGCAACAGCGAGACCCCTACCGTCTACGAGATAGTCACACTGCCCGGACACAAGACTGTCCGCACCCTGGAGGACAACCATGAACTGGCAGAGAGATTCGCCGCCGTCAACCCCGGGGCCAAGGAATTTTTCCGGGTGGACATCGGCGATGTGGTCCTGGACGGATGGATGATCAAGCCAACCGGATTTGACTCCACCGCAAAATACCCGGTCATCTTCTACATCTACGGCGAGCCCTGGCAATCCACAGTCCAGAACTCTTGGAGCGGAGGTGACCTGTGGAGCCGCTTCCTGGCACAGGAAGGCTACATCGTCATGAGCATCGACCCGCGTGGAGTGGCCACACCGAGAGGCCGCCAGTGGCGCAAATGCGTCTACGGCAAAGTCGGCATCATACCGCCGGCGGACCATGCGGCAGCCGTGACCAAGCTCCTTCAGACCTACAGCTTCATGGACCCGGACCGTATCGGCATCTGGGGCTGGAGCGGAGGAGGCTCGTCCACCGCACATCTGATGTTCAAATACCCCTCTATCTACTCAACAGGGATAGCCGTGGCCGGAGTATATTCCCAGTACCTCTACGACACCATTTACCAGGAAAGGTACATGGGGCTGCCCTCCACCAATCCGCAGGGATTCCATGACGGCTCTCCCATCAATTTCGCCGGAGGGCTGAAAGGCAACCTGCTGCTGATTCACGGCACGGGAGACGACAATGTCCACTACCAGAGCTGCGAGATGCTGGTCAACGAGCTCATCCGCCAGAACAAGATGTTCGACATGCTCTCCTACCCCATGCGCTCGCACAGCATCAACGAGAGGGAGAACACCACATACCACCTCTATCAGTATATGTTCAGATACTGGGAGGAACACTTATAACAGTCATTCTCCACCAGACATCAGATTATGGAAGATTACTTTAAGAATGTGGAATGCGCCGTTACTGTGTGCGACACCGAGTGCGTAATCGTATACCAGAACGAGAAGTCCGTGGCAGTGAACGGAGACATGCGGGGCCGCTGCATGCTCGGCTGCCACAATGACCGCTCCCGCGGCATAATCGCCCGCATCCTCACAGAAGGCATCACCAACTCGTACACCATCAGCAAGAAGGGCCAGCGCAAGATCATCCATCAGACCCCATGGTACAAGGATGCCGCAGACGGCTCCGGCAAGACTGTCGCAGGCATCATCGAGCTTTCCATCGTCATCCCCGAGCGGATGCCCCACTACGACCGAGGCTAATCAGTTTGTGGCTATGGCAACGAACTCGGTAACTTACTACGGTGACAAAACATGTGAGGTCCGTGGTGGCTGACCACTGAGACGGAATATGAATATCCGCAAACTTACTCCATTCCCTGGCGGCACGTCTGTCTTTCAAGCCATCCTGCAGCATAGCAGTCACACATTCTGACAGCATGAAGACACAATGGACGCCACGTCAGGAATCCATGTTGCCGTGCATGTCACCCATAAAGCAGCCCACAGTTTATTAAGGCGCTGATATCCAAATCAATACCGTAAAATATGCTGCGCTATGGCCTGTTTTTTCAAGCCATAGCACAACCGGCACATTCAGAACACACTGATTAAAAGCGCTTTAAGCATAACGCCCTTGCCCTATGGTACACGGAAATAGAATACGCCCGGCTTCCTTTAGCATTTAAGCTTAAGCCATCAGCTCAGGGATAGTTAGTAAAACTTATGGCAAGGAAGTATCTATTTTCTCTCAGATGTTTCCCAGGCATCCGGAAATTTGAAGCACCGGTGCGATCCATCGGAAATAGCATCTGATTTACAATAAGTTATATGACGTCCTGCACCACAGACAGGTTTTAAAAGGGCCTGAAGGGGCAACGTTTCCCGTAACTCATTGGTACTCAGAGAGGCTATTTGAAAGAGCGCACCGCCGCTTCAGTTTTTCACATTCGTGTTTGAGTCTCAGGCGAGCCAGGTGTCAAGAACGGCGATACTGTCGGAAGCCTCAATAGAATCAGCGATTTAGTACCGTCAGAGACATCTCACGGCATATTTCTTATTTGGAGAATGGATTTTAAATATCTACTTTAGCATCACCGTATTTATTGAGTACGGAAAACAACATTAATTTAACTTTAATCAATTTTTCTGGTATCATGAACGACAGATATGAGTTGAACAAAAACCTGGCCCAGATGCTCAAAGGCGGAGTAATCATGGACGTGACCACTCCTGAGCAGGCTAAAATCGCAGAACAGGCCGGAGCTGCGGCCGTAATGGCCCTGGAGCGTATCCCCGCGGACATCAGAGCCGCCGGAGGCGTATCCCGCATGAGCGACCCTAAGATGATACGCGGTATCCAGAACGCGGTCAGCATTCCTGTCATGGCAAAGGTCCGCATCGGACACTTCGTAGAGGCCCAGATACTCCAGGCCCTGGAGATCGACTACATAGACGAGAGCGAGGTGCTCTCTCCCGCTGACGGAGTCTATCACATCGACAAGACCAAATTCCGTGTACCGTTCGTCTGCGGAGCGAAGAATCTTGGCGAGGCCCTGCGCCGCATAGCAGAGGGAGCCTCGATGATCCGCACCAAGGGCGAGCCGGGCACAGGTGACGTAATACAGGCCGTGACCCACATGCGCAGCATGATGCGCGACATCCGCCGTCTCCAGGCCCTGCCCGAAGACGAGCTGTACAACGAGGCAAAGGAGCTGGAAGTGCCCTACGACCTGGTCAAATACGTACACGAGAACGGCAAGCTGCCCGTTGTGAATTTCGCCGCAGGCGGAGTGGCCACCCCTGCTGACGCCGCCCTGATGATGCAGCTCGGAGCAGAGGGTGTCTTCGTAGGCTCAGGCATCTTCAAGTCAGGCAACCCCGAGAAGAGAGCCAAGGCTATCGTCAATGCCGTGACCAACTACAATGACGCCGCCCTGCTGGCAGAAGTGTCCACAGACCTCGGCGAGGCAATGGTGGGCATCAACGAGGAGGAGATCACCATCCTCATGGCTGAGAGAGGCAAGTAACAATCCGTTGACAGAATGCACAGAATAGGTATTCTGGCTCTACAAGGGGCCTTCCTCGAGCATGGGCGGATGCTGGAAGGCCTCGGCGTGGAGCACTTCGAGATACGGCAGCTGAGCGACCTTGAGCAGCCGATGGACGGGCTTATCCTCCCAGGAGGCGAGAGCACGGCCATGGGCAAACTGATGGACTGCCTCGATATGCGGGAGCCTCTGAGAGAGCGCATAATGTCCGGCCTGCCAGTTTTCGGCACCTGTGCCGGCATGATCCTGCTGGCAGTAGACCTGGGTGACGAGCCGCGCCGCTTCCTGCAGACCATGGACATCCGCGTGCTGCGCAACGCCTACGGCCGGCAGCTCGGCAGCTTCTTCACCCGCAGCACCTTCGCCGGAATGGAGGACGTGCCCATGACATTTATCCGCGCTCCCTACATCGAGCGGACAACTGCCCCGGACGTGGAGGTCCTAGCCACTGTGGACGGCCACATCGTAGCCGCCCGCCAGCGCAACATGCTCGCCACTTCCTTCCACCCTGAGCTGAACGACGACCCGCGCATCCACCGCTGGTTCATAGACAACCTTATAGAAAAGCCGGAATAGACTCCGGCTTTTTTATTTCGGGATAATGGATTAACTTTGTGCTGCCGACATAAACCGAAGGAGGAACACGCCATGATGAAATACCCGATAGGAATTCAGAGTTTTGAAAGAATTATCAAGGAAGGCTATGTCTATGTCGATAAGACAGAGCTGATTTACAAATTGATAAAAGGAGGCTCCATTTACTTCCTGAGCCGCCCGCGCAGGTTCGGCAAGAGCCTGCTGATGTCTACCATTGAGAACTATTTCCACGGAAGAAAGGAACTGTTCAGTGGACTGGCCATGGAGGCGCTGGAGAAGGAGTGGCTGGAGTACCCGGTGTTCCATATCGACTTCAACGGCGGAAATTTCAAGGAAGCGGGGATTCTGGAGAGTGTTCTAGAAGATACAGTCTCGGCCTGGGAGAGGAAATATCCCCCTGCGGACAGATACACCGGCGCGGGAAGACGCTTCCAGGAAGTATTGCGGATTGCGCACGAACGCACTGGCCGCAGGTGCGTGGTGCTCATCGACGAATACGACAAGCCCCTGCTGGACGTGCTGGAGACGGGACTCAACACTGTCATTGACGGGCAGGAAAGGCTGCTGGAGGAATGGCACAAGGATGTTCTGAGAGGCTTCTACTCGGTGTTCAAGGCCGCTGACGCCGACCTGCAGTTCGTGCTGCTCACTGGAGTCACAAAGTTCGCGCAGGTAAGCGTCTTCAGCGGGTTCAACCAGCCGAAGGACATCAGCATGGACAGCCGGTACGACACGCTCTGCGGAATCACACAGGCTGAACTGGAAAGCTATTTCAAGGAACCGATAAGGGCAATGGCCGCGGTTGAAGGAATCAGTCCGCAGGAAGAAATTGACGTACTGAAGCACCGTTACGACGGATATCACTTCAGCACCGGCATGACGGACATTTACAACCCCTACAGTCTCCTCAACGCTTTCGACAAACTGGAAATCAGGAACTATTGGTTCGTCTCAGGCACCCCGGAGTACCTTATACGGCTGCTGTCACACAGTGAGGAGAATCTGGAAGATCTTGTCAATGCAGAGTATCCGCCGGAGGCTTTCGCCGACTACAAGGCCACGGCGGAGATGCCGCTCCCCATGATTTACCAGAGCGGATACCTGACCATCAAGGGATATGACCGGGAGACCGAGCTGTTCAGGCTGGACTTCCCGAACGAGGAGGTACGCCGAGGATTCCTCGCCATGCTGGCTTCAGGATACATCAGCAGGTCCGGCGCAAGGATGGTAAGCTGGGCCGCAAATGTCCGGAACGCACTGAACAAGGGCAAAATCGATGGACTCAGGGAGCACTTGGAGTCCCTGCTGTCCGATATACCGTACAGCATCCGGTGCAGCAGGGCTGACGGGGAGGCCAGGGAGAGGGATTTCCAGTACACTTTCTACCTCATATTCCGTATGCTCGGAGGATGGAAGGTATATGCCGAAAAAGCCTCGGGACAGGGCCGCGCCGACTGCGTCGTGGAGACAGACAGGTACGTCTACATCTTCGAGTTCAAACTGGACGGCACGGCGGAGGAGGCCCTGCGCCAGATAGAGGAGAAAGGCTACGACAGGCCCTATGCCGCCGACTCCAGGAAGGTATTCCGCATCGGTGCCTCTTTCTCCTCCGCCACCGGCAACATCGGGGACTGGCAGACCGCTTAGAATGCGCAATTTGGACTTCGTCCACATATACTGTTGTGCCCCGGCAATTGCAAGTAAACTTGCATTGCTCTCGGCTTCTGCGTATATTCGCAGCCGCAAAAGGAAGCTATATGATAAAAGCACTGTTTTTCGACATAGACGGAACGCTGGTGAGCTTCAGGACACACTCAGTCCCGGACTCTACTGTAAAGGCTCTCGCCGAAGCTAAAAATAAGGGCATCAAAATATTCATCTCCACAGGCAGGCCCAGGCCGCTCATCAACAACCTGGAGCCTATAGAGGACCTGATAGACGGCTACATCACAGTCAACGGAGCGATATGCACTGTCGGATCAGAGACCGTCTCACGCAGTCCCATAGACCCCAAAGACGTAAAGGTCATCCTCAACGCTGCGGACCGGATGGACGTACCGGCCCTGATAGTCGGTGAGGACAGGGCTATCGTACACAACCACAAGCCCATTGTAGACCGTATCTTCGGCGGGATGCTGGCCATAACCGGGATCGACCGGAACACCGCTACGGAACAGATGCTGACAGAGCCGATATACCAGATGACCCCGTTCTTCAACACAGCCCAGGAAGCGGAGGTGGCACGGCTGCTCCGTCACTCCGAATCCACCCGCTGGTGCGAATATTTCTCGGATATAATATCCTCCGATGCCGACAAGGGAAGGGGGCTGGAAATCATAGCCGGACATGAGGGGCTGAGACTGGACGAATGCATGGCATTCGGAGACGGAGGCAATGATATCTCTATATTGAGAAAGGCCGGCACCGGAGTGGCCATGGGCAATGCCGGAGTAACGGTAAAGGCTGCCGCGGACTACGTGACCGACACCATAGACAGCGACGGGGTCGCCAACGCACTCAGGCATTTCAAGGTAACAGCATAGTTTCCAGTCATCAGCGGGCGTGTCACCACGACGGGCATGGCTACAATAGTGAGATCCCGGCCGGAGTGACTGCTCGATTCCCAATCCAATAGTCATCAAAAGAAAAAAGCAAGCAAGGAAAATGGACAACAAGAAAGATTTTGCGAAAGTATTCATGATCGCCGGCAGTGAGCCGCTCGGCTGCTGCGGTATCCAGGCAGACATCAAGGCCGTCTCGGCGTGCGGAGGATTCGCAGCCGGAGCCACCACCCTGCTGGTAGACATGAACACGACTCACGTCAAGGGCATCCACACCATCCCGGTGGACATCATACTGAACCAGAGCCGGGACTTCCTGGACGACGTCGGAGCGGACTGCATCAAGACCGGTATGCTGTACGAAAAGCAGATAGTGGAGGCTGTGGCAGGCCTGCTGCGGGAGTATCCCGACGTGCCGAAGGTCATCGACCCGGTGATGGTAGACTCTGGCGGCCGGGCACTCATCCTGCAGGAGTCGATAGACGCTTATCGCGCGCTGCTCTTCCCCCAGGCCGAGATCATCACTCCAAACATCCATGAAGCCCGCGTCCTGGCCGGCGAGACCATAACCCTCGACAAGGTGGACAGGCTCATCAGGAAGATAGCCGAGGCAGGCTGCTCCGTAATCATCAAGTCGATACCCGACGGGGAGAATCTCATCGACGTACTCTACAACCGCCACAACGACACCATAAGACGATTCTCAAAACGTCACATAGACACCCGCAACGTCAACGGCACCGGCGACACATTCGGCTCGGCCATAGCCACCTACATTGCCAGAAAGTACGACCTTGACACAGCTGTGGAAAGGGCCGAGATATTCATCAACGAATCCATAGCCAACGGCTCCTGCTACCGCTTCGGGCCAGGCTACGGACCGGTACATCCGTTCTACCGCACGATAGACTTCTTCGAGAAGGAAGACAGGAGCTACTCCTTGAAATAGACCCTCTTGACCCTGCGTGAAACGCTGGTAAGCACCTCATAGGGAATAGTGCCGAGCTTGTCGGAAAGTTCGGTGACGGGGATATCGTTTCCGAAAATCTCAACCTCGTCTCCCACTTGCGCACCCGTACCCGTCACATCCAGCATGCAGGCATCCATGCAGATATTGCCTAAAACAGGTACCCTCCTGCCGCACACCATCATCTCTCCCACCCCGCAGCTCAGATGACGGTCCAGTCCGTCGGCATAGCCTACCGGTATCACCGCGACATCCGATATACGGTCTACACGGCCCTTGCGCCCGTAGCCTACCGTCTGCTCAGGCGTGATTCGACGTATCGACGCAATATGAGTCTTGAACGTGCTGACAGGCCTCAGACCCGGCAGATCCCCTATGCCGTACAGACCGATACCCATGCGCACCATGTCGAAGGCATACTGAGGAAAACGCTCTATGCCGGCACTGTTGAGTATGTGCCGCAGTATCTTATAGGGAAAATGCGGCTGCACCATTCCGGTCATCTCCTCAAAAAGCCTGATCTGCCCCAAAGTAAACTCATCCTCTGAAGGATCATCAGCCGCCGCCAGATGAGAGAACATACTGCGCAGCATCACCGTCCGCCGCCCTTTCATGAAACGCAGCAGCTCCGGTATGTCCGGCATGTCGAGTCCCGAGCGGTTCATCCCGGTGTTGAGCTTGAGGTGCACAGGATAATCCTCTATGCCATGGCGGGCCAGGACAGCCTCGAAATCACGCAACAGCCCGAGAGAATATATCTCCGGCTCCAGTGAGAACTCTATCATCTGGTCAAATGCCTCCGGCTCAGGATTCATCACCGCTATCGGAACAGTAATGCCCCTTGAGCGCAATTCCACGCCTTCGTCAGCATACGCCACCATCAGATAGTCGGCTCCACTGTACTGCAGCTGCGAGGCTATCTCCCCTGCCCCGCTGCCATAAGAGAAGGCTTTCACCATGACGGCAAGCCTCGTACCTTTCGGCACCCTGTTGCGCAGCAGGTTGAAATTGCCAGCCAGGGCATCCAGATCCACCTCCAGGACAGTGGTGTGCGACTGACGGGCGAGAAAGCCGCCAATGTACTCGAAACGGAACTGCCTTGCTCCCTTGATGAGGATACCCATATCGCGATAATCTTCCCTCTTCTCACCGGCCAGGAATGCCTCAGTCGTATCATAGAACCTGGTCTGCGGCATATCGAAAAGTTCCCTGTAGCCGGACAGACACGGACCGACCCCTACAAAACGTGTAATTCCGGCATTACGGAGTTGAGAGGCCACTTCCCTGTACACCGAGCCGTCCCCCCCGTCCACATCCACGAAGTCGGACAGGATCACCGCCTTGGAACGGGCATTGTCCTGCACAGCCAAAGCCCTCAGGGCCAACGCAAACGAGGCCGGATCGGAATTATAGTAATCTTTAATGAGAGTACAGCCGTTGATGCCCTCACGTATCTCCATGCGCATGGCCACAGGCTGCAGGTCCGCCACTCTCGGAGCCAGCTGCTCCAATGTATAGCCGTGACAAAGCATGAACGTCACCGCCGTCATACAGTTCTCGAAAGAAGCCTCGTCGGCAAAGGGAATACGCAACCTGCCCCGCTCCCCGGTACAGCCGGCATCCGGCACGGGACTGTCCACGCCAACCTCGATCTCCACATCCACCGCACCATCCACGGGAGTGCTGCCCAGCACCCTCACATCCGCCTCCGGAGACATTCCCCAGAGAAATACACGGGTCCGGGAACCGCATTGCTCCAGAATTATCCGCGCAGGCATCCCCTCCCGGCATATCACCGTCCTGCATCCCTCGAAAAGAAGAGCCTTCTCCCGCATTTTCGCCTCGGGCGAGGAAAAATTCTCGCTGTGCGCATCCCCTAAATGGGTGAATACCCCGATATCCGGTCGGATGATATCATGCAGCCTGAGCATCTCCCCCGGTCTTGAAATTCCGGCCTCAATAAGAGCGATACTGCTGTCGGGGGATATTTCCAGGATGGACAATGGTACTCCGACCTGTGAATTGTAGCTGCGGGGACTGCGGCTCACCTGCATGTCCTCGCCAAGGAGCTGGGCTATCCACTCCTTGACCACAGTCTTGCCGTTGCTGCCCGTAATGGCGGTCACCTCCGCCCGGCACTGCCGCCTGTACTGCGCGGCATCCTCCTGCAGGGCCTCCAATGTATCTTCCACATATCTTACCGACGCACCGTCAAGGGCATCGAAGTCCGGTCTGCGCTCGCTCAGCACGAAATGCCTTACACCGCGGCCGTACAGCCGCTCCACATAGTCATGCCCGTCATTGTTCTGCCCCTTGATGGCATAGAAAACAGTCTCGGCAGGACGGGTAACGCCTCGGCTGTCCACAGATATAATCATGGGCGCAAAGTTAGTGCTTTTTGCGGAAGACTATCCTGAGACCAAGCAGGAAAATCAGGCCTCGGAAACACAGTTCCGCGCACATGGCTGTCCAGACCCCGGCCAGTCCCATTGCCGGAGCCAGCAGCCAGGCCAGCGACTGACGCACTCATCTCTCATTTCTCTCACAGCACACGTTTTATTTGATTTTCACCACAAAATAGGTATTGAATGCTGAACTTACAACAAAACAAGCCCTTTTTCGCTTACCTTACCCCGAACACATCCTCGGGATGCGTGCCCAAGGGCTCCACGTGCACCACTATGTCGTAGACCTCGGGGATACTGTCACGGATGTTCTGCTCCACCTGGGAGGCCAGGGCATGGGCCTGTGAGAGGGTCATGCCGCCGTCAGCCTCCACATCGAGGGTTATCATGTATTTGCCTCCTATGCTGCGGGAGCGGACCCGATGCGGGTTGCTTACACCATCGACCTTCTCAATGGCGTCAAATATCCGCTGATAGACAGACACATCCTTAACTCCGTCCATTAGTTCCACATTGGAATCCATGAATATCCTGACTGCCGAGCGGATAATGAACAGGCTCACCAGCAGCGCTGTTACCGAATCCAACACGGGCATGTCCAATACAAACGAGAAGAACAGGCCCGCCAGGACACTAAGAGAGATGATCATGTCGTTGCGCATATTGACCCCGTTGGCTATCAACATCGACGAGCCCGTACGCCTGCCGACCCGGGTCTGGTACAGCGACAGCAGCAGCTTGCATACTATCGAGAACACCGTCACATAGATGGCCACGACCCCCGGCATTACCATCTCCTCATGGGAAAAAAGATGCCCTACCGCCGATATCAGCATCTCCGCCCCGGCGAAGAATATCAGCATCGAGAGTATTTTCGTCGCTATCGACTCCGCCTTGGCATAGCCATAGACATATTTCTTATTGGGCCGCCGTCCCATGACCTTGGCCGCCACTATCATCACTATCGACACCGCCACGTCCGACGCCGAGTCGATACCGTCACCGACCACCGCGAAACTTCCGCTTATCAGACCGGCCACTATCTTGGCTACCGAAAGCAGTCCGTTGCCGATAATACTGACATACGAGGCCGCCAATATCTGCCTCTCCACCGTCCTATGATGACTCTCCTGTCCCATACATTTTCTCCGAGTCGCAAATATACTCCACCCTCACCACATATCCAACACCTCCGAACAATCACAGCAGACGGTTTATTTTGCGCAGACACTGCATATTTCTATATTTGCACGCTTAATACAATGAATAGAATGACGATTAGACTATCCGCAGCTCTCGTGCTGGCCGCAATAACTGTGTCCTGCGGCAACAGGGGAAACTCAGCTGCTGACGGAGAAAGGACAGAAATGCTATACGCCCAGTACCTGAGCATCACAGACTGCGACAGCTTCACCGTCGCGGACATTGCCAACCCCTGGGACACATCCCGGATACTGCACCGGTACGTTGCGGTGCCGAAGAGCGCAGCTCTGCCGACGGAGCTGCCGGACGGGACACTTATACGTACTCCGATAGACCGCATCATCGTATATTCCTCAGTACATGCCTCCATTATAGACGCGCTCGGGTACGCTGACCGGATAACGGGAGTCTGCGAGCCGGAGTACATAACCTGTGAGGCCGTACGCAGGGGTGTGTCGGAAGGCCGTATCTTAGACTGCGGCAACTCCGTGTCTCCCAATATAGAGCGGATAGCCGACGCCGGCGGGCAAGTCATCATCGCCTCCCCGTTCCAGAACAGCGGCTACGGTGCGGCCGGCAAACTTGGCATACCCATAGTGGAGGCTGCCGACTACATGGAGAACCTGCCTTTAGGCAGAACAGAATGGATCAGGCTGTTCGGTCTGCTCTTAGACTGTCAGGACCGGGCGGACTCTCTGTTCAAAGCCGCCTGCAATGAATACGACAGCATCAGGGACGCTGTTGCCGGACATATCGAGGAGAACGGAGGGGAGTCTCACCGTCCGACTCTGCTGGTAGAGCGCAGATACGGGGCCTCGTGGGACGTACCTGGAGGCAGGAGCTACATGGCCCGCATGTACAGGGACGCCGGAGCCGCATATATCTTCGGGAACAACAGTACCACAGCCAACGTCAGCATGTCGTTTGAGAACGTGCTCAGCAAAGGCATCGATGCCGATATCTGGGTAATGAAATACTGGAGCCCGCAGCCCATGACCTATACCTCCCTCGAAGCCGAGTACCATCTATACTCCGAGTTCAGGGCCTTCAAGGAGCGCCACGTCTTTGGCTGCAACACCTGCTCGTCTTCCTACTACGACGACATCGTCCTCCATCCCGCATGGATTCTATCCGACCTGGCCGCTGTCTTTCACCCAGACTTGTATCCGGACCACGCCAGCCGCTACTTCAAACCCCTGAGCCGCTGACCGCCACGGGATGTCTCCGCTCACGGACATCCTGATGGGTTATCTTGCCCACCTTCAAGTCAACGAGTACATAGCATTTCAGCACCACGTTATAGAATACAAGGTCGATGAAATAGTCCTCTGCATCCGTGCGGATGTGCTGCTGCCGAGCTACGAAGGCTGCACATAGTGACGTTCGTAATATTGCGTGGATATGTTGCGGTTCAATGTCCTCACATTCCACGTCTGCGCAGAAGCAGTCTCCAAATACCACCTTCGGGCGGTCTCATCCTCCACACGTAACGTGGCGAGTATATGCGACCATTTCAGATTTTGCAAACACGTTTGCAAAATTGCCAAGTCAGGCATCGTGAGGTAGAACTTGCGGAAGTAGGCAAGATACCGTTGGCTGTATCCGCTCCCGTATTCGTGCGTCAGTTCCTTGCCGTATTGGACGCGTTCCTGCCCGTGTCAATGATTTGTTTGACATCATTGATTACTTGCGAGAAGTTTTGTACTTTTGCACCGCAGTCCCGGGCGTTCCTCTCCCAGCTTTCAGTTACTGGTGATGAATCCGGGTTTTTTTATGTCCTGCCGCAAAGGTACTACAATTCCCATAGAATCCCCGCATTTCCATTCGTCCTATCCAATTACCCCGACGAGGTCGGTGCCTTCGTGGAGGTAGAAGGGATAGACCATGTTGGTGCGGCGGTTCGCTAAGGGCAGGCGGAATAATGGGGATGGTTCGTAATATCTTACAGCAAGTCGGTAATGCTCGCAGCCGGTATCTCTAATTTGGAGAAGGCGAACATCTTCTTGCCGAGGTCTTTCAGCGAGGCTCCGATGTGATAGACGTCCGTTCCGTCGATAATCAGGAAGCGGTCGTGGCATTTCTTGTAGGTATGAATGCCTATCGGGGGATATTGGCGGTTGTGCTTCTGCAAATCTAATTGCAGTTGGCGGCTGACGGCCTGCGTATAGATGTCGGCTTTTACGCCGGCATTTCGCTTGCTGAGCATCAGCAGCACCGACTCGTCCACGTAGTTGTCTATCAGCAGCAGGGATACCTTAGCGGAGCGTATCAGGTCGGTGGCGAACTTGTAGGCATCAAACAACTGTCCGTCGTAGAAGATGCCTTCCACTGGCGGCAGCGAGGTGCGGACAAAGAAGTCTATCTTGCTGTCTATCCGGTTCAGGCGTTGCTCGTGCTCCATGAATTTGCTGTTCATCCGGTCTTCCAAATTACTTAGGTGCTGGTTGACGGAATAGCCTTTCAGCAGGTATTCTTTCAGCACCTTATTTGCCCATTGGCGGAACTGCGTGCCTCGGATGGATTTCACCCGGTAGCCTACGGAAATGATAACATCGAGGTTATAATACTTGACCCGGTACTTCTTGCCGTCGGCGGCAGTTGTCAAGGATTCCTTTACAACTGAATTTTGGTTTAACTCTTTCTCTTTGAAGATGTTGTTCGTGTGCAGGCTCACGTTTTGCTTGGATGTCTGAAACAATTCAGCCATTTGCGCCTGTGTCAGCCACACCGTTTCTTCTTCCAGCCGCACTTCCAGCTTCACTTCATTGTCCGGTTGATATAGTATGATTTCTCCTTGATTCTCCATGTGTCGCAATTTTAACGGACAAAGGTAATGTTTTTCAGCCTGTTGACAATCAACGGACACAGTTCCTCTTCCATTATTCACTTTTGTGCATCTTTACTTCGCCCGGCAGAATGTGCAAGCACTCTCTGCACTCGCTTACCGTAAAGATTCCTTTTCCAATAACTATTAAGACCTCCCCATCCGATGTAATCAGTATTACCGATAGTTCCGCCACGATGCGCATGAACTTCCGAATGATTGCTGATTGTTACTATGGGAATACTTGTAGGGAATGCAACAGTAGGGAATCCACTGCCAATGGCCGGGGTAGCCGCGTAACCTTCATCTTCTGCTCCGTAAGCATGGACGGTGGCAGTGCGCAGCGGTGGACGAGCCGCCCACCGCTGCGTTCAGTTCCGGTCCACGGTAGCCGGAGGAGATGATGTGGGCTTCGTGTTCGGCACCGGGCGTGTTGTCGATGCCCCGTGCCTTTGCCGTATCGGAGTGGATACATTCCTGTAAGGTGAAATATCTCATAATTCTTTATGTTGTGCCGACAGGTTTCTCCGTCGGCGGATTACACATCAGTTTCTTTGGTACTTCGACAGGCCGGAAAACAAGTGTCCCGCCCTTCTCCTGCGGGGAGAGGGGCGGGACGAAATAATGGGAATAATTGATATGGCTTATCTTTCAATCCAATTTTCAAGTTGAATGCCGGTTAAATTCTTAAAGTGTTTCATGTTTTCCGTCACCATGACCATGTCATTTACAACGGCTGTACATCCTATCAGCAAGTCAAAATCATCATCGGCAGGAGTACCAGCCATGCGCAACCGCGCCTTTTCAGAAGCATACAAGTCAATAGCATTACTTATAGCCGGCTTTCCATTCGGTGTCTTTCTGTAGCATGTAGTAGAACGGGCCGTAGCCGGTGTCGTCCTTCTCGGCGGTGAAGGTCAGCAACTTTGTGTCTGCCGCCATGTCCTGCGGAATAACGAGGGCTTCGTAGGCGGCTCACAGTCCGACCTCAAATGGGGGGCGCGACCCGGAGGAAGACGAGATTGAATTTGCCCGCCGTTGTGCGCGTGAGGCTTCGCACAGGCTCGGCATACAGAAGAAATCAGGAATGAAACGCAAATGACAAACCCAATAAACAACAGAGGATATGAAACAACCCGATACTGCCGCACTGCGTGAGCGGCTTGCCAATTATACGCCTGAAGAGGAAACAGACCGCCGGATAGCAGAACTGCGCGACTTGCTGAAAGAAATCAGTGCCGTCAAGGACAGCATGGCGGACATCATTACAGGCTTTACCCATGCCGTGGCGGATTTGCAGAAGAAGGACATCGGCGCACGGGTGCATCCCGACACCCTGAAAGCCCTGAATGAGATTTGCACAAATTTTGTCGTGGAGGTCGGCAAACAACTGATGGCTCACCGTGACAGGCAGCTTGAACTGCAAATATTCATAGCTTTTTGTAAAACTTGCATCTATCCTTGCACCCAAATGGGGTCGTACTGCCGATGAACGACAATTAAGATAACTTGATTCAATTTTTACCAGTAGAGATATTCCGGTTTGTTTCTCCATATACCTTTGAAAAAAAACGAAAGGTTGTGGTCGTAGCTGTCGGTTTGGCACAACAGTTTTTCTTTTTCAGCCAACAGCTGGCATATGCTGTCTATACGCTCGCTGCGGCAGGTTCTGGACTCATATATACCTCGTGTACATCCTTGCGGAGACTTCTTATTTTGTAGGTAGTAGCTTCCAATTCATGTTGTCTGTTCTGTTCATTGAGCCAAATATAGACGATGCCGAAAATGACGAATAGTATCAGCACATATCCTGCCGCTATCTTGGAGCAGCGCGGCTGCAGCCGGGTAAGTAAAATGTTTCAATAAGTTCATATCGCTTCTAAGTTTTATGTTTCCAATACTACTTATAAGCGCTCCGAACAAAAGAATGATAAGGAAAGAAAATGATTATTTCAGCAACTTCCGGTTTGTGTCTTCCAGAATGCGCATCTGCTGTATGGCTATCCGGTTCAGTTTGACGAGCCGTTCGCGCTGGGACAACCCTTCGTTGATGAGCACAGCATTCAGGCTTTCCATGTTTGACAGGCATATCAATTCGTTTACGCCTGCATAGTCACGGATGTTACCTTTCAAGTCTGGATAGGCATCGCGCCATTCAAGTGCCGTCATGCCGAAGAGGGCGACGTTCAGCACGTCTGCCTCGCTGGCATATATGCGGCTTGCCTGCTGTGCCGTCACTTCCGCCGGAATGAGATTTTGCTTGATGGCATCTGCGTGAATATGGTAGTTTATTTTAGAGAGTTCTCGCTTGGCCGACCATCCCAGCAAAGCCTGTTCCTGCTCTTTCAACCTCTGGAACTCCTTGACAAGATACAGCTCGAACTCCACGGAAACCCAGCTGGCAAACTTGAAAGCGATGTCGCGCTGCGCATACGTCCCGCCTCCGGCACCGTTTTTCGACAGGATGCCGACAGCCCCGGTCAGTTCCACCCACCTTGAAGGACTCATGGTAAACGCATTGCTGCCCGCTTCCGCCAAAAGGGGGTCGAATTCGACCCCTTTAAACGTGGGGTTGTTTAGTTGCTCCCACAGTCCAAGGTATTCCAGCGTGTTCTTCAGTCGCATCCAGTTCTTCACTACGTCTTTAGGCTCGGCAGGATTTTTCTGGCGAGCGATGTCCGTGATGCAGATATAGTCAATGCCATTATGCTGCAAGGTCCTAATGGTGGTACCTTTCACCTGGAGGGTCGATTTCTTTGCCATAGTATTCTTTTTCTTTTGATTACGCTAACAAAAATAACCCTTTTCCGGCAATAATCATTCTATTTCCTATACAATCTTTTAAAGAACGCTTGTTTTGTGCTGCCACCTGCGAAAACGGCCGTCGCACCATTCTGTCTATGGGCAGCTCCGGCTTGACGCTTGCGCCGGGGCAGCTGTATGTGGAATGAAGGTCTTAGTTTCGGTGTCGTCAAAATAAATGGTCGTACCGTCAGTTACGAACTTACCGTTCTCTCTCTTGTAGGGCACGTTGGTAAAGCCGGCGAATGTCCAGTCCTACCGTACCGCTTTCCGTAAACTTGATGGCATTGCTCAGCAGATTGTTGCCGATCTGTACCAGCCGGTTGCGGTCACCCATCAGAATGATGTCGCTGCATCCGGTAATGTCTTGCTATCTTTTCCTTTATCTCTTCTTGTTCGTAGAGTACCAGCATGATTCTATTCAGCAATTTTTCTTTTTCAGCCAACAGCTGGCATATGCTGTCTATACGCTCGCTGCGGCAGGTTCTGGACTTATATATACCTCGTGTACATCCTTGCGGAGACTTCTTATTTTGTAGGTAGTAGCTTCCAATTCCTGTTGTCTGTTCTGTTCATTGAGCCAAATATAGACGATGCCGAAAATGACGAATAGTATCAGCACATA
>DVHR01000022.1 GCA_018711925.1 Candidatus Coprenecus pullicola
GATTACATTTGGATTACAAATGAATTGCTGATTCTATCATCATTTGCTGAAGTTTACAGTCGGTTACAGTGCAAGTCACTCATGGAGATAAATGAGTTTCACGACATCTATAAACTGGATGGTAAAGTAACTAACAGATTGCAACAGAAACATGCGGAAGATTTGGAAAAGGCATTTCTTGAGTCTGTCAAACATATTGACTGCTTTGCGATAATGACGAACACCCTTCTGGAGTATTACAAGAGTTTTTTCAAGCCGGATGCTGTCTTCATTCACTTGCCGATGACGGTAGACATGTCAAGGTTCAACATCGTAAAATCGACTGATACAGATGAAAAATATGTCGCTTTTGCCGGCTCATCTGACAATCTTAAAGACGGACTGAACATATTAATTGAAAGCTTTGGAAAGATTCATACAAGATATCCTGAATATAAGCTCAAAATAGCAGGATTTTACCATCGTGATGTAGAAAAACAAAAACAGATAATAACGCGATACAAGATTCAGGATAAAGTTCAATATATTGGTGTACTGACCAGAGAGCAGATTCCACAATTCTTGATAAACGCATCTATTTTAGCACTTGCACGTCCAGATTCACATCAAGCACAAGGTGGATTCCCCACGAAACTCGGAGAATATTTAGCGACCAAAAATCCAGTATGCGTAACGACAACAGGCGAAATAGGCAATTATCTTACTGATAATGAATCAGCCTTTTTGGCAATTCCAGGTAGTGTCGATTCATTCACCGATGCTTTAGACAGGGCTATGAGGGACAATGATAATGCAAGAAAAGTTGGATTTGCGGGTTATGAAGTCGCAAAAAAGAATTTTGATAAGGAAGTGCAGTCAAGAAGGCTGTATGATTTTCTCTTTGATAATTTAAAGAATAATAAATGAGTGTATTCACGGAGAAAGTCCTGATGATAACAGGCGGCACGGGCAGTTTCGGTAACGCCGTGCTCAGGAGGTTCCTCGACAGCGGCCTCAGGGAGATCCGCATCTTCTCGCGCGACGAGAAGAAGCAGGACGACATGCGCCACAGCCTGCAGGCGCGGTGCCCGGAGCTGTCTGGGAAGGTGAAGTTCTACATAGGCGACGTCCGCGACAGGGCGTCGGTGGACGTGGCGATGCGCGGTGTGGACTACGTGTTCAGCGCCGCGGCCCTCAAGCAGGTGCCCTCGTGCGAGTTCTTCCCGATGGAGGCCACGCGCACGAACGTCCTGGGCACGGAGAACGTGCTCCTCTCGGCCATAGAGCACGGGGTGAGGAACGTAGTGGTGCTCTCCACCGACAAGGCGGCGTACCCCATCAACGCCATGGGCATCTCCAAGGCCCTGATGGAGAAGGTTGCGATAGCCAAGGGGCGCGAGCTCGGGGAGGGCGCGGCGACGACCATCTGCTGCACGCGCTACGGCAACGTGATGGCCAGCCGTGGCAGTGTCATACCCCTATGGGTGGAGCAGATGACTGAGGGGCAGCCCATAACCGTGACGGACCCCGGCATGACGCGCTTCATGATGACCCTCGACGACGCCGTGGACCTGGTGGTGTACGCCTTCGAGCACGGCCACAACGGCGACCTTTTCGTGCAGAAGGCACCCGCGGCCACACTGGACACCCTCGCCAGGGCGTTGAAGGAGATCTACGCCGAGATTGACCCCAGGTACGGCGAGACCGAGGTGAGGATCATCGGCACGCGCCACGGGGAGAAGCTGTACGAGACCCTCGTGACCCGCGAGGAGATGGCCCGCGCCATCGACATGGGAGGCTACTACCGCATCCCCTGCGACACGCGCGACCTGAACTACGACAAGTTCTTCAGGGAGGGCAGCGAGGACGTCTCCAGGATAGAGGACTACCACAGCCACAACACCCGGCGCCTGGACGTGGAGGGCATGAAGGAGCAGCTCCTCCGCCTGCGCTTCATACAGGAGGACCTCGGACTGATTCCGAGGGCCAAGGCACGGGACATACGCTCCGAATAGCAGCGCCTGGATTGCAGGAGTGAATTATTTTTCATAACTTCGCTTCCCGAAAGAGAATAGGAGTATGACGACGAAGGATACACTGCATATAAACGGGGTGCTGCTCGAAGAGGCGACGGTCTACGCTTCGAGGAAAGGTGTGGACCTGTCCTCCGTCGTGGAGAATTTTCTTTCGAAATGGGTCTCCGACAACTCCGTGTGGGACAAGATAGACAATTTCCCTGTCTCTGATGAGGTCAGATCCCTGACCAGACATGCCGGCTCCCTCACACACAACCTGGATCCCGAAGAGGAAAGAGACGGGTATTTTTCTGAGAAGTACGGGCTGTGAGAGTTTTTCTGGACACGAATATACTGATAGACATTGTCCTCAACCGCAAACCGTGGGTTGATGCGGCACTCGTGCTGCTGGAGCTCTCCAGACAGAGAAGGCTGTCGCTCGTCGCCTCCGACATCTCGTTTGTCAACCTCGCGTACGTGTTGCGGAAAGCGATGTCCTCAGCCGATATGTATTCGACAATGACGGACATGCTGAGATACATGAGCGTTGCAGCCGCCGGGGAATCCATAATCACGGAGGCCGTGTCACTGCGCTGGAAAGACATGGAGGACTGCGTGCAGTACCTCTCGGCGAGACAGGCAGGCGCAGACTGCATCATCTCCAGGAACGCAGCGGACTTCGGGGAAGCGGACATACCGGTCATGACTCCGGTTGAATTTCTTAGTACCATTCTTTAAGAACCTTTATTCTATTTTTTAAAATGAACATACTGATAACGGGGTCGAGAGGCTTCGTGGGACGCAACCTGTGCGCCCAGCTGCGCAACATCCGCGACGGCAAGGCCCGCGGCTGCGGGGACCTTAGGATAGACTCCATATACGAGTACGACACCGACTCCACCCCGGAGGAGCTGGACAGGTACTGCGCGGACGCGGACTTCGTGTTCAACCTGGCCGGAGTGAACCGCCCCCGGAACCCGGAGGAGTTCATGAGCGGCAACTACGGCTTCGCCTCAACCCTTCTCGACACCCTCAAAAAGCACGGGAACACCTGTCCCGTGATGCTCTCCTCCTCCATACAGGCGTCCTTGACCGGACGTTTCGGGGACAGCGAGTACGGCAGGAGCAAGAAGGCGGGCGAGGAGCTCTTCTTCGACTACTCCGCCGAGACCGGCGCGAGGGTGCTCGTCTACCGCTTCCCGAACCTCTTCGGCAAGTGGTGCCGTCCGAACTACAACTCAGCAGTGGCCACATTCTGCCACAACATCGCAAACGGCCTGCCTATCCAGGTCAACGACCCCTCCGTGGAGCTGGAGCTGCTCTACATCGACGACCTCGTGGACGAGATGACCGCCGCCCTCACAGGCAAGGAGCACCGGTGCGGGTACGACGGACTCGAAGCGGTCCCGGACAGTGACGGGCGCTACTGCCACTGCCCCGTGACGCACCGCGTGAGGCTCGGGGAGATAGTGGGGCTGCTGCGCTCGTTCCACGACCAGCCGGACACGCTCATGATGCCGGAGATTCCCGCCGGCTCTTTCGCCAAGAAGCTCTACTCCACATACCTGAGCTACCTGCCCATGGAAAAGGCGGTATTCCCATTGAGGATGAACATCGACCAGCGCGGCTCGTTCACGGAGATCCTCAAGACCGCGTGCTGCGGCCAGTTCAGCGTCAACATCTCCAAACCTGGAATTACGAAAGGCCAGCACTGGCACAACTCCAAGTGGGAGCTGTTCATCGTGGTCAGCGGCAGGGCCCTGATACAGCAGAGGAGGATAGACTCGGACGAGGTGCTCAACTTCGAGGTTAGCGGGGACAGGATTGAGGCCGTCCACATGCTGCCGGGATACACGCACAACATCACCAACCTCTCGGACACGGAGGACCTCGTGACGCTCATGTGGGCAAACGAGACCTTCGACCCGGAGAGGCCGGACACATATTACTTACCAGTAGAATAGAATATTATGGATATCAGAACTGACTATTCGGACATAAGGTTCAAGGACGACGGCAGGCTGAGGCTGCTGATAATCGTCGGTACGCGGCCGGAGATCATCCGCCTGGCCGCCGTAATCAACAAGTGCAGGGAGTACTTCGACTGCCTGCTGGCCCACACGGGGCAGAACTACGACTACAGCCTCAACGGGGTGTTCTTCAGGGACCTCAAGCTGGGGGACCCGGACGTGTACATGGACGCCGTGGGGGACGACCTCGGGGCCACGGTGGGCAACATCATAAACGCCTCGTACAAGCTGATGGCGCGGACGAGGCCCGATGCCGTGCTGGTGCTCGGAGACACCAACAGCTGCCTGAGCGTCATCGGGGCCAAGAGACTCCACATACCTATCTTCCACATGGAGGCCGGCAACCGCTGCAAGGACGAGTGCCTGCCCGAGGAGACCAACCGAAGGATAGTGGACATCATCTCGGACGTCAACCTCTGCTACTCGGAGCACGCGCGGAGGTACCTCATAGAGTGCGGGATGCCCAAGGAGAGGACCTTCGTCACCGGCTCCCCGATGGCGGAGGTGCTGCACAATAATCTGAAGGAGATAGAGGCGTCGGACATCCATGATAGGCTGGGACTGGAGAAGGGGAAATACATCCTGCTGTCCGCCCACAGGGAGGAGAACATCGACACGGAGAGGAACTTCACGAGCCTCTTCAGCGCGATAAACGCCATGGCGGAGAGGTACGGCATGCCCGTGCTGTACAGCTGCCACCCCAGGTCGAGGAAGAGGCTGGAGACCAGCGGATTCGAGCTTGACAGGAGGGTGATAAGGCACGAGCCCCTCGGCTTCCACGACTACAACTGCCTCCAGATGAACGCCTTCGCCGTGGTGTCCGACTCCGGGACCCTGCCCGAGGAGAGCAGCTTCTTCACCGGCATAGGACGTCCCTTCCCCGCCGTGTGCATCAGGACCTCCACCGAGAGGCCCGAGGCCCTGGACAAGGGGTGCTTCGTCCTCGCGGGCATAGACCAGAGGTCACTGCTGCAGGCCGTGGACACCGCCGTGGAGATGAACCGCAGGGGGGACCACGGAATACCAGTGCCCGACTACACCGACACCAACGTCTCCGCAAAGGTCGTCAAGCTCATACAGAGCTTCACCAACGTAGTCAACAGGATGGTCTGGAGAAAATATTGAGTAAAAAGGGTATGACTTCTTTTAAAGGAAAATTGATGCATGGGATGATGATATTAAAAAATCATCATATAAATAGGCATATTGTTGTATTTGAGTCTGATGATTGGGGCAGCATACGTATGCCGTCATTGAAGATTCTTTCATACCTACAAAATAAAGGTATAGATATCTGTCGTCCTAATGATTATGATAGGGTGGATACACTGGCTTCAAATACAGACCTTGAATATTTGATTGATACTCTATCATCAGTTAAAGATAGCCAAGGGAATCCTGCTAAAATAACCCTCAATACATGTGTTGCTAATCCGGATTTTGTAAAAATAGAAAAGAATGGCTTTACAGAATACTATTATGAACCATTCACTGAGACATTAAAAAAATACCCTAACCATGATAAATCTTTTATATATTGGAAAGAAGGTATTGATAAGATGGTTTTCAAACCACAATTCCACGGTCGGGAACACCTAAACTTTCTGAAATGGATAAAATACTTG
>DVHR01000002.1 GCA_018711925.1 Candidatus Coprenecus pullicola
AAGGTACAGTTCAAATCCATGGCCGGCATATCCGCGTCCCTCTTTCGGGTTTTCCGATACTGAAGGCAGTGAAATTTTCGACTTTTTCAGAGACATATCCAGAAACAGAGGGGGTTCGGATGCCGTCGGAATTAACTGGTTTATCTGCGGGACTCCGGGAATATCATCTCCGGATCCTGATATTGATGACAATTACGGAGGATATTTCACGGAAATATTCGACAACATAGATGTTGCGTTCAGACCTGAAGACGCCATGAATAAAGAGAGTTTCAACAGGATTATCAAAGGCGCTCTGGAAAATAAGCAGGGGCTGGGTTTCGAACAGTCTAACCTGAACCAAGGGGTTACGCACGTTATGACAATCTGGGGTGTGGAATTTGATGATGAGGGTTATGTATCCGCCATATATTATGTAGACAACAATGACCATTATAACTTTGAGGTTAATGGAGGTTCCAATAATTACCAGCGCCACCGCCTGATACGCCAGGAGATTAGATACCGGGAAGATGGACCTTGGAAAGTGATGATGGGAGATTCCAGCATATTTCCCATATCCTGTATAACGGTTGTGGATTTGAAACGGGATATCTGGCAGAAGGAATTTCCCGAAGTTGAGATTAATGAAAGTTTTATTCAATAAGTTGAAATAACGATGAACAATACAACGAAATATCACAGTTTAATTATAGCAGTGGTTGTCCTGTTTGCAATGATGACTGTTTCCTGCGAGAAATCCCCTGAGGACAACGGCAATGGTACAGATGAGACTGACAGGATGATAGATATCCGGACATCCATCGAGGCCCTGACCAAATCACCCGCACTTGACGGGAACGGAGAAGGAAATTTCTCCAACGGGGATATCTTTACGCTTGTGGTTTCGGGAAGCGGTTTCCCGAATATAAGCACAAGCTACACTGTCGGGACGACTGAGCTCTCATGGGCGGATCTTAATCTGCCGGAAGATGCCGGGAATGTATATTTTTCCGGCTGTTATCCTGTCCAGGGGACGGCAGTGGACGGAATATTGACATTTACCGTCTCCCCGGCGGAAGAAACCGACCTGTTGCTGGCCGAGGCGGTGCAGGTCGGGAAAGACTCAGAAGATGCAGTGAATCTGGTCTTCAAGCACGCTCTGCACAAACTTGTGGTAAAGTATGTGTCCGATGATTTGACGGATGCGCAGCTGTCTGAGATATCCACATCGGTCAAGGCTCTTTCCTCATGCGGCATAGATCTGGCAAAAGGGGCAATACAGAACGGTACGGCCTCCGGACTGTCAGAGGTGGGAACCATGCAGGGCAGTCAGGTATCATGCTTTATGGTTCCTCAGGAAAAAGACAATGTGACGCTTGAAGTAAGTCTCGGTGACATGGTGCGTACACTAAGTGTTCCCGACAATGATCAGGACGGCAGGCCCGTCAGCATGCTTGATGGAGGAAGATGCCTGACAGTTCAAATAAATCTATCCTCCGATAAGATTGAGCTTGACGGAGTGCAGATAGAAGGATGGGGGCAGCAGGGCAGTGTTGACGGAGACATCGAGTTATAGTTTGTATTTCGCCTATTTTAACGCACTCGGTTTAATGACTCCCTGTAGGCATTGGGAGAAATGCCGAAATGCCTGGATACGTACCTGCTGAAATAGGAAAAGGACGAGAAGTTCAGCCTGGCGGCTATCTCCGACAGCGGCAGCTCCTTTTGGCACAGGAGGTTCGCAATCTCATGCAGGGTGAAGCGGTCTATCCAGTAGGTGGCCGGCCTGCCGCAGGCTTTCCTGCAAATCTCTGAGAGATAGTGGGGAGTGACGCAGAGGCGGGAGGCATAGTAGGGGACATCCCGGTGCTGGATGTACTCCCCGTTGTAAAGCATTCCGATAAACTGCAGCAGCAGCCTGGCGGTATGTTCCGAGACCTGCCGGACAGCCTGGCCGCGTGCGTGGATGTCGTACAGGTCCAGGATGTGTGCTGTCATAAGGCAGCCCAGCATTTCCTCTCGGAACAGATGCGGCCCTCCGTCCGTCAGCCTTTCCCGGAGCCGTTCCATGTCGCAGACGCATTTACGGAAATCATGGGGTGAGAGTTTCATCACCGGATTCTGCAAGAGGCTGAGGTGTCCGATGATGCCGTAGTTGTTGCGTATGGCCATCGACATCACGAACTGTGCGGACAGTCCCATCGTAAGGGCGCTGTAGTCATCCGATTCGGAGAAACCGGAAGCCAGCGACATATTGGTCAGTATGACGTAGTCGCCCGCAACGATGTTGTAATTGACATTCTGGAAGCGGAAACTCATGCTTCCCCGAGTGCAGAGGATATGGAGCACGCTCTGGGGATGCTCCCTGACATCGAAGTCCCTGATCGAGTCCATGAAGAATATCCTGTCCTTTTCCTGCTGTTCCATACGTTTCCCCTGTTTGCCGGTCTGCGGTACGAATGTAGGCAAAAACCACGAAATGTGAAAATATATCCCCCGATTTTGTAACATCCGGATCACCTGCCGCCTGTAATTTTGCAGCGTGATTCAAAACAAGACAACAGTATGAGACAAGTAAGACTGAACAACGGAGTGATGATGCCGTCCATCGGTTTCGGCGTCTTCCAGATTCCCGTGAATGAAACGGAACGTATCGTGACCGATGCCCTGGAGGCCGGGTACCGGATGATTGACACTGCTGCCTCCTATTTCAATGAGGAACAGGTGGGAAATGCCCTGCGGCACAGCGGTCTGAAGCGTGAGGATGTCTTCGTGACCACCAAGCTGTGGGTGCAGGACTATGAGTATGATGATGCCCTGCGTGCATTCGACCTCTCGATGAAGAAGCTCGGACTGGATTATCTCGACCTGTACCTGCTGCACAAGCCTTACGGCAACTATTATGCGGCATGGCGGGCAGCCGAGCGGCTCTACAGGGAGGGACGTATCCGTGCCATCGGAGTGACGAGCTTCAGCAACGAGCGCCTGCAGGACCTCTTCCTGCACAATGAGGTGAAACCGGCCGTCAACCAGCTGGAGACCCACCCGTTCTTCCAGCAGAAGGCAGCCAACACATTCCTCCGCCAGGAAGGCATACAGCACGAGGCGTGGGCTCCGTTTGCGGAAGGACAGAACGACATCTGGAACAACCCCGTCCTGAAAGCCATTGCCGCCCGGCACGGCAAGACGGTGGGCAACGTCGTCCTGCGCTGGCTGAACCAGCGGAATGTGGTGGTCATCCCCAAGACCGTGCGCCGCAAGCGCATGATAGAGAACCTGAACATCTTCGACTTCACCTTGACGGAAGAGGAGATGCGGGCCATTGCCGGACTGGATACCGGCCGCAGTCCTATCTATGACGATATGGACCTGCAGACAGTAAGAGGAATAGGAACTTATAAAATACACGAATGATGAAGAATACCATTACATTGAGCAACGGCGTGGAAATGCCGCTATTGGGCTACGGGGTGTTCAAGGTAGCCCCGCAGGAATGTGAACGGTGCGTCAGCGACGCGCTGAACGTGGGTTATCGCCTGATTGACACGGCGCAGGCATATTTCAACGAAGAAGGGGTAGGAAATGCCATCAGCAAGAGCGGGATTCCCAGGCAGGACATCTTCCTGGTGACGAAAGTGCGGATTTCCAATGCAGGCGAGCAGAAGGCTGCGGCAAGTATAGACGAGAGTCTGCGCAAGCTGAAGACTGACTACATCGACCTGCTGCTCATCCATCAGGCATACGGCGACGTGTTCGGCTCGTGGAGGGCTATGGAGAAAGCCTGCCGCGAAGGCAAGGTGCGCGCCATCGGCGTAAGCAACTTCCAGGCGGGACGTTTCTTCGACTTCGCCCACTATGTGGACATCAAGCCGATGGTGAACCAGCTGCAATGCAATCCGCTCGTTCAGCAACAGGGCATCGGGCCGGTTCTCGCGGAACACGACACGAGGATGATGGCATGGGGACCGCTCGGCGGCGAAGGTGCCGAAGGTGTGGTAAAGAACGAACTGCTCGCCTCCATCGGTGAGGGCTACGGGAAGACCGCCGCACAGGTGGCACTGCGCTGGCTCACGCAGCGGGGCATCGTCGCCATCCCCAAGAGCACACATGTGGAGCGTATGCGTCAGAACCTGGATATCTTCGACTTCACTCTGAGTGAGGAGGAAATGCGGAAGATCAGTACGCTCAACCAGCATGACGCCGGTACGGTGAACTTCTCGGACCCTCAGTTCGTGAAATACCTTATCGAGACTTACGGGTAGGGGAGGACGGCTAATTCGGAAACGGTGAAGTTTTACTCCTTTTTCGCAGTTGTTTATTATTGTCACCTTTTCGTCAGGATCTCCCTCATAATCGTTAATCAGTGTTACGGCAATGGCGCCTTTGTCGAAGGCAAAGGCAAACCGGCCGTAACTTCAAATGATGTCTGAAAAACCGAAGACACCGCTTTTCCTCTCTACATCGCCCGCTAAGTCATAAACAGATGTTTCCATCTATTTTCACTACTCCGACAAACTCTCCTATGACCCTGAACTCATCCGCTTCATCTTCGTGTATGACGATGGGGCTGAACTCAGGATTTTTTGGCTGGAGGACTATCTCTTCGTGGGACCAGTTGCCTAAGTCGTCATACGTCTTTTTGCTTGTGTATGTTTTGATGGAATAACTGCCGGCATAGTCGGCATCATAGAAGTTACGGTGCTGGACCAGTACGGTCTTGCCCATGCGGCAAAGATAACACATAAAATGTAACTACAAAAATTGTTGCAACAAAAATAGTGTATGCATTTATTGTGACATTTAGTCGATATTTTTCTATAAAAAATTAGGGGTAAAAGTTGAAAAATCAATGAGTTTTGCTGCCGAAAGAAGATACGGTACGTGGAAAAAGTGTTGAATTATAAGTGCTATTTCTATGGAAAAGTGTAGAAACAATGCTGTACAGAAAGATCAGAGTTGCGGTTTATAACATAATTCCTTCCCTTATGTTTAGACTTTCCTTAATTGGCGTATGTAGTGCTCATTGACAAAGCCGAGAAAATAATTTGGTGGATAATATATTTAATCTATGGGTATTCACTAAAAATCCTAGTCGCACAAGTAGTAATATTTTAAGCAGAAAAATATATTGAATATACTTTGATATTAAAATAATTGCTAC
>DVHR01000023.1 GCA_018711925.1 Candidatus Coprenecus pullicola
TTTGACTTCGCCGAAGTCGAGGCTTGGTACGACAGCAGCTCCATGACCGTCACTGTCGAGGGCTGCGAGTTGAAAGACACCTTTATCTATATCATAAGAAAATAACGTATAATAAATTAATATGAGAACAATATCATTAAGCCTAATTGTCTCTGTTTCCACAGCTGCCCTGCTTTTGGCAGGAGGTTGCAATGAAGCAGAAGAAACTTATATGCAAACCGGCTCGACAGTCACAGGACATTTCATAAACCGTTATGTCATACCGGACAGCATTGCTATACAGAACGACTACTTTGATATGGACAGTTCCATTACTGTCAACTTTAAAGGCTATGACCTTACGCACCAATATAAGGACTCCGCGTTATTCAGAACGGTTTCAGAATCATTGGGAGATACGTCCTATACACTACCGACTACCCCTGATTATGAATGGGCCGTAGCCGGAACGGTATATTCTGTGGATATCGTATGCGACAAAGATTTCTCAGGTATAGCCGCAGGTGAGAGTCTTAGCAGTATAATAGCATTTAGAGCACTCTCTGCATACCCTTTTATAAAAAGCGGGTATTCTGATTTCTATGACACGCCATGGAAGTATTATAAGAATCCCAGGCTTTGTCCAATTGAGATTATCGGAAACAATATCAGTCCTGATGGATTAAAGGCTTTATATCCGACATTCCAGATGTATTTCACCGAAATACCAGACGGCATAGGTGACTGCCTGTTCACAGTAACAGTCGATATTGACGGGAAAACACTGCGGAACTCCATCTCGCTCAGTTTTTAAACGACATAGTCCACCATCGATTCTTGAACCTGCATTCTGACTGATGAGAATCCCAATCAAACAAGGCAAAATACACATGGAACTACAGAACCATAACTCACTCACTTTGATACAATGATACAGCGTTTGTTATTACTGACTTTCGCCATGGTTGCGACGGGATGCATGAAGACAAATCGGATTCTTCCATTTGACGCGCCCGAGTACGTCTCCAGCAACGCTCAGACGGTCACGTGCGTTCCCGATGGCCGCACCGGATACTCCATCACAGAAGTCCGGTTCAGTATCTGTGATGTGAGTACAGAAAAAGGAGAGCAGATAGAATACGGCCAAGTGGAGCTCAATGCCGGGGACAACTGCTGGGAAAACTCATGGTGCAGGATATGGCAAGAGGGAAGGAACATCAAGGTATCGTTCTCGGAGAACACCAGCGAGTCCCTGACAAGAGAGATATCTGTCTACTACACCCCGGATAACCCGGACCTCTTCGATTGGGGAATCCACATGACTCAACTGCCCTACGGCATGACCGAGGAAGAATACCTTCAGTGGAGCGACTCCCTTTGATTTATGGAAGGGCCGCTCTCAACACATATTATGACAGTCTGAGACGGAGGGCGGCCTCTCATTTCTGGCAATTACAGATTTTAACAACGATTCTGACCGCACACGGCGGGAATCCTGCTAGAGCGCGATTGCTCTGGCTCTCAATAACTTAACCTTATAAAAAGGTGCCCTGTCCGGCTTTCAAACCTCAACAGGGCACCTTTTACATAGCTCAACTGCCTGACAATAAGCGTATTGTCACTTACGGACCAATCCGGCGCAAAATTTTTCGCAAGCGCAATACCGATATCAGGTATCATGCCGGCCGGCCTGATGGAGACCTATGCCGTCGGACGGCGGTAAGCAAGACAGCCACACGCAGCGGGACAGGTTGAGCGATAAGACGCGGCTACTGCTTTTCGATTTTTAACTGCTCGATGTAGTTGCCTGCGTCGTAGGTCTTGACCAGAATAGTCACCGTGAACATATTGCCTCCGCTGTCCAGATTGCCGACAGCATACTTCATCGGATAGGTGCCGCTCTTATAGACTATCTCGAAGCAGCGCGGGGTATAGTTGGTGAAGAAATTACGGATAATCTGACGGGCCTGATTGCGGCTGCAGTTGGAGACCGTTCCCATGACATCCACCTGAAGATTGTCAGCGAACCATACCGCCAGACAATCCGCGTCTCCTTTCTGCATATACTTTGAAATCGGAATAAACACATTATTGTCATCGTCGTCCTCGCACACTCTTATGCTCTGGGACGATGACACGAACGGGAAAAGAAGCAACAATCCGGTTATCGCAATCAGTCTGCTCATCATCTGTTATTCCATATTTGTCCTCTTACTTTAGCAAAATTCAGGCCACTGTGCTGTAAATTTTCTTACATTTGTAGGCTGATATATTGTACCGACATGAGAATCACTCTGATAACGACAGGCAAAACCACCTTCGACTACATAAGAGAAGGTATGTCCATATACGAGAAACGGATAGGCCGATACCTCAATTTCTCGCGGACAGAAGTGCCTGCGCTCCAGAGCACCTCATCCCTTTCCCACGAAGAGGTAAAACGCAGGGAAGGAGAGCTCATATTGAAGAAGGTGAAGCCGGAAGACCGGGTCGTGATACTGGACGAGAAAGGCCGCCGCTTCACCTCGACAGGCTGGGCCGGCCACATAGGGCATCTGATGGACACAGGCACCAAAAGCCTCGTCTTCATCATCGGCGGAGCCTACGGCTTCTCCGACAAGGTGAGGGAACGGGCCGACGAGACACTGTCTCTGTCGGATATGACCTTCTCCCACCAGATCATACGTCTGTTCTTCGAGGAGCAGCTGTACAGGGCCATGACAATAATCAAAGGCGAGCCATACCACAATGAATAACGACTATGACCGGTACCGTAAAAAACATATTCGGACATATCTCCCGCAAGCTGACATCCATCTTGTGGATAATGGCCATATGCTGCTTCCTCCTCTCGTTTTTCCAGTTCAACCCGACCTCTGAGGACAGAAGAGCCTGGAAAGTAGAGAAACTACTGCACAAGAGAGAGAAAGTCCTGCAGACATATGTGGACAAAGCCTTTGAGGTCCCGGCGGACGAATGGGTGATATTCGATAAATTCCCAGAGGACATGGTCCTCTACCGGTATGTCGGCAACACTCTGCAGAGCTGGGTCAACGCCTTTCCCATAAGCAATGACAACATCGGCATCCCTTCCTCATGGTACAGAATCCACGATCTGCGGAACACGAACATCTTCAACATCCCGCTTGCGTTCCTCCGCTATGACGTCCAGTACCTGAGTCTCGGCCCCAAATGGTACGTGGTCAAAGTGGCCCGTCAGGGCAACATGCTCGTAATAGCCGCAATCGAGGTCATGGAGCAGTATCCGTCATCAAATACCGCACTGAAGAACTCCTGCAACAGAAAACTGGGGCTTAACGAGAAGTTTTCGGCAGTACCTCCCTACATTGACGGCACAAGCATTGTCCACACATCGGACGGGACACCTGTCTTTTCCGTGGTGAGAGAAGATACACTCTCCGGCAACGACACCTCCTCCGCATTCAGATGGCTGGCCCTGCTGTTGGCCACTCTTGCCATCATCTACTACCAACATACCAACAAGGGTCTGAGAACCATGTTTTTCGGTCTTGGAGGCCTGCTGGTACTTCAGATATGCACATCCATGATGGTAAACAGAGTTCCGCTGAGCTCCGACTTTTTCTCCCCGATGATCTATGCCGACGGGTACTTCAACTCGTTCGGCGCCCTGATACTGTTCCATTCCTTCATATTTCTCTACTGCGCGGTGGTCTTCATGTCCCGCAAAGCAGTCCTAAGGGATATTTTCTCATCCTCTCCCGTAATCCGTAGAGCCAAGGTCTCCGCACTGGGTATCAGCACAATACTACTGACAGGATATATACACCACACATTCCGTTCACTGATATTCAACTCCAGCATCAACTTCGACCTGTACCGTATCAACGACATCTCCGTTTACACTATCATCACGTATTTCATATACAGTCTGCTGGCTCTTGCAGTGCTGTTTCTGCTGGACATCCTTGTACCGACAACCAGCCGGTACTATCTCCGGAAAAGACGCAGACATTCCAAGAAACCGGTGCTGATGTATATTCTTATCGTCGCCACCTACATGAGCGGCGCTGTCGGGATCTATGGATTCCAGAAAGAATGCGAGAATATCAGAGTTCTCACCGGCCGTATGGCCATCGAACGGGACCTGAATCTGGAAATGCAGCTTCAGGCCATGGAGAAGAGTATCATATCAGACCCGTTTATCCGCAGACTGACAGGAAATCCGGACTACGAGAACATCATCCTGAACAGACTGGCCGAGAGATACTTCTACAACATATTACCAGAATACGACATCCGCCTCACCATCTGCAATGCCTATCAGAACATAAAGCCGGACGAGTATTCCTCGCCCAAAAACTGCTTCAGGCATTTTGAGGAGATCATCAACAATTACGGCATACCGCTTACAGACGTATCCGCATTCTATTATCTGGACTATTTCCGGGACTATACAAGCTATCTGGGAGCATTCAGCATCTTCCGGAAAGGAGTCAGATACGACATGTACATAGAGATCGAGTCCAAAGTCAGCTCCGACAACATCGGATATCCCTCCGTACTGCTTAACAACCCGCGTCCCCTGTCCTCCATATCCTACCCCTACTCTGTCGCACGGTATCACAACGGAAGACTGACCAGTCATCAGGGACGGTACAATTTCCCGGTATCCATCAACGTCAACATATACGAAGACGGTTTCTCGCACTATTTCTACAGGGACAACGTGGTCTTCATCAACAAACTGCCGGGGACAAACCTGATTGCAGTAAGCAGACCGGCCCGAGGCCTGTTCCCGTCACTTATATCACTCTCATACCTGTTCCTGCTCCTGGCCCTTGTCATTATCGGGATTCCCGGCCTGCTCAAGAAAAGACACAAAGAGTCATTGCTGAGACCCAAACGGTCATTCCGTATGAAAATGACCATATTCATAACGGCATTCACGGTAATAGCCCTGATACTGATGGCTATCGGCAGTGTTGTAATCATCATCGGCTACATGGACACCAACAACAGCACCATGATGGAGGAGAAAGTGCTGTCCGTGCAGAACACACTGGCTCAGATATCAAAGAACACGGACTCCTACAGCGAGCACAGTGCGGCCGAGATTCTCAGCATAATCAACGACATCTCCAGAAACGCCCAGATGGACATCAACATATATGACCCGAAAGGCAAGCTCATCCATACCACCAAACCGGAAGTATTCAACGAGTATCTCCTCAGCACAAGAATGAATTCCGAGGCATTCTACGAGCTGGTAATCAACAAAAGGACTCAAGTCGTGCAGGAAGAACATATCTCCGCGCTCAGTTACTACTCTCTGTACACCCCTGTATACAACAGCAACGGAAGACTGATAGCCATAGCCAACATCCCGTACTTCATATCAGAGACCAATTTCGAATACGACACGTCTCCTATTGTTGCGGCCATCATCAACCTGTACATACTCTTCATCATAGCAGCGATTCTGATAGGCATGGCCATTTCCAACTCCATCACAAAGCCGCTGAAAGAGATCAACCGCAATATGCTTGAGATGGACATCACCCACAAGGCCGAGCATATCAACTACAAGGCCGATGACGAGCTGGGTCTGCTGGTACGCACCTACAACAAGATGATCGACGACCTGGACCGCAGCACCAGGGAACTTGCCCAGAACGAAAGGGAGAAAGCCTGGAGCGAGATGGCCCGCCAGATCGCCCACGAGATCAAGAATCCTCTGACTCCCATGAAGATCAGCATCCAGCATCTGGTCTTTATAAAAAAACAGGGCAATCCCGAGTGGAAAGACCGCTTCGACGCCCTCGCATCCATGCTCATAGAGCAGATAGACATACTGTCCAACACCGCCAGCGAGTTCTCCAGCTTCGCCAAACTGTATCAGGAAGAGCAGACTGAAATCGACCTGGTGGAGATTCTGTCTGAGCAGGAAATCCTGTTCAACAACAGGGACAACATAGAGATGAACTTCCGCAGTCAGGTGGGGAAAGCCGTGGTGCTTGCCAGGAAGGAGCAGATTACAAGGACTTTCGTCAACCTCATAACCAATGCGATTCAGGCTGTGGAAAACAAGGAGCACGGAATAATAAACATCACACTGAGAGTCATCCCAGGATACTACCAGGTGGATGTGGAAGACAACGGAGACGGTGTCTCAAAGGAGAATATGGAAAAACTGTTCCGTCCCAACTTCACCACAAAGACCAAAGGCTCGGGACTCGGACTGGCTATCTGCAAAAGCATCATAACACAGAGCCACGGAGAGATAAACTACTATCAGTCTGCCTCTCTTGGCGGTGCCGACTTCTCTGTCCGACTTCCCGTCCACACCGTCGCCGACGATGACAATACTTAGTTGGGAAGAGCGAACATCATCACATCGTCCTTGGTGATGCGGGCGTTGGAGAGTATCAGCAGACGCTCCACCACATTGTGCAGCTCGCGGATATTGCCGCTCCAGGCATGACCGCACAACTCCTCCACGGCATCAGCGTCTATCTCCTTCACAGGCTTGCCGGACTCGCGGCAGATCTGCCTGATGAAGTAGTCTATCAGCAGAGGTATGTCCTCCCGTCTCTCGGCCAGTGACGGCACCCTTATGACGATAACGCTTATACGGTGATAGAGGTCCTCGCGGAAATTGCCCTTAGCAATCTCCTCCCTGAGATTCTTGTTGGTGGCCGCCACCACTCTTACATTAACTGTTATATCCTTGTCGCCGCCGACCTTGGTGAGCTTGTTCTCCTGCAGCACGCGGAGGACCTTGGCCTGGGCCGCCAACGACATGTCACCTATCTCATCCAGGAAAAGAGTACCGCCGTCAGCCTGCTCGAACTTACCCTTGTGCTGCTTCTGGGCTCCGGTGAACGCGCCTTTCTCGTGACCGAAAAGCTCGCTCTCGATAAGCTCGCTCGGGATGGCCGCGCAGTTTACCTCGATGAAAGGCATCGACGAGCGGTCGCTCTTCTCGTGCAGCCAACGGGCTACCAACTCCTTGCCCGTACCGTTGGCACCGGTGATAAGCACCCTCGCGTCCGTCGGTGCCACCCTGTCTATCATATTCTTGATACGGACTATGGCGGGCGACTCGCCTATGATTTCCTGCACTCCTCCCACCTTCTTCTTGAGAGCCTTGGTCTCGCGGACCAGCGTACTCTTGTCCGTGGCATTTTTCAAAGTAATAAGTATCCTGTTCAGGTCCAAAGGTTTCTGAATGAAATCATACGCTCCCTTCTTTATGCACTCCACCGCAGTATCTATGGAGCCGTGACCGGAAATCATCACTACCGGAGCTTCGTTTCCGCTCTCGGACAGTTTGTCCAGCACCTCCACTCCGTCCATGCCCGGCATCTTGATGTCGCAGAATATCACATCGAAATTGCCGGTTGCAGCGGCCTCAAGTCCCGACGCGCCGTCCTCGGCCAACGATATCTCGTGCCCCTCGAACTCCAGTATCTCCTTGAGTGTATTGCGGATACTCCGCTCGTCATCTATAATGAGAATCTTCATAACAGTCCTATTTAAACATTCAGGAACAAATATACAATTTTAATGCCCGAATTGTGCGGAAATTCCGGCTCTTCTCACTATCTTTGTCTGATATTCGCATATGGAACAGTTTATAGTATCAGCCAGAAAATACAGGCCGGACACTTTCGAGTCGCTCATAGGCCAGGAGAACATCGCCAGGACCCTGAAGAACTCCATCCTGCGCGGGCAACTGGCCCACGCATACCTCTTCTGCGGCCCGCGCGGTGTAGGAAAGACGACAACAGCCCGGATTTTCGCCAAGTCCATCAACTGCCTCAACCCGGGCCCGGAGATGGAGCCGTGCGGCAAATGCGAGTCCTGCCTGTCATTTTCCGAAGGGCGGTCGTACTGTATCCATGAGCTGGACGCGGCCTCCAACAACTCCGTGGACGACATCCGCAACCTCACCGACATGGTCCGCATCCCGCCCCAGGTCGGCAAATACAGCGTCTACATCATAGACGAGGTTCACATGCTGTCCTCTGCCGCGTTCAACGCCTTCCTCAAGACCCTGGAAGAGCCGCCGGCCCACGCGATTTTCATCCTTGCCACCACCGAGAAGCACAAGATACTGCCCACAATTCTGTCCAGATGCCAGACATTTGACTTCAACCGCATATCCGTACCGGACATAGTGCGCAACCTGGAGGGCATCGCCTCCAAGGAAGGCGTCTCGATAGACAGCGCAAGCCTGCACGTCATAGCCGTAAAGGCCGACGGAGCGATGAGGGATGCCCTGACCATATTCGACCAGATAGTGGCATTCTGCGGACGCGAGGTCCGCTACGGGGATGTCATCCGGGACCTCAACGTACTGGACTACGAATATTATTTCAAGATCATAGACAATTCCCTGGCAGGAGACTACATGTCCTCCCTGCTGCTCTTTGACGAGGTGCTGTCCAAGGGGTTCAACGCCCTGTACTTCATCTCCGGCCTGAGCTCCCACCTGAGGGACCTGCTCGTATGCCGCAGCTCAGGCAACTCCGCCCTGCTCTCTCTGCCACCGACCCTGATTGACCGGTACAGAGAACAGGCCTCGCGCTGCTCCGTGCCGTTTATCTTCTCGTCCCTAAGCATCACCATGGGATGCGAGGCGGCATACCGCCAGAGCGGCAACCAGCGGCTGCTGATAGAGTTCGCGCTGATGCGGCTGGCAGAGAAAGCCCTGCCACAGACAGCCTCAGACGCCGCACCGGCAGCCTCAATCGCCACTCCAAAAAACACAGCCAATGCCTCCGGTATGGCGACGGCGACAGTGAATCCGACACAGACCGCTCCCGCCCGAACAAATCCCATAGCGGATAAGCCCGCGCAGGGTACACAAGGCCCCTCAGTCCCGGACTCACCGCAGGCTCCCGCACCGGCGCACGACACACAGCCCCGTCCCACAGAGACAGGAGGCGGGATAAAGATGCCCGGCCTGAGCCTGAAGGACATGATGAGCCGGGCAAGGGAGAACGAGACCTCCGGAAAAGACAGCGCGGAGATTCTCGGCGATGAGCCGCTGACATTCGAGGGCATAATGAACGCCTGGCAGAGTCTGGCCGAATCCTGGAAGGCGGCCGGCAAGGGCAGCATGTACACAGTCATGACGCTGCATAGTCCGGGCATAGATATTGATAGGGCCACATTGACATTCTATGTCAGCAATGCCGCACAGCAGGATTTCATCCGCGAGAAGAACCTGTCAAAGATGGAAACTTCCATGCGGAGAGCCCTGAGGAACAAGACTCTGAAAATAGATGTCCAGGTATACGAGCCGGAAGAAAAAGAAAATAATAACAAAAAGCACATCTACACGTCCACCAGCAAGGCCGAGTATCTGGTAAAGAAGAGACCCGAGCTTGGCGAGCTTGTAAAAGACCTGGACCTGGATGTCAAATAACAAGTATTATGAAACTTTACAGCGATAACCTTATCAAGAAATACGGAGCCAGAACTGTTGTGAAAGGCGTATCCATCAACGTGGAGCAGGGCGAGATAGTCGGACTGCTCGGACCCAACGGCGCCGGAAAGACCACCAGCTTCTACATGATAACCGGACTTATCAAGCCCAATGCCGGACGCATATTCCTCAACGACGAGGAGATAACCGACCTGCCCATGTACAAGCGGGCACAGAAGGGACTGGGCTACCTGGCCCAGGAGGCCTCTGTCTTCCGCAAGATGTCTGTCGAGAACAATATCATGTCCGTCATGGAGTTTTCCCACTTTTCCAAAAAAGAGCGCAGGGAAAGGCTTGAATCACTGATTGATGAGTTCGGTCTGGCCAAAGTACGCAAGAGCTACGGTATCCAGCTCTCCGGAGGCGAGCGGCGCCGCTGCGAGATAGCCCGCGCCCTGGCCATTGACCCCAAGTTCATCCTGCTGGACGAGCCGTTCGCCGGTGTGGACCCCATCGCCGTGGAGGACATACAGCACATCATCGCCAAGCTGAAACTCAAGAACATCGGCATCATCATCACCGACCACAACGTCCACGAGACCCTGGCCATCACAGACAGGGCCTACCTCCTGTACGAGGGCAGCATTCTGGAAAGCGGCACAGCCGAAGAGCTGGCATCCAATCCAGAGGTGCGCAAGAAATACCTCGGCCAGAACTTCGAGCTCCGCAAGGCCGTACTCCGTCCCCGCGACTGACCTGGCCCGCCCAGCATCCCAGCCGCAGCCCGTCCCGGCCCAATCGAATTCCGGTGGACAACCCATCATTTCCACTATGAGCGGTTTGCGACAGTAACTGTTTACCACAACGGCACCGATTCCGCGCGATACGTCATAGGATTGGTGTCTTCCACCGTCCATGCTCTCGCGAGAAATGCAGATTATTTTGTAAGCTTTTGATTATCAAAAGTGTATGAAATAGTGCGCATTTTTCGGTCTCTTGTTAAGCCGCGAGAAATGCATGTCGTTTTATAAGTCTCTGATAATGAAGCTATTGAAAATGGTCTGCATTTCTCAGCTTCTTGTAGAGTAGTGAGAAATGCACCCCGCTTTGTAAGTCGCGGAGAATGAGCCTATTGGAAAATGGCCTGCATTTCTCAGCCTCTTGTAGGGCCGCCAGAAATGCACGTAGTTTTATAAAACACAGATAATGAGCATATTGGAAAAGCCACTGCATTTCACGGAACTTAAGAGGCGATGAAGCAGGTGACGATGAAGATGCTAAATCATCACCGCCTTCTCCAGCGCGTCCAAACAAGTCTTACCGTTTAATGCGCGCCTCAGTGTGTCATAATGTGAAGCGGATCTTCAGCAGCGCCGTCAGCGGTCTGAGGCGGTAGGTGTAGACGTACGTGGTGATGTCGCTGTAGGAGGCCGAACTGTAGGTCTCCGTGCCGAGGAGGTTGCGGCACTCAAGGGCCAGCTCCAGCCGCTTCATGCGCCATGAGAGCGAGGCGTCCAGAAAGAACACAGACCTGTCGCCCTAGACGGCGTCGTTGTAGTAGTGCTCTCCGCCGACCCTCAGGAAGACGCTTTTCGCGAACGAGAGGTTCTGGGCGGCGTTCTGCCTGAGCGAGTGTATCGGCGGCTGCGCCCCTCCGAGGTCTGTCACGCTGCGGCAGAGCATCACGTTGGCGTCCTCCACGGGGGCGCCGCTGTCACTGCGGGTGACACGCCCGCGCACGGTCACAGTCTCCTGCGCGGCGCATATCCGCGTCAGGAGTGCCAAAGACAGCAATATCGTAATTCTGAGTCCCATAACACGCCTCCAGTCATGTCACCACTCCATGGGATAGTACGGCATACTCCAATTCTGATAGTCGGCCTCCTCGATGCCCTTGTCGGTAGTGATGAATACTGTAGTCTCTTCGTTGAAAGACTTGGGCCAGCGGAAGCAGCTGCGCTCGTAGCGCTTGAACTTCCAGTAGGTCGTCCTCTTCTCGTGCTCGTAGATGTAGTCGTAGAAAGGCTCGGGCTTGTCGCTCACGGATACAGCCTCGAAGCTGTACTGCCCCGTGGTGTCACAGGCGTAGAGTATCAGGCCGGGCAGGCCCCTGATTTTATCAATGCGTCACTCAAATCACGTCCTAAACCGCATCACAGGTGGCCGCAACTCAATCAATGCAGTCTCTATAAAGTCATGTGAGCGTGGGGCATAAAGCTGACATCACGACAATAACTCACTGATATACAATATATTCCAAACAAGCCGATTGCTCTATGGTCTGTTTTTTCGGGCCATAGAGCAAGGCACTTCTATATACAACGCTTGTTATCAATGAGTTAAGATGCCGAGAAATGCTTCATCAGGATACTTTGTGAAGATATTGTATGATGTGTTCTTCGTGAAACACATCATGGAGATGCTGCATGATGGCTGTCCATAATGAGTTCTTCGTGATAGATGCTTTGTGGAGATACCATGAGGGGCTCTTCATTGAGATATTGTAGGAAGGATGCTCTGAGGAGGACTCTATGGATGTTGAAGAACTAGTGAAAAGTGACTCCCAGCCTAAATTACCATTTCTGTAAAATTTTGACAATCACATCATTAAAAGCACTTGCAATATGGGTGAGAATTGTTAGCTTTGTGCTATGAGAGATTATTGGCATATCTGCACACGTGGGTTGGAGAGGGAGGTTATCTTCAAGAGCCGGGAGGATTTTGTCTACGGGATGAACGGGGTCGCTGTCTTCTCGCTGATGTATGACCTGAGGATACTGGCATTTTGCCTGATGGACAATCATGTACATTTTGTAGTCAAAGGCAGCCGGGACGCGTGTCTTCGGTTTATAAGGTACTATAAGAGGCGGCTTTCGGCCTTGGCTGATATGACCGTGGCGGACGAGTGCCTGAAAGAGATCGGTGATGAGGAGTACCTGCGTCGGGTGATAGCGTATGTCCTGCGCAATCCCATGTCCGCCGGCCTGGATGTCCTGCCCCTCACTTACCGCTGGGGCTCGGGTGCCCTGTATTTCAACAGTATGTACATCAGTCAGGAGATGATACCGGTTCAG
The DNA here is from genome assembly GCA_018711925.1 of Candidatus Coprenecus pullicola. Classification (GTDB taxonomy): domain Bacteria; phylum Bacteroidota; class Bacteroidia; order Bacteroidales; family UBA932; genus Coprenecus; species Coprenecus pullicola. The sequence goes on from DVHR01000023.1 coordinate 12,469, forward strand.
GCTGTCGGTAAACAGATGTTGAGGAAGATACTTTCCTCCCGGGTCGTACTGCCTGAGACTTACCGTCTGACACGGGAGATGTATGTAGACCCGTCGTGTTATGTCTGTTATAAGGAGGTGGAGAAACTGTACCGTTATCCCGCGCGCATGATGTTCTATCTGTCACGCAATGAGGATATGGAGATGGAGCTGGAGTCCGGCCTTTTGGGCAGGCAGCGTTACGGAGACAAGGAACTGCGTGGGGCGGTGGAACGTATGTGCCGGGAAATGTTCCGGTCGGACTCTCCCGAGGTTCTCTGCGTAGAAGACCGCTATAGGCTTGCGGCCAGGTTGCGTAAGAAGTATGGGCTGAGTATCAGTCAACTGGCCCGTCTGACGATGTCCGACCGGAACATATTGGCCTCGGTTCTTCTCAAACGGCATCCAGATCCTTTACGTGAGAGTAAGCCATGAAGCTGGCCGTGTAATGATAAGTCGCAGATATGTAGTGCGTTATGAATATGTTCCCTGCTCTATGGTCTGTTTTTTCGGGCCATAGAGCAAGGCACATCAATATACAACGCTTGTTATCAATGAGTTAAAATACCGAGAAATGCTTCATGGGGTTGAGAATGGGATGGGATGAGAATGGAATGAGACAAGATGGGATGGAACGGGATGGGATGAGATAAGGATGGAACGGGACGGGATGGGATGGAAGGAAGAGTGATGAGGATGAGGTGGGGTGAGACCGGCAGGATTACGTGCCGGAGACAGAGAGGCTGATGGCGGAGGCGGCTTTCTCGAGCTGCCAGCGGGTGGTGGATGTGGCCCCGCAGATGCCGACCACATCGTCCGGGCGGAAGATGCCGGCCGGAATCTCATCCGCGCTCTCGACCTTGTAGGAGCGGGGATTGACAGAGCGGCACAGCTCGAAGAGCACCTTGCCGTTGGAGCTCTCGCGGCCGCAGACGAAGATAATCACCGAACAGGAGGCGGCAAACTCGCGCAGGGCCTTATGACGGGATGAGACATTGCGGCAGACCGTGTCAAATACCTCCAGACCTGACAAGCCGGCGACATCAGGAACGGGCTTTTTCTCATCACTGCAAACACACCGACATCCGTCATCATCAGTCAAGGACAGCGGTGCTGACCCGGCATCCCCGGTGCAAACAGTCCCGGCCAAGTCCCGGGATGAGACTTCGGATGAGGCAGTGAAGACTGCCTTGCGCAGTCTGGCCGCTAGGGAGGCGAACTCATCGGGGTCTTTCGTGGTCTGGGAGAATAGGGCCAACGGACGTGACGGGTCAATAACTCCCGCCGACAACTTGTCCTTCAGGTCTGCGATACTCTCCACCACGACGGCCTGTCCGTCTGTCTGGCCGACAAGCCCGTTGACCTCGGCGTGCCCGCGCTTGCCGAAGATTATCACCTGACCTCCAAGGACTGAGAGCTCAGAATACTTTGCCGCAATCTTCCTCTGCAATGCAAGCACGACCGGACATGTGCAGTCGATAAGGCTCACACCGGACTGCTCGGCGAGCCTGTAAGTGGACGGAGGCTCCCCGTGGGCCCTTATCAGCACCGTAGAGCCCTTGAGAGAGTCCAGATCCTGATAGCCTATGGTCTTCAGGCCCAGACCGGCCAGACGCCGTATCTCGGCATCGTTGTGTACTATGGCGCCGAGCGAATAAAGCGTATCATGCTCCTGTAGATAACGCTCGGCGGCGGATATGGCGCGGCCTACACCGTTACAGCAGCCAGACGCACTGTCAATCAATACCCGCATAGATGTCTCTGCTTCAATAAGTCCTTAAACCACTGTATCTGATCCTCAATGGACATGTCACTGTTGTCCAGCAGCACCGCATCCCCGGCCATACGCAGAGGGGCCGTCTCCCGATGGGTGTCGATATAGTCCCGCTCGCTCAGATTGCCCAGAATCTCCTCGTATGAGACGCTGTGCCCGCGCGCGCTCATCTCCTCATAACGGCGGCGTGCCCTTACCTCCGGTCTGGCCGTCATGAATATCTTGATCTCCGCATCCGGAAACACGGCAGTGCCGATGTCCCTGCCGTCCATCACCACACCCTTGCCGGAGCCTATCTCCCTGAGCCTTCTGTCCACATACCCTCGGACAAACGGAAGTGCCGCCACATGGCTGACTATCCTTGATATCTCCATAGTCCGTATCTCCTTCTCCACATTCTCCCCGTCCAGCCAAGTCTCGCTCCTGCCTCCTGGCCCGGATGTCCGGAATGAAATATCCACAGGGCCTCCGCCCACAAGCAGCCTCCTGAGCGCGGTCTCGTCCACGGCATTGTCCCCGGATACACAGCCGCCACGCAGGGCCAAGAGCGCCACGGCCCTGTACATGGCCCCGGTATCTATGTACACATAACCCAGAACACTGGCGATGGCCTTTGCAAACGTACTCTTACCTGTGGAGGAGTATCCGTCTATGGCTATAATGATGCGTGAAGTCATACTACAAAAATAAATTATTTATCTAAATTTGCAGCAAATTAATTATTCTGGAAAATGAAAAAAATACTGACAGTACTGTTCACGGTCATGACGGCGGTCGCGGCCTCAGCCCAGGGCTCTCCTGGTATGAATATGGAAATCAAACAGTTCCAAGATAAAAAAGTAGACTCTGGCAAAGAATATTACGGAGACATACCGGCACGGATTACAAAAGTGGTCGTTTCAGGAGACAACTCCATGACAGACCTACTGTTCAAAAATTCAGTGGAGGAAAGCTGGAACATCTCTCCATACGAGTTCTGCAGCCCGGAGGAGTTCGACCGGATCAAGACCGACACCAATTACTATTTCCTGGTGCGTCTGGACAAGATGCACCGCAAGACGGATGCTCCGGCCATGGAATTCCTATGCTTCCTGAAAGGCAATGAGAAAGCCGGCGACAATCTCTCCGGGATGCCGGAGCTCATAGCCCTGCCCCTGTTCCCCGACAACGATGACAACGACCGCATATTCACATATCTTCCGGCCTACATGAACATCATTCAGACCTATATCCAGAAAATAGTGGACGGCAAGGTCTATCCCTCGAAGCGCGGAGAGATCTATCTGGGCGCCATGAGCAAGTCCAGGAACACAGCCATACTTTTCAACTCAGCGGACATGGCCTATCATGCTCCCATGCAGAAATTCGAGCAGATGTTCAGAGGGAGGGCGAGCACCGTCTCACAGGAGGAGATAGACCTGGCCATGAAAGAAGCGGCTCCGAGGACTCTCGTATCGCTGGTAGTTGCCCCGGGGGCCGACAGCAAGGGCTCGTGGTGCTACAAGATGATCATCAGCGCGGACACCTATGAGCTGTACTACTTCAAGAAACACAAGATATCCCCCAAGAAGGGTCCCGGCTTCCTGAAATCCGACCTCAAGCGGATATCCAGGCTGGTGACTCCGCACTATTCAATCCGGTAGCCACAATGAGATTTGCCTTCAAACGCAGCCTTTCCCCAGTCGCATACTGCGCCCTGCACGTAAAGGCCGGCACAAGATATGAGGATAAGAACCAGGGAGGGCTGGCCCATTTCACCGAGCACCTCCTCTTCAAGGGCACCCAGACCAAGAGCGCAAATACGGTCAACTCCTTCATCGAGCGTCTCGGGGGCGAGCTGAACGCATACACCACCAAGGAGGAGACGGTAATCCACGCGACAGTCCTGAAAGAGGACCTGCGCAAGGCCGTCGGCCTGCTGATGGACATAGCTTTCCGCTGCACCTTCCCGGACAGGGAAATCGAGAAGGAAAGAGGAGTCGTACTGGAGGAAATCAACACCTACAAGGACTCCCCCGCCGAACAGATATACGACGACTTCGAAGAGTATATGTTCGACGGCACGCCCCTGTCCATGCCGGTACTGGGCAAGGCCAGATACCTCAAGAAGATAGACCGCGACACTGTCTCGGAGTATTACCGGAAGATGTTCATACCGGAGAATATGTATTTCACGATAGTGGCCGACATCGAGGAGAGCAGGGCCAGGGACATGGTCTCAAAGGCCCTGGACACATACAGCACCTCCGCGTCAAACGGACTGGAAGACGGGGAGGGCGAAGCCATTGCAGGCTCGGGACAGCTCGGAGGCAATGCTCCGTTTGTAAAGTCCGTCTCCCGTCACAGCCATCAGGCCCATTGCGTCATCGGAGCCAGAGCATACTCGGCATACGACAGGCGCAGGATTCCGCTGAGCCTCCTTGTGAACATACTCGGAGGGCCGATGGCCAACTCACGGCTCAATCTCATTCTCCGGGAAAAATACGGCCTAGTCTACAGTGTGGACGCCTCTTACAGCCTCTACTCCGATGCAGGAGCGGCCGCCATATACTTCGGATGTGAGAAGACCAATGTCCAGAAATGCCTGACGCTCATCGAAAGAGAATTACGTTCCCTGAGAGAAGAGACGCTGTCTCCCAGGGCCCTCAACAGCGCCAAGAAACAGCTGCTGGGACAGATGGCCATAGCCGCCGACAACGGAGAGGCTCAGGTACTGTCGATGGGCAAGAGCCTGATGACCTACGGGAGGGTGATAGGCAACAAGGAGACGGCAGAGCTCATCAGCGGCATCACGGCGGAGGAGATACGGGATACCGCCTCCGAGGTGTTCAAACCCGACAACATGTCCAGACTGCTTTACATCTGATATATGAATCCCGAGAAACTGAAAGAGGCCCTGACCTTCATAGAAAGAGAGACCCACCTGAGGACCAAATCCTACCGGATGCTCTCCGACGGAGTGCAGGGTGAGTTCCTCCAGGCCTTTTCCCTTATGGTGAAACCGGAGAACGTACTGGAGATAGGCACCTTTACCGGATACGCCACCCTATGCCTGTACAGAGGACTGAGAGAGAACGGCGTACTGGACACTGTAGAGATTGACGACGAACTGACCGATATCTACACCCGCGCTTTCCAAATAGCCGGGGCCGACAGGATACACCCTCACCTTCAGGATGCCGCGGAACTCATCCCTCGGCTGGACAGAGTGTATGACATAGTCTACATAGACGCAGACAAAAGACTGTATCCGACCTTCTATGACATGGTCTTCGACAAAGTGAGGCCTGGAGGATATATACTGGCTGACAATGTCATTTGGAGCGGCAAGACTGCGTCTGACACTCATCCGACGGACAAACAGACCGCAGCCATAATGGAGTTCAACAAAAAAACAGCCTCTGACCCGAGAGTCAAAAGGCTGGTTCTTCCCATCAGGGACGGTTTAGCCCTGATTCACAAAAAATCGGATAGTCTTTCCCCAGGTCAGTTTTAGTACACGGTCATCTTACTCCTTCACACGCTCTCCGTAGCTTCTGTCCACGGTATTGACACGGATTTTATCACCCTGATTGATAAACAGAGGCACCATAATCTCCGCTCCCGTCTCCAAAGTAGCGGCCTTAAGGGCATTGCTGGATGCTGTGTCGCCCTTTACGGCAGGCTCGGTATATGTGACCTCAAGCTCCACATAAGTGGGGAGCTCGCAAGTAAGACATTTCTCCTCATCGGCCAGGAACATCATCTCCACATACTGTCCCTCCTTCATAAGGTCGGCGTTCTCCACCATCTCCTCTGGAATGCTGACCTGCTCATAGGTCTCTGTATGCATGAAATTGTACCCCATATCATCCTTATACAGATAGGTGTAGGGTCTGCGTTCGACATTGATCGGATCGATCTTTTCTCCGGCGGTAAATGTTCTGTCCAGAATCTTGCCGTTCTCCAGATTGCGTAATTTTGTTTTCACGAAAGCCGGACCCTTGCCTGGTTTCACGTGCTGAAACCATATAATAGATACGGGTTTCCCCTCATAATTGAAATAAAGTCCGTTCTTGAAATCTGCAGTTGTTGCCATATGATATATAAACTTCTCTTATGTATTGTGCGCAAATATAATAATTTTTCAATT
>DVHR01000024.1 GCA_018711925.1 Candidatus Coprenecus pullicola
CCCCCCCCCCCCCCATAATGGCATAAATATTGTAAGAAGTTTTGTGAAGTTTTTCATAGTTTAAGTTTAGGTTAAGTAGCTGGGCCGCGTCCGATCTGAAGGACAGCGGCCCAGTGAATTTTTACAGAAGTTCGATATTATCCCGCTTTCGGACTCCTCTCGTGGCGTTTCTGGTGTCAAATACGAAGCGGGCATATTGCTGCACCATGTTGTAGTCAATACAGGAATGGGCCGTGGTGATGACTGTTATGTCGGCTTCAGACAACAACTCCGGTGTCAATGCCGGCTCTCCCTTGTATATCAGGCCTTTATCAGTGTAAAACTTGACATGGGGATCAAAGAAGCGTACAATCGCGCCTTTTTTCCGCAATACATTAATAACTCTTATGGCTGGACTCTCCCTACAGTCATCGATGTCTGCCTTGTAGGCTACTCCCAGAACGAGGACGGTGGAGCCTTTCAGGGACTTTGAGAACTCGTTCAGAATGTTGGCTATACGCTGGACGCAATACTCTGGCATACGGTCGTTGATCATCATGGATGTCTCTATCATTGATGTGTGGAAAGCGTATTCGCGTACTTTCCAGCTAAGATAGTACGGATCGAGCGGTATGCAGTGGCCTCCCAGTCCAGGGCCGGGATAGAATGCCTGAAAACCGTATGGCTTTGTCCTGGCTGCGTCGATAACCTCCCAGATATTTATCTTCATCCGGTCGCAGAGCATGGCCATCTCATTGATAAGGCCTATGTTGATATTCCGGTAAGTGTTCTCAAGAATCTTTTCCATCTCGGCTATGGCCGGAGAGGACACGGGATAGACACCGCCTTCGAGAAAGCTCTCGTACATGGCCTTGATGACATCTTCGGCATCCTGCCCTATCGCTCCTACAACCTTTGGCGTGTTGCCGGTCTTGTAGTGCGCGTTGCCGGGATCCACTCTCTCGGGGGAGAATGCCAGGTAAAAGTCCTTGCCGCACATGAGTCCTGAACCCTTTTCCAGAATCGGGCGGACTATATCGGAAGTGGTGCCGGGAAACGTCGTGGACTCCAGCACCACCATAGTGTCTTTTTTTAGATGCTCAGCTATCTGTATCGATGAGTGCTCTATGTATGAAAGGTCCGGCTGTTGATGGGAGTCAAGCGGCGTAGGAACGCAGATGGCGATGAAGTCCATCTCGGATATCCTGCGGAAATCCGTTGTCGCTTCGAGCCTTCCGTTGTCGGTGAGTGCCCTGAGCGCAGCACCGTCAACATCGGATATATAGTTCTCGCCTCTGTTGATTTTATTGACTTTGTCATCGAGCAGATCGAAACCTATGGTTTTGAAACCTGCTTTGGCTATTTCCACCGCAAGTGGAAGTCCTACATATCCAAGGCCGACAACTCCGGCTGTTATGCTTTTGTCAGAGATTTTCTTTAGAAGCTGTTCTTTCATGTGAGTCATCCTTAATTCCGACAAAGATAGGGCTTTTTGCGACAGGCTGTCATTCGAGGAGGAATTCCTTTATACTTTTGATGCCAGGATATCCGAAATAGTTTTCAATATCTCCTTTGACATACAGTTTCCTGCCCAGGTAACCCGGATGGTCTACAAGGTTGACGGCCTCCCTGATCTCCCCTGACGAAGGCAGCTCCACTGCGGCACATTCCTCCCTGGTGGACGCCTTGGTGTTGTCAGCCAGTGCAAGATGGGAGTCCTTCGTGAACGGTGGCTCGAATACCACTTTGGACGTACTCATGTCTCCGCCTACAATATATCCTGCGACCCACACGTCCTCAGCCCCGAGATGCATGGCCAGATCGGAAATTCTCAAGGCCTTTTCCATAGAGGAGCCGTCATTGCCGCTGCCCAGAGTAAAGTCCTCATACATCCAGTTCCTGGCAGTATCTATCTCTATTGAGAATGAATCTGAACTTTCAGCCGACGCCGCCAGTTTTATTGTCAGCATGTCCGCGGCTTCAAGCTGTCTGGACAGAATGGGTATGTCGTTGCCGTTGTCGTTGTAGATGACTCTGAGTATGCCGGGCAGGAAGAATGCTGTCCTGCTTTCCGAGTAGGGGTAGTCCAGAGACTGACCGTCGGACTCTATGGATATCCCTGAGGATGGGAATCTGTCCTTGAACGAGTCGTCGAACAGCAGTCTCATGCCACAGTTGAGCTGGGTACAGTTGAACGCCACGGATACTGTCTGACCGCTCCCGGTCACTACTGTGCGGAAATCTCCGAACTGCGGCATGGAGAAAGCAGGCTTTTCAAACTCTATGGATTGCAGTGACACGTCATAGCTGCCTGGCTGTACCCTGACAGGGTCGGGCCGTTCTCCGTATGGACCTTTGTATATTATGTCCCCGCCGGAGGAAGCGACAGTAAGTATGAAGTCGTTTGTGTCCGGCAGATTGAGCCTCCCGTCACTGGATTTGAGGATCTCTCCCAGGCGGCGGTTCATGTAGATGTCGCTGTAATCGGAGGACAGGCCGAAAGAAATATACGAGTCTCCCCTTTCCGTATCGTCCTTGCACGCTGTCATCATGACTGCGGCCGTCAGGAGGACGAATCCCTTCAAAATTCTCTGTGTCATAGTATTTCTTTTTTTAATTAAAGTTTGCCGGCAAAGATAGTCTCCGTGCCTGATTAAAATTTTAATTGAAAAAAACGTGAGAGAATATTTTTGTTTTTATAAAAAATTTAAATTTGTAGACGACAACACTAACTAATAAAACATGTATAATATAACATCTCATCCGATTCTCCCGGTGCCTCCCGGAGAATCTGTGTCATTTGATTTTGAGGGCAGAACAATAACAGGACAGAAGGGACAGACAGTGGCGGCCGCCCTGCATAAGGCAGGGTGTCCTGTACACAGTCTCAGTCTGGAGCACCGCAAGCGTACTATGGAGTGCGGTATCGGCAAGTGCGGAGCCTGCGAGATGCTCGTCGACGGCAGGATCCGCCGTATCTGTGTCACTAAGGTGGACGGGGTACGGGAGGTCTCCCGGCTCAGTGCGGACAGCGGTTTTAAGGGTATGCTTGTCGCTGAAAGGGACGGCAGAGAGGAAGAAAGGGAGGTCTACAGGACGACTGTGGCCATTATCGGTGCAGGTCCGGCAGGTCTGGCTGTCCGCGAGGAACTGCTTAAGGAGGGCGTGGACTGCCTGGTGATAGACAGCAACAGTGAGATCGGAGGGCAGTTCCTGATGCAGACCCACCAGTTCTTTTTCTTCGAGAAGGAGAAACGCTTCGGCGGGATGAGAGGATTCGATATCGCCAGGACTCTCGCCGGAGACTCCCACGAGGGCATCATGCTGGATTCCGTGGTCTGGGATATCCTCGAGGGCAAGAGACTTGCGGTGAAGAATATAGTGCAGGACAAGGTATTCTACGTGGATGCCGATGAGCTGGTCATCGCCACAGGTGCGGTACCGTTCATGCCGGCCTTCAAGAACGATGATGTCCCCGGAGTCTATACGGCGGCAGTGGTGCAGAGGATGATGAATACCCAGTTCACGCTTCTGGGCAAGAATATACTGACAGTAGGTGCCGGCAATATAGGATACCTGACATCATATCAGGCCATGCAGGCCGGAGCCAATGTGAGGATGATCATCGAGGGAATGCCCCGCGAGGGCGGTTTCCCCGTGCAGGCCAACAGGGTGCGCCGTCTCGGAATCCCCATCCTGACATCCCACGTGCTGGTGGAGGCCGTACCTAATGCCGACTGTACCGGCATTACCGGGGCCATTATCGCCGAGTGCGAGAATTTCAAGCCCATACCCGGGACGGAGAGACTGATCGACGGTATCGACTGTATCAACATCTGCACCGGTCTGATGCCTGACAACCAGCTCTTTGTCAAGGGTAATGCCATATACGGCCGCAGCTGCCACGGGGTAGGCGACGCGGTGCGTATCGGAGAGGGCACCTCGGCTGTCCTGCGCGGACGGCAGTGCGCCTACGAGATTCTCCAGAATCTCGGACGCCGTTTCAATTACGACAATTACCTGCAGGTGTCCAAGGAATACATTGATTCCCAGCAGCATCCCGTGAGAATCCTCCAGGAGCCCGCGATGCCTACGGCCGAGAGAGCCGCAGCCGCTCCCTTTGTGATTATGGACTGCCTCTACGGATTTGCCTGCAATCCCTGCTCTTTCTCCTGCAAGCAGGGAGCCATCACCAAGAGCTCAACATCCACTACGCCTAAAATAGATTACGACAAGTGCATTGGCTGTATGCAGTGCGTGTACCAGTGTCCGGGCCTGGCCATTTTCGGTTATGATACCCGTGCCGGAAAGCTCTTTCTGCCCATTGAGTACGATGCAAAGGAAGGATCTGAGGTATTTCTGGTGGATGACAACGGCCGCAAGGTCGGCGAGGGCGTCATAGAGAAGATACTGGTCAAGCCCAACAAGACCAATGTCGCCCGCGTCAAAGTGGCCCGGATATATGACGGCGGCGTGCTGACCGATGCCCGCGGATTCATCGTAAAGGAAAAATATCCTGAGCCTGTGGAGATGAAGCCGGCTCCGGCAGCTGACGGCAAGACCTATATATGCCACTGTGAGGATATTACCGTCGAGCGTATGCTGGAACTCATAGGAGACCGCAAGTCTATTTCGGCCGATGAGCTGAAACATATCTCACGTATGGGAATGGGTCCCTGCAGGGGCAAGCGTTGCCTTTCAAGGGCCAAATCCGCCCTGCGCTCCTATGGTATAGAGGTGACGGGAGACCTGACTCCCCGCGCCCCCATGGCCAATCTGGTGGAATTCGGGGATGTCATCAATATTCCCGGATCTGAGAAAATCATTTTACCGGCAGGCTCTGTTCCCGACGGCGGTAAGGTGGGGGCCCTGGTGGCAGGAGGCGGTATGGCCGGGTCTGCGGTGTTCCGCTATCTGGCTGAGGCCGGTTTTGCTCCCGTGCTGGTCAATAAGGACCGCGGCAGTTCATGGCGGAACATCGCCGGAGGCCGTCCTGCGTTCTCCCTGCCGGCTCTGGCGGATATCGCAAACCACAATCTGGAGATATTCCGTGACCTGCAGCAGCATACCGATATCGATTTCCGGCTGATACGTTACGTCAACTTCGCCCACGACGAGGCCACCTACAGGTCTCTCGATGCCGCCAGGGCCTGGTCGAAGGCCTATATGGTGGATCCCAAGGATTTCCAGAAGGAGATATCGCCTTATATGAATCCCGCTCTGAATCTGTATGTTGCCGCTCAGGTAACGGAGGACTGCTGGCAGGCTACACCCGGCAAGACAGTAAATGCAGTCCGTCTGATAGGACGCAGCCACGGCGGCCGTATTCTGGAGGAGACCGAACTGGTGGATGTGCGCAGGACCGGAGGAGAGTATGAGGTGCTGGTGCGTGACAGTTCCCGCCGGTACACGAAGTTCCGCACGGAGGTATTCATCAATGCCCTCGGAGCCGGCGCGGAGAAATTTGCCCACATGCTCGGCATAGAGACTGGATTGTATCCCGTGAGGCATCAGGCCTTCATAACCAAGCGTCTGCCGCTGCTGGGCAAGGACGGGGCTACTCTGGACATGCTCATCGACCGCCGTCACTACAAGGGCTTCTCCGCAGTCTACGGCCAGCAGCTCGCAGATACCGGCCAGATCATAGGTTGTGCCTCACCGGCCACTGATCCGGCAGAGGCGGGCAAGGATTTGAAAGTCAACACTCAGGCCTTCCTCGAGATATCCTCCGAGGTCTTCTCCGAGTGGATACCCGCCCTCAGGAATGTCGGGATACAGGCAACGTGGGCAGGCTACTACGTGGAGCCACGCTATATCGTCGACCCTTCTCTCGGTCTCTTCATCGGTATGCGCGGACACGGCTTCATGCTCTCGCAGTATATCGGCAAACTGTATGTCGACGCACTCCTCGGCCGTCAGGTTCCTGAGTATTTCAAGGATATGGCTCTTGGAGGCAGCGGTCTCAGCGAGCAGGCTTTCAAGTAACCTGCAGGAAAAACGATCTTTACAGGGTGTGACGGACAGTGTCGCGCCCTGTTTGCTTACATGGGAAAATACGGAACAATGGAAATTCAAGGAAAAATTGTAGAAATGGAGGATGCCCGCCGGATTCTAAGGCCGAGGCGGGAGGATGCCCACAAGGGGGATTTCGGGCATGCGCTGCTGGTGTGCGGCTCGTGCGGTATGGCCGGAGCTGCGGTACTGGCCACTATGGGTGCCCTGCGCTCCGGCTGCGGCCTGGTGACGGTGCATCTTCCGGCGTCCGAGCGTGCGGTGATTCACTGTACATGCCCGTCAGCTATGGTGGACAGTGATCCGCAAGGGCATTTTTCCATATTGCCCTCTGTTCTGGAGAAATACACGGCGGTGGGCTGTGGCTGTGGACTCGGCCGGCATCCTGAGACAGCAGAGGCGTTGAGTGCGCTGCTGGATGCGTACCGGAAGCCGATGGTGCTCGATGCGGATGCCCTGAATATCATTGCCGTCAGACCGGAACTCTTCGAGTCCGTGCCGGATGGATCCATACTCACTCCTCATCTCGGGGAACTACGCCGCATGACAGGAGAATGGACATCTTCAGCAGATATGATGGAGAAAGCTTTCCGCCTGGCCTGCAGGACCCGCAGCTGCGTGGTGGTCAAGGGACCGCATTCGGCCGTCATCGCTCCTGACGGGCAGGTATCCTGCAATTCCACCGGCAATCCGGGTATGGCGACCGGTGGCAGCGGGGATGTCCTTACAGGCCTTCTTACGGGCCTTCTCGCCTCCGGCTACCCGGCATTCGATGCGGCCCGTCTTGGAGTGTGGCTGCACGGCAGGGCAGGGGATATCGCGGCCTTGCACTACGGACAGAACGGTATGAACAGCCGGGACATAGCAGACTGTCTCGGGGAGGCGTTCCTGTCTCTGGAAAATAATTGCTAAATTCGGGGCGTGAAAAATAAAGGGAACATACTCGTGCTGCTGCTTGCCCTGATCGTCCTGTACGGGCTGTCCTGCTCTTCGGGAGGCGGCAGAGCCATGCCGCTTTTAGAGACGGCGGACTCTCTGATGCTGTCGGACCCTGATGCCGCCAGGCAGATGCTGCTCTCGGTGGAACAGGGTACGGATCTGAGAATGAGCCGTTCGGAAAGGGCATATTACCTGCTGCTGATGGCTGAAGCCGACTATCTCTGCGAAAAGTCTCCGCTCGGTGATACTGCGGTACGTGAGGCTGTGCAGTTTTTCCGGAGTGGTGGACAGCAGGGGTTGTATGCCCGAGCTCTTATGATGCAGGGGGTTGTGTATCAGGGAATAGCTGATACGTTGTCGTCACTTGTGTCCTGCTGGGATTCGCTTCCGGCAGATGATGTGTCGGGCAGGAGGGAGGTCGCCGGTCTGCTGCGCTCCATAGTGGAAAATGCCTGCGGTCTGATGTTCGGAGGCTATGCCGGCCGGTACACGGCGGCTGTGGACAGTCTCGACAGAAATGTCGGGATGGAACAGTCCGTACAGACCTGTCTGTCTTTGGCCGGCGGGCTTGCCGCCTATGCAGCGGGACAGGCAGAGGACAATGTCGCTGAGGGAATTGAGACTGCACGCAAGGCAGGGGATGAGAAGGCAATGTTTTTCGGAGAGGATCTGCAGCGCAGGCTGAATGGAAGATTGGCCGGTGAACGGATGGATCTGGAGACACTCCGTCTCGCAGCACTGGTACTCGAAAATGAAAATCTGAAAATGCAGGCGATGGAGACCCGGGTCAACGTCCTGACTTCACTGCTTGTACTGGCGGTTGTGCTACTTGTTTCGCTGGCCGTTTCATACATGTTTTATATCAGAATAAGGAAACTGAGGATGGAATATGCGGTGCTGAAGGCATCCATAGAGACTTTCGATCCTGCCGCTGCCGGAGCGGATGTCCCTGCTGCGGTTGAGGCTGGGGGAGAGGCCGGGACTGAGATAGAGGCGGTTCTGCACGACATGGTCTCCCTTATAGGAGAAATGAATGAGATCTGTGGCAGGGACAATGATGGCGCAGCATCCGTATCAGAGATAAAGAACCTGCTGGACAAGCATTTTCCCGAAAATGAGGTTAACGCCCGTATCCGAAGAATATGCGACCTGCTGTATCCGGGAGTCCTTTCCGGCATAGAACGGGACTATCCTTCCCTTACCCGCAACGATATTCTGCTCATAGCCTTGATGGCCTGTGGTTTCCCCACCGGAGCCATCTGTGCGATAAGGCGGCTCAACGTGCATTCCCTCAATGTCCAGAAGACCCGTACCGCCCGGAAGATAGCTCCCGGTCTCCGTCTGGCCGATTTTGTTTCACGGAAATTCAATAAGAGCGCTACCTGACATCGTTTCGTATAGCCAGACGCTGTCTGTTTGCAGGATGAGCGAGCAGGAAATGCAGCATGCTTTGCAGAGGTTTGATTATCAGTCGTGTACAAAGCGTGGTGCATTTTTCGGGTGCTTCTGAGGCCGTGAAAAATGCGGGGCCTTCTGCAATGTGCTGATTGACATTGTCTTGAAAAATGACGTGCAATTTACAGTGGGGCGTTCCTGTATTTCAGAATCATACGTGACATGGCGAGTCCCGTCAGGCCAAGAAGTTGTGTGAAATTTTGCAAAAAATGATGTCAGCAATGTGTTTTTCCCCGGCGGTGTTTCCTGCCGTCCGGATGTCTGAAACCGGACTCAAGGGACGGTGCTGATATGTTGGTGGTTAGCAGGTGTTGATTATCAGGTGGTTATAATGGTGATGCTAACTGTGGGAATATTTGGAGGACGCGGTTTTTCCGATTATGTTTGCGAAAGTTTCAACCATACACAATATCGTTATCAGACAATCATGAAAGATTTGGAAATCGCTTTCAGGCTGCTCCGCCGCCATCTGTCATTGAGGCTTGTCAATCTGGCCGGACTCTCGGTCGTTCTCGCTACCCTGCTTATATCCGTGAACTATGTCCGGCGGGAGCTGAGCTGGGACAGGTACAACAGGGAGGCAGACCGGACAGTAAGGCTGACCCTCGCCTCTGAAGGTGATGCGGTGGACGGGAGGGTGTTCGGCAATATGACCGACGACCCGATACGGCAGATGCCTGGAGTAGAGGCCATTGCCAAGCTGCATGAGGTCTACCGGCCCGACCTGAGATATCAGGGAGTGTATCTGACGGCGGGGGAGAAGGTCTTCTATGTCAACCGGGACTTTCTCAAGACTTTCGACATAGAGATGCTGGAGGGGGATATGGAAAGCGCCTTGGTAGCTCCTGACCAGGTGATAATAAGTGAGAGCCTTGCCCGTAAGCTGGCCGGGATGCAGGTAGGGACAGACCGTCTGTACAGTAACGTGCTCAATACGGACCTGCTGATAGAGGGGGAGCCTCGCCATATCGCAGGTATCTTCAGGGATATCCCTGAGACCTCGCACTGGAGGGGGGATGCGCTGTCGCTCCTGCCTGAGGATATGGATACGTTCTGTTACACCTACCTGCTGCTCCGCAGGGACAGTGACATAAAGGCTGTGGAGAGCGGCATAACCAGTCTGGTAAGCGGAATGACACCGGAGAATGCGGCACCGCTCCAGGCCCGTCTCATGCCCTTGACCGATATCCATCTGTACAGCCACAATCTCCGCGAGCTGAGTGTAAACGGCAACATCTTCTACATCTGGCTTACGGTCGGGGCCAATGCCCTTCTGCTCATAGTCGTGCTGTTCAATCTCTGGCTCAACAACAGTCTGATATTCTCCTATAACCGCCGGCTCTACCAGCTGCTCCGCCTGCATGGGGCGCCGGTGTCTGTGATTCTCAGGGACGAGGCGTTTCAGGCCATGGTTTTGGTGCTGGTGTCGGTCATTGCCGGCCTGGCCCTGACAGCTATAGTGTACGCTTATGGATGGATTCCCGGCAGCATGACGCTGTGGCCCACTGTATTGACTTCGTTGGGATTTGTGGCGGCAGTTATCGCTGTGGCCCTCATTCCGGCAGTCCGCAGCATGGCATTGACCCGCTTCCTCAATACGGAGAACGACAGCCGGCCCGTGCATTTCTCCTACGGCAATGTACGCTGGATGCTCACGGTCCAGTATGCCGTGGTGATATCCGTTCTGATTTTAGCCATAGGTATCAGCCGCCAGCTGACTCACATTGCGGGCGTGCAGCCGGGAGGGGACGGCCGCGATGTCCTTGTTATGAGCGGTTTGCCCGAGACGGTTATGGACAAATATCCCCTGCTGCGGGAGCGTTTTGAACAGAGTCCCCTCATCCGCGGGGTGACTACCTCTTTCCAGTTGCCGGGGGATGCGATACGGGATCATGTCAGCGTGCGGTGCGGCGGCTCGCCGGACTGGGTGCAGGTGCCCGTGATGGTCGCCGGAGACGGATTCCTCCGCTTCTACGGCATACCGCTCATAGCCGGCCGGGATTTCTCTCCGCTCAGGCGCGGGGTGGCTCAGGAGCAGGAGATGCTGAGGCAATTCTTTATGTCCCGCGAGGCGTCCGGCAGCAGCGAGGAATATATCATCAACCGCAAGGCCCTGGCGCTTCTCGGATTCAGCACACCGGAGGAGGCCATAGGGCAGCCTCTGAATATCCGGCAGGGAACCTTGGACTACATCGACAACGGGGTGATTGTCGGAGTCGCGGAGGACTACAGCTATACCGGGGCATTCGAGGAGGCTTCCCCGCTCATCATGCTGCACCGCAGTCTCTTCCAGTTCTGCCTTATGGTCCGTATTGACACATCCGGTCCTGACGGGGCGATGCAGGCAGTTGAGGAGGCATGGAACGGGGTGTACCCTGACCGTCAGAGCAATTTCGTTCCTCTCAGCGACATTTATTGCTCGTTGTACCGCAACGAGATGAATGCCAAAAAGTTAGTGCTGGTATTTACTTTCCTGTGCTTCCTTATAGCCGACCTCGGGCTGATTATCTTCATGGCCTTTATCATCCGCCGGCGGACCAAGGAGATAGCCGTCCGGAAAGTGAACGGGGCCACGGCCGGCCTGATTGTCCGGATGCTCAATACCAACTTCGTCCGCTATATCGCAGTGGCCTTTGTAATAGCAGTGCCGGTCTCGTGGCTGATTCTGCACAACTGGCTGCGGCGTTTCGCCTACAGGACCGGTATCGACTGGTGGATATTCGCCGTCTCAGGTGCGGCGGTGCTGCTCATATCCCTGCTGTCGGTCTCCCTCCAGAGCTGGCGCGCGGCGACCATTAATCCTGCCAATGGCCTTCACAAATAGAAACGGGACATATGAACATGGATATGAAACATATTTTCAGCAGTTTTGTCATGGCTGCGGCCTTTTCTGTACACGGATTTTCCGCTCAGGCCCAAACTGCATGGCTCTGGCCGATAAAAGGTCAGGAGGCCGGACAGGGAATGATCTGCGCTCCACAACAGTATGTCGGGGAGGAGCTGAATTTTGATAAACTTATCATAGCTGCGCCCGAGGGTACCGGTGTGCTGTGCCCTGCCGATGGAGTGGTGCTTAATTTCGGAGTCGGATATGAAAAATCGCTTCATGAATCCGTCTCCTTTCATGCCGGCTCGGATAATTTCGACTCAATACTCGGAGAGCTTGAAGAAGTCGGGGAACTCAAGGATCTGCCCGTTCCGACCAGATATGTGGGAGGAGATATATTCATGCGGCTGGAAGACGGCAGGATGATATTCATTTCCGGTCTTACCGGTGATATCCCGATGAAGACCGGAATGAGAGTCAGCAAGGGGGAGGTCATAGGCAGGGTCGGCTATGCGTATCATAAGATAGACAGGCCGCACATTATATTGTCTGTCGCCGGCAGTACGGGACGGCCTATGACTATGCCCGCATCATGCTGCCCAATTCTAAGATTATGGTGCAGATACCTGTCGTCAAATGTGTTCTGGACGAAACTGTGACCGGGCGTTATCCGGCCGGGCGCGGCCTGCTGCCGGATTACGAGGTACCGCTGACATATGAGGAGGTCTATACGAGTCCGACCGACCCTGTCCTGTCCAAAGCCCTTTCGCTCATCGCTCGGCAGTCATCCCGGACCGGTAATTGAGCGTCTGAATTATTTACGGGGTAATATATATCGTACCGGTATCGGTGTAATGTGGCAAATAGCTTTCGATAAACATAATGCTTTGATTCATGGCGTGTAAGGTGGTTAGACGGTAATTTTCTTTGTAAAAGTGTTTGTATTATTATTATTATTATTATTATTATTATTATATTTGTGCATGGCTTGACGATTTTATTGTAAATCAAATATAAAATTGTTTGAAAAACACAATAATATAAATGCTTTTCAATTCTCTGGATTTCGGAATCTTCCTTCCGGTGGTGGCGGTCCTCTACTGGACGGTATTCAACAGGTACGGCGTGCGGCTGCGCAACGCTTTTCTCCTGGCATGCAGCTGGTTCTTTTACGGGATGTGGGACTGGCGTTTCCTGGGCCTGTTGATTTTCAGCTCCACGACGGATTACGTTCTGGGACGGCTGATAGGCCGGACTGCTGAGAGTCAAAAGAAAAAACGGAAGGCCCTGCTTGCTGTCAGTCTCGTGATCAACCTCGGAATACTCGGCTTTTTCAAGTATGCCAATTTCTTCATAGACAGCATAGACGGTTTATTCACCGTCTTCGGCATGGAGTTGTCCCTCAGTACCTTGAATATTATTCTGCCGGTGGGCATCAGTTTCTATACTTTCCAGTCGCTCAGTTACATCATTGACGTGTACCGTGGAAAAATAGGGCCATCGAAGGATATAATCGCCTTTCTCACATTCATCAGTTTCTTCCCCCAGTTAGTGGCCGGCCCTATAGAGAGGGCCTCGCATCTGCTGCCCCAGTTCGACAGCATGAAGAAGTTTGACTACCTCAGAATCCGGGAGGGTATCGTGGAGGTGTTCATCGGTCTGGTAAAGAAAATGGTGATAGCGGACAGGCTGGCCGTGTATGTAGACTCGGTCTTTCAGGATGCTGCGGCCGGCAGCAGTACGCAGATTATGGGGTGTCCGTCCGTGCTGGCACTGATATTCTTCGCGTTCCAGCTCTATATTGACTTCTCGGCCTATTCCCAGATAGCGATAGGCACGGCAAGGATATTAGGCTTCAGCCTGAGTACCAACTTCCGCCGTCCTTATCTAAGCGGCTCGTTCAACAATTTCTGGGAACGCTGGCACATCTCGTTGTCCCAGTGGATGCGGGACTACATCTTCATCCCCCTTGGAGGCAGCCGGGAGGGCCGCTGGAGAACGGTGAGGAACCTGCTCATCGTCTTCGCTGTCAGCGGTTTGTGGCACGGGGCCTCATGGAATTTCGTGATATGGGGTCTGCTCAACGGCCTGTTCGTGGTGCTGCTTGATCCCCTGCTGGCAAGGTTTAAGATAAAAGGAGTCTGGGCCTCCATCATCGTCTTCTGTATGTGGACGTTGTCCCTGGTCTTTTTCAGGGCCGATGGCATCGGTGCGGCGTGGACGATGTTCGGCAGTCTTGGCCTGGGCCATCTGTCGCAGATATCCGGTTTCGGTCTGGCATGGAACGAGATGACCTTCACCTTGATTATGCTTGCGGTGCTGATGTCCTTCGAGTATGCGGCCGAGCGAATGGAAAAAAAGGGAAAGAGCATCCTTGACCTCCTGGTTTTCAACCGTCCCGGCTGGTTCAGGTGGGCAGTGTACCTGCTGCTTGTATTCGCCATAATATTCTTCGGGGTATATGCCACGAACAATGACAACAGTTTTATCTATTTTCAATTTTAACGGATATGGGTGCAGATAGAAAAAACAATAAAGCGGGAAAGAAGGTGAAGGAAAATGCCGGAGAGTTGACACTGAGGGCGCTGCTGCTGCGGGGTATGGTGCTGGCGGTCATTGTGCTGTGCGTGCTCATAGTCCTGGAGAAGAGGCGGATATTCGTCGAGGACAGCATGAACAACCATACGGAGTGGCGCTGGGACTGGTATTACCGTCTGAAGGAGTACAAAATGCCGGTGGATGTGCTGTTCGTGGGTAACTCCCACCTGCTCACCGGACTCAACCCATATGTGTTCATGGCCCAGAGCGGTATGAACGGCTTTGTCTTAGGCTCCTCAGGTGTAGGTGTGGCAGATCTTTACTATACCGTGGAGGAGGCGTTGAAGGTTCAGAAGCCGAAAGTGCTTGTGCTGGAAACGTACGCCATAAACGAGCTGGAGCCGCATGAGTTGGAGAAGGGTGCGCTGAATGACCAGATCAACAGTTTCAGGGCCCGTCGGGATACATGGTTGAAAACAAAGTCCACTCCGGCACTTTTCAACTATCACAACTGGCCGATAGCTTGGTGCGAGACATTCCGCAACCACAATTACATCTTTACGAAGCCGGACCAGCTGGGCCGGAATCTCAGGGGTGAGGGACCTAAGCGCAGAGTCCGCAATGACTTTTACCTTGGACAGTTCGCCAGATTTTCGAAGGGTCTGTCGCAGACGACTTTGGACAGGTATGAGGAGGAGGGTGCTCCCGTGGACGGGGAGGACTATATGATAAGCCGAAGCGCTGCGAGATATACTGATAAGATAGCGGAGCTGTGCCGGGACAACGGTGTCCAGCTTGTCTTCCTGACTGTTCCGATGTATCCGGAGCATGTGGAGAACTATCAGGTCTGGAGGGACAGACTCGGGGAGCATATCAGCGGGCTCAGCCCTTACTGGCTGGACCTTCAGGCGGCTCAGATGACGGACTCCACACTGAGGTCTCTTTACACCCCGGCGGCATTCCAGGACACATATGCGGCCAACCAGCATCTGACCAACTACGGCATGGCGGTCACGGCCAATGTGGTAGCTCAGTACATCACCCGCACCGTGCCCGGCCTTCCCGACCGCAGGAATGACCCCCAGTGGCGTGCCCTCGTTTCCAAATTTCCCAAATAGCAGTCGCCTTTATAGGCGTAGGAGTGTGAGTATCCATCCGGCGATGTTGTCCAGCACTTCCGGGGAGATAGTGGTCTCGATGCTGCCGTATTCTGTTGGCATTCCTGTTGTGCAGGGCTGGAACAGGTGGTTGAGGCCGGGGTATTCCTTGAACTTGTTGAGAGGGCCATCTGGCAGATGTCTGCGGATGTGCTCTAAGTTGGCCGGCGGAACCTGCAGGTCGAGACTGCCGTTGAGGGCAAATACGGGGCATGTGGTTCGGGATATGTCCTGGACGGGGGTGGCTTGCAGGAAATACAGCATCCAGGGATTGTCTATCGTTTCCCAGACGGCTGCAAGATTGGCTTCGGAGCCGAACGGCATATTCTGCGCTTCGAGTGCGGTTATGAGGCTGTCCACCAGTGCCTCCGGACTGTCAGTAGCGTATCCTTCCATTTTCATTTCCAGCATGCCGGAGAGGACGCGGCTGTAGTTGTCGGCTGATTCGGAGGTGAATCCGGATTTGGTGAGTATCAGGCGGTTCTGCTCCACGAGGATGCTGTCGCCGCGCATTCCCGGGCCGGCCATGCTGATGATGAAGTCAGCCTCGTCTGCGGCACCTAACATGAATACTATCTGCCCGCCTTCGCTGTGCCCTATGGCTCCAACGGGACCGAAATCTCCGAGGCTCCTAAGATATCTGATGCCTGCGAGAGCGTCCTGCATACTGGTCTCAGTGGTGATTTCTACAGTGCCTCTTTCGGATTCTCCCATTCCACGGTCATCGTAGCGCAGGGAAGCTATGCCGTGACGGGCCAGCCAGTCGGCCAGCACAAGGAACGGCTTGTGGTTGAATATTTCCTCATCCCGGTTCTGCGAGCCGCTGCCGGTGATCATCAGTACTGCGGGAATGTTGCCGGATTCCAAGCCATTGTCCTCATGGCCCGTCGGCCAGGTGAGTGTTCCGGCCATGACGGCTCCGTCCGCTCCGCTGGAGAATGTCACTTCCTCCGTCCGGTATGGATACGGCGGCTTCGGCTCCTGCGGCCGGTTCAGCAGCGGTATGCCTATCTGTAGATTCAGCGGGAACTGCATTCCCATCTGGGAGAAGGTCCCGTGGATTTCCCCGGACGGCTTGCTTCCCTCAGCCGTCTCCGTCATTACCAGCCTGCCCTGATAGGCCGCTCCGAGCATCGGTATTGTCACCGAAACGGAGTCGTTGTCAAGCAGCGCGACTTCTCCAGGTATACCCTCGGCTCCCTGGTCCGGACTGTCGAGGAAGAAATATGTCTTTCCAAGCGAGTCCACGGTAAAATGCAATACCAGTGTGAGGCTGTTTCCTCCGGCTTTCAGCTTACCGTTCCATGAACCCAAGAGCCTGCTCTGCTGGGCATTGGCTGTGGATAAGAGTGTGATGAAGGTTGATAGGATGCAGAGAAATCGTTTCATGACAGTCAGTGTTATCAGTTTTTGCAAAAATACGAATTTTTTACGCATGCTGACGGTGCTTTAGATACCTCAGAGATACAATGAGGAATATTTTATTCTTGGCTTCTGCTTTTACATGGAGTGTCCGGTGAAAAACGAGCAACAGCAAGGAGTTGGCGATGGCCATCGTTATCAAAAATAAGTCTATCATATATCTATGTGATAAGGAGTCTCCTGCAAATTTATAAATAAAATAGATAGAAAATAGATGTTTGTTTTTAAATTTGTTCAAAAATTTATATAAAATCATGAATAAAACACGTTGTTTCCTATCGCTTGTTGCAGCCGTGCTGCTGGCCTCATGTGCGGACAGGACCGGAATGCCCGAATTCTCCTTGTTCAATATGTCTGTTAGGAATGAGGCAGTGCAGGTACCTTCCGAAGTCCTGATCGATGATGTGTCTATAGTGAAACTGGATAATTCCGCCGGAGCTCCGGTCATAGGAATAATCGAGGATGTCCACGAGTCCGAAAACGCATACTACATCGTGTCGTCGGAGACGGTCTACGAGTACGCCAAGGACGGAAGTTTCGTCAGGCGTATTGGCGCGAAGGGCCGCGGTCCCGGGGAATATCTGAGCCCGCAGGGCATCGGAACGAGCGGCGGCCGGCTCTATGTGTTCGATTACAACACCCAGAAGATACTGATTTACGGGGAGGACGGCAGCTTCATCAGCAGTTCCGACCAGTCGGCCCTGATGAACTCCGGCATCTATCTCTCCTCGTTTTTCTTCAGCGGGGGCGACATGATTCTGTATGCGTCCTCGAACTCTTCAGTGCAGGACATGCTGCGCTGGGATGCCGTCACTGACGAGCTGACCGCAGTTTCGGAGCGGAGCCGCGAGATGCTGCCGGAGGAGGTCGTAATGGGGGAGAACTACATTTTCGGAGACAGGTATAATCCATTTATCTACAACAACTTCAACGACACCGTCTATGTACTGGATGGAGGCCGTCCCGTGCCTTCGTTCCTCATGCGCCTGGGCAAATACCGCTTCGAGTACGGCGACCTGACCTTCGACGGACTGATGTCCTTGACCTCCAGCCGCCTGATTTTCAATTGGATTTCAGCTGCCGGGGAGAACGTCCTCATATCCTATTCGGTCAATATCGGGGATGAGAGCCCCTCCTACCTTGGTCTCTACAACACCCGCACCGGCGAGTATTCCCAGAATGTGGAAATCACCGGCATCCCGGAGGACTTCGCCGCCATCACCCCATCGGAGAGGATCTTCGAGGGCATGCAGGACGATGATCTGCTGTCGGTACGGCCCGTATCGGATACAGGCGACGAGTATGTGATAATCAAATACCGGTTCAAATGAGAAGACTGCTCCCCGCTCTGCTGTGCTGTGGATGTACATTTTCTTGAAAATGTGCATATTTGCCGATGTGATAATCTTGAATATGTGAAATATAAAGATATACGATAAACTGCTGGAATGGAAGAAGATCCATAAGGGTGATACAGCACTTTTGATAGAAGGGGCCAGGCGTATAGGGAAAAGCTATATCGTAGAAGAATTCGCACGCAAAGAATACGAGTCTTACATTCTGGTGGACTTCAGCAAGGTGACGCTAAAATCATCAACTGCTGTTATAATTCGACAGAACCGAGCATCGGGCTGAAACTGAATGAAGAACGAACTACGCTGAAATGTTATATGGGTGATACCGGGCTGCTCATCAGCCACGCTTTTGACGAACGTGGAATCGTAAGTGCGGACCTTTACCGTAAACTGATGTTTGACAAGCTGGAAGTAAACGAAGGTATGTTGGTGAGAACATTGTGGCGCAAATGCTTCGGGCGACAGGACACAAACTCTACTTTTTCAGCAACAGTTCCCGGACATCAGCCGAAGACCGTATGGAAATTGATTTCCTGATAGCCAAACCTATAACGACCAGCAGGCATAACATTTCACCTATTGAGGTAAAATCCGGACAGCG
>DVHR01000025.1 GCA_018711925.1 Candidatus Coprenecus pullicola
AGCTACCGGATGCTCTACAAGGAGAACCACTCACACGCTTGGGACGAGTGGACGCACCTGGCGACCGCTACGTTCAACGTCAAGTTCTACTGGCTCAACCGCAAATGGGTGCGCATGTACTCCGGGGTCGGGGTAGGACTGGGCATCGTCAGCACCAATGCCGGAGCGGAGAACGCGGAGGAGGCCGCCGGACGCTCCACCAAACTGCTGCCGACATTTGACCTCAGGCTCATAGGACTCACCGTAGGACAGAGGCTATACGGACGCTTCGAGGTCGGGACTGTGAACACCGGCCTTGTCTCCGCAGGCATCGGATACAGGTTCTGAACGCCTGACTGATTCATTATGACACGGCAACAGATTTATGAGAAAATCAATAATCGCGGCGGTAACAGCCGCAGCTCTCACTGCAGCACTCTGCCCGGCCATCTCTGCGCAGGGCATACAGTTCAACCCCGAGCCAATCACAGGCAACCGCGCACTCGGCATATCGGTCGGAGTGGTCACAAAGCAGCTCGCCCAGGGCGACATAAAGATGCCGTGGATGTACCTCGACTATCTGTCAGGGGACTCCAAGGCGAAGCAGTCCGCAGCACTACAGATCGGACTCACATGGTCGCCCGAGTTCCGCTACGGCATCGGAATCCAGACAGGCTTCTTCTACGAGATGTCCTACCAGACCAAGACCATGGACATCTCAGGCGTCTCAGTCAACGGCTCCATGTCTGACCGCACACGGCGGGAATCCTGCTAGAGTACGATTACGCTGGCTTTCAATAACTTAACCTTATAAAAAGGTGCCCTGTCCGGCTTTCAAACCTCAACAGGGCACCTTTTGCATAGCTCAACAGCCTGACAATAAGCGCATTGCTACTCACGGACCGATCCGGCGCAAAATTTTTCCAAGAAAGTACGTACTATCTGGCGGGCTGCATTAGTTCTACTGCTGTCTCAGTCCGCAGGCAGGGCAGAATCTGAGGAAGAGGACGCTCCGGGTCAGGCTCAGGCAACTCGACGTAGTTGAGCAGTTCGTGTACACAGGAAGCACATGCACCGGCGGCCGCGCGGACAGACTCAGACTGAGGAGCAGCAGGAAGCTCAGTCGGAATATCCACCTGGATATAATCCGGAGCTCCCGGCTCGCCGAGAACATTGTAGCCGATGAAATAAGCCTCCATGCTCTGGCCCAGCGCCGCAGGGTTGTAAACCAATATCTGTACGTCATTGTCCGTACTGGAACGCCCGTACCAGCCTCCCGGCTTATAGGACGCGCTGTTGTAGACAGATGCGAAATACTCGGCAAGCGAGGCCCTGCCTACTGGAGTGTCAGTCCCCGTATTGGAAGACCGGTCCACGATGACGGGTACGGTGCCTGACTCAGGAGCCTTCAGGGCTATCCAGTTCAGCTGCCCGGGGATGCGGTCCAGATTGGTGCCCAGCACGGCAAATGTCACTACTTCTCCCGGTTCGGCCGGATAGGACATCTCTGACCGATCAGGATAAACTCCATCACTCACACCTCCTTCAGCAAGCAGTCTGCTGACCTCAGCCTCCGTGTAAGTACCATCACCGATAGGATTGCCCTTAAACACGCAGGAGAAGTTGTACAAAGCCCGTATTGACGGCTGCAGCGAAACAGTCAATGCCGACTGAGTATACGTGAAAGAGGCAAAGTCCACCCAAGGTCCGACTCCATTCTCTATTACTCCGGCATTGCCAGCTTCTCCGATGACACCTCCAGTCCCGACATACGTCAATGCTCCGGGCACCCCATCTTCAGAGATGCCGACAGCAAGCAGCATGGCCTTCTGGTTCAGTTCAGAAGTATAGTATTCCCGGTTGGCATCTGTTCCGGTATAATAACCGTCATCCTCACTTCCGCCAAGCAGTTCCTCTTTCCATGCCTCCTCACTCTGCGACCCGAACACAGACGCATCGCTCAACAGCATGTACTTGTAGGTATGCACGTGCTCGTTGGGATAGAAAAAGAACTCAAGCATGGCTGATCCGGAAACACCGAAATCCGCTCCGTCCTTAATGAGATACCGTATACCGACCAGCGGACCGTCACTTATGCCGTCACCGAACTCCACGGATCATAGACCTTCTCCATACTGCCTACGCACCCTGTCGGAGCATCCCGAGGACAGCAGGACAGCCACTGATGTCAATAAAATATATATTCTCCACAGGCACTTTACCATAACAATCACTCATCAAATGACACTTACCATATAAGACGGCAGACACACCCTGCTTCCATTTAAGGAGCCGGTCATAGATCCTCCTCTTGAGCACAACGTCTGCCATAACAGATACCGTCTCATTCTCAGCACAAATATAAGGCTTTCCCCGATTTCCCGCAAATTCAAAACGGCCTGTTTCCCGATTTCCCGCAAATCTTGACACCGCTCCGACGCTCGGTGCTTTCTTGCCGATGTAACGCAGTTCCGGATTTTATTGTATTTTTGCAATTTGCTAAACGGAGAAATTATGGCAGATAACAAAATACTACTCGACATCAAGGGCCTGCATGCCAATGTAGGCGACAAGGAGATACTGCGTGGCATCGACCTCACAATACGCGAAGGCGAGACCCACGCCATCATGGGGCCCAACGGTTCCGGCAAATCCACCCTCTCGGCGGTCCTGGCCGGCAGGGACAACTACACAGTGACCTCCGGGGAAGTCACATTCAACGGACACAATCTCCTGGAGCTCAGTCCTGAGGAAAGATCGTGGGAAGGACTCTTCCTGAGCTTCCAGTACCCGATTGAGATTCCGGGCGTGACCAACGTCAACTTCATGCGCACGGCTGTCAACGAGCACCGCAGGCAAAGAGGCCTGGAGCCCCTGAACGCCGCGGACTTCCTGAAGCTGATGCGCAGCCGGATGGAGATAGTGGAGATGAATCCGTCCTTCTCGTCCAGAGGCGTTAACGTAGGTTTCTCGGGCGGCGAGAAGAAGCGCAACGAGATATTCCAGATGGCCATGCTGGAGCCGCGCCTATCCATACTGGACGAGACAGACAGCGGTCTGGACGTGGATGCGCTCAGAATAGTGGCCACCGGCGTCAACAAACTCCGCAGGCCGGACAATGCCGCCATCGTCATCACCCACTACCAGAGACTGTTGGACTATATCGTACCCGATGTGGTACACGTGCTCTACAAGGGCCGCATCATCAAGACCGCCGGCAAGGAGCTCGCCAAGGAGATAGAGGAAAGAGGCTACGACTGGATCATCAACGGTTAGGAGACGGACACATGGCAGACAATTATATATATGCCCCCGCGCACAATATAGAAGGCGGATTCCGCTGCAGAGTGCCGCTCAAGGGCAGCCGCCAGATATTCATGATAGACGGCGGAGTCCAGGGTACCGGAAGGCCCCTTGATATCCGCTTTGAAAAAGGCAAACTCTACGAAGAGGCCCTGCAGGTCATCAGCATAAGGACAGAAAAACATCCCGAGGACGTATCGATGAAGAGCCGCTTCCACTTTGAGGAAGGCAGCTCCGCCAAACTCATACTCTGTTCTCACACATTTGCGGATGATCCGTTCCGCACTGACGAGAAGGTAGACATCACCGTGGAGAACGGTGCCTCTGCAGATATCGTCATCATGCAGAACGAGCACAACCGCGCCACCCACAACACAGTATACGACATCCATCTGGCCGAGGGCGCGTCGCTCAAGGCCGTCATCCTCACCATTCATGGCGGAATGATAGACAACCGCATGAATATCAGCCTGGACGGACCTCACGCAGACTGCGACATCAGCGGACTATACCTGGTGGACGGCTCGCAGAAAGTATCCAACAGTCTTAATGTCCTGCACAAAGTGCCCGAGTGCCACAGCAGGGAGTTGTTCAAGGGCATTCTGGACAACAGCGCTACGGCATATTTCAGCGGACTGATCCACGTCTTCCCGGACGCGCAGAAGACAGAGGCCTATCAGGAGTGCCACAACCTCCTGCTCAACCGGGACGCCCGCGCCTTCGCACAGCCACAGCTCGAGATCTACGCCGATGACGTAAAATGCTCGCACGGAGCCACCAACGGCCGGCTGAACGAGGACGAGCTGTTCTACATGCGGTCCAGAGGCATTCCCCTGAAAGAAGCCAAAGTGCTTCAGCAACTGGCATTTGCATATGCCGTACTGGACAAGATAAGTTCTCAGGAGCTAAAAGAGAGAATGGCATCTTTGACCGAAAGAAGGCTAAGAGGCGAATTCTCAGACTGCAACAGCTGCTGCCGCAACTGTTGTTAAAAACTCCGTTGATAACTTTAGCGGAACTTACTTTGCCGGAGTCTTTTTAAGTCATAACTTGCAAAACTTTTCGACTGGACTAAAACCATTATAACAGCATGAATACCAATACTTACGATGAAGCCTTGAAGGAAAGCAGGGAGTATTTCCACGGAGATGAGCTGGCAGCCTCCGTATGGATTAACAAATACGCCATGAAGGACTCCTTCGGCAACCTATATGAGACATCCCCTGACCAGATGCACTGGAGACTGGCCAACGAGTTCGCCAGAATTGAGTCCAAATATCCCAACCCGATGTCAGCTGACGAGATCCACGGGCTGCTCAAAGACTTCAGATATGTCATACCCCAGGGAGGTCCTATGGCCGGTATCGGCAACAACTACCAGATAGCCTCCCTGTCCAACTGCTTCGTTATCGGCAACAGGCACGAGGCTGACTCTTACGGAGGTATCATGAAGATAGACGAGGAGCAGGTGCAGCTTATGAAGCGCAGAGGCGGTGTGGGCCACGATCTTTCCCACATCCGTCCTACCGGAAGTCCGGTGCTCAACAGCGCCCTCACCTCTACCGGAGTCGTTCCTTTTATGGAAAGGTATTCCAACTCCACACGTGAGGTCGCCCAGGACGGACGCCGCGGAGCACTCATGCTGACCATATCCATTAAGCACCCCGATGCCGAGAACTTCATCGATGCCAAGCTCGAGAAAGGCAAAGTGACCGGGGCCAATGTCTCCGTCAGGATTGACGATGAATTCATGCGCTGCGCACTCAGCGGCAAACCATACATACAGAAATACCCGATTGACTCGGACAGTCCAAGAGTGACCAAGGAGATCGACGCCGCCGCCTTGTGGAAAAAGATCATACACAATGCATGGCAGTCCGCCGAGCCCGGTGTCCTATTCTGGGACACTGTCATCCGCGAGTCGATTCCCGACTGCTACGCCGACCTGGGCTACAAGACCATAAGTACCAATCCCTGCGGAGAGATACCCCTCTGCCCCTACGACTCCTGCAGGCTGATAGCCATGAATCTCTACTCCTACGTCAAGAATCCGTTCACCCGCGAGGCCTCGTTTGACTTTGACCTGTTCAGGGAGCATGTCACCAAGGCCATGAGGCTGATGGACGATCTGATCGACCTGGAGATGGAGAAGATAGAGGCCATCCTCGACAAGATCAAGAGCGACCCCGAGGACGATGATGTCAAGCGCACTGAATACGAGCTTTGGATCAAAATACGGGAGAAGTCACTCGGTGGACGCCGTACAGGACTCGGCATCACCGGCGAGGGCGATATGCTCGCGGCTCTGGGCCTGACCTACGGTTCCGACGCGTCTATTGACTTCGCCGTAAAAGTTCAGAAGACTCTTGCTCTGGCCGCTTACGCATCGTCCGTAAACATGGCCAAGGAGAGAGGAGCATTCCCCATCTTCGATGCCAAGCGAGAGGAGAACAACCCTATGATCGCCCGCATCCGCAAGGAGGACGAGGATCTCTACGACAATATGGTCCGCTACGGCCGCCGCAATATATCCATGCTTACCATAGCCCCTACCGGAACCACTTCCTTGATGACCCAGACCACATCCGGTATAGAGCCTGTATTCCTGCCTTTCTACAAACGGCGCAGAAAGGTCAATCCCAATGACCTCAACGCAGTGGTGGCATTCAAGGACGAGAACGGCGACTGTTTCGAGGAGTACTACGTGTTCCATCATCATTTCCTCACCTGGTGCCGCATCAACGGATACGACATAGAACAGGTAAAGCAGATGAGCGAGGAGGAGATAGCCGGACTCGTCAAGAAATCCCCCTACAACAAGGCCACATCCAACGACATCGACTGGGTGGCTAAGGTGAAGATGCAGGGCAAGCTGCAGAAATGGGTGGATCACTCGATAAGCGTGACCGTCAACCTTCCCCACGACATCAAGGAGGATATGGTGGCAGAAGTCTACCGTACGGCATGGGAGTCCGGCTGCAAGGGCGTTACCGTCTACCGTGACGGTTCCAGGACAGGCGTACTCGTATCGGCCAAGGACGGAGCCGGAGTCATCAAGCCCAAGAAGAGACCCAAGTCCCTCGAGGCCGACGTAATCCGCTTCAAGAACGGCAACGAGCAGTGGATAGCCTTCGTCGGCAAGCAGAACGGCAAGCCCTACGAGATCTTCACCGGTATGGTGGATGACTCCCGCAACCTGCCTGTAGCCATCACCACTGGACGCATTGTTAAGGAAAAAATGGAGGACGGCACCAGCCGTTACGATTTCCACTATACAGACCGCTACGGCTATCCCGGAGTACTCGGAGGTATCTCCCATATGTTCCGCCAGGAATTCTGGAACTACGCCAAGCTCATCTCCGGCGTCATCCGCAACGGCATGCCCATCGTGGACATCCTCAACCTCGTCAAGGGACTCAACCTCGACGACGAGAGCATCAACACCTGGAAGAACGGAGTGGAGCGCGCCCTGAAACAGTACATCCCCAACGGCACCAAGGACGAGACCGGGCAGAAATGCGAGAAATGCGGCTCGACCAACCTCATCTACCAGGAGGGCTGCCTGATCTGTCAGGACTGCGGCCACGGAAAATGCGGTTGATGCCATGAACATCGTCCTCTATCCGCAGCCTAAGATCAATATCGGACTGAGGGTGACAGCCCGCAGAAGCGACGGCTATCACGATATCGAGACACTTTTCTATCCCGTAGACAGCCATACGGATATTCTGGAAATCATCGAGGCGGACTCCGTCTCGATGACTTATTTCGGTACACCTTACGAACTGCCCGGAGGAGACACCGAGAAAGAACTGTGCGTAAAGGCTTACAGACTACTGCAGAAAGAATTTGACCTGCCCCCGGTCGGGATGTATCTCCACAAGAGCATCCCGGTAGGAGCCGGTATGGGTGGAGGCTCGTCCGATGCGGCCTGGGTCCTACGCGGACTCAATGGGCTGTTCAAGCTGAATCTCAGCGATGACCACCTGGCGGAATATGCCGCCCGCCTCGGCAGCGACTGCCCCTTCTTCATCTACGGCAGGCCCATGTACGGCAGCGGCCGGGGAGAGATTCTCACCCCCTGCGACTCACCTGCCGTCGCACAACTCAGGGAGAAATACCGCATCAAGGTCATTGCCCCCGGCATCCACGTCTCCACCTCAGAAGCCTACGCCTACCTCTCCCCCGATCCCTCGGGCCGCGGCCTGAGCGACCTCCTCGACACCCTCCCTGTCGAAGAATGGAAAGACCGGATCCTCAACGACTTCGAGACCACTGTATTTGCCCTGCATCCGGAGCTGGCCCGCATCAAGCAGTCCCTCTACGACGAGGGCGCGGTCTACGCCTCCATGAGCGGCAGCGGCTCCGCCATCTACGGCATTTTCCGATAGGAATAACCTGAATTTTCCAGTATTATTGCTACTTTTGTAGGAAAATACGGAGGACACGGCCATGATGAAATTTCCTATCGGAGTTCAGAGTTTCGAACATATACGCAATGACGGATACGTCTATGTGGACAAAACGGATTTGGTATATAGACTGGCCAAGGGCGGTAAAATCTATTTTCTGAGCCGTCCGAGACGGTTCGGGAAGAGCCTGCTCGTGTCTACGCTAGAGAACTACTTCCTCGGAAGGCACGAGCTGTTCAAGGGACTGGCCATAGATGCTCTGGAGAAGGACTGGCTGCAATACCCTGTGTTTCACATTGACTTCAATTCCAGCAACTTCACGGAAGGAGGCGTTCTGGACCGGAAGATTGAGGCCACGGTGGCGGGATGGGAAGAAGTCTACGGTCGACCGGCAAGGGACCTGGACGTGGGCGGCCGCTTTGCGGATATCCTGCGCAAGGCCCACGAGGCCACCGGAAGGCGGTGCGTGGTACTCATCGACGAATACGACAAGCCGCTGCTGGACGTGATGGATACGGACTACACGATTGAGGTGGGCGGTCAGCGCAGGCCGCTGGAGGACTGGAACAGGGAGGTGCTCAGGGGTTTCTACTCGGTGTTCAAGGCGGCCGACAACGACCTGCAGTTCGTGCTGCTGACGGGAGTCACGAAATTCGCCCAGGTGAGCGTGTTCAGCGGATTCAACCAGCCGCAGGATATCAGCATGGACGCACGGTATGAGGCCCTGTGCGGCATCACCCAGGAGGAGATGGAACGGTATTTCGCCGAGCCTATAAAGGAGATGGCAGTAAAGTTCAAGACCGACTGGGATGGTATGCTGGCCATGCTTAAGCGGAACTATGACGGCTATCATTTCTGCGAGGAGATGACCGATATCTACAACCCGTTCAGCCTCCTGAACGCCTTTGCCCAGCTCAACATCAGGGACTTCTGGTTCGCCAGCGGCTCCCCGGAATATCTGCTGAGGCTACTCGCACAATCCGATGAAAACCTGGACGAACTCACGGGGAAGTACTACATGCCGAGGGAGTTCGTGGACTACAAGGCCACGGTGGAAAAGCCCCTCCCGATGATTTACCAGAGCGGATACCTGACCATCAAGGACTTCGACAAGGACTTCGGTTCTTTCCTGCTCGACTTCCCGAACAAGGAGGTACAGCAGGGATTCCTGTCACTCGCAGCGTCAGGATACTTTGCATCCAAGAAGGATGCCGACGGCACTGTCAGAAGCATGGTCATGTCCATGAGGGACGGTAACACGGACAGACTGAAGGACATTCTGACCGCATTTCTCGCGGACATCCCCTACACAGCGCGGCGCAAGGAAAACGAACGGGAGCGGGAACGCTACTTCCAGTACACATTCTACCTGATATTCCGCCTGCTGGGCACCTACACAGTCCGCGCCGAGCACCACTCCAGCCAAGGACGGGCAGACTGCGTAGTGGAGACCCCGAAATACGTCTACATCTTCGAGTTCAAGCTGGACGGCACGGCGGACGAGGCCCTGGCCCAGATTGAGGAGCGGGGCTACGCAAGGCCGTACGGAGCGGACGGACGTCAGGTCATACGCATCGGGGCGTCCTTCTCCTCGGAGACAGGCACCGTCGGGGACTGGAAAACCGTCAGCGACACCCTGGGCGTCTGAGTCTGCCCCTGCACAACGGCATGCACTGCCGCATAGCACCCATGCTGTCACAGATAGAGGTATTTGACCTTCGGCAGCATCCATCTTACCGAAAAATATCTTACATTTGCGCAACATTAATCCTACAGAACAACAATATGCGCAGACTTACATTTCTTTCTATCGCAATGCTGGTCTTCTCTGTCACCGGGATACAGCTCCGGGCACAGGAGGCTACACTGGCAGACCGCATCGCCGCCCTGCCCCACGTCAAGGACGTGCAGGAAATGGAAAGCACCAAATTCCCTGAAAAATATCTGGTTATCTTCGAGCAGCCTATCAACCACGAGAACCCGTCAGAAGGCACCTTCACCCAAAGGGTTGTGGTGGGCATAGTACACCCGGACAGCGCCACTGTCGTAGTCACCGAGGGCTACGGAGCACAGTACGCTTTCGTCCCATCCTATCGTGACGAGATATCCACTATCTTCAACACCAACAACATAGTCGTCGAGCACCGCTACTTCCTGGAGTCCACGCCCTACCCCGGAGAGGCTCCCGAAGATGTCAACTGGGACTACATGAACGCTCCCAACGCAGCCGCCGACATTCACGAGGTGGTGACCGCACTCAAAGACATCCTCGATGGAAAATGGATATCCACAGGCATCAGTAAGGGCGGCCAGAACACCATGATATACAGGACGTACTATCCTGACGACGTGGATTTCTCAGTGCCCTACGTAGGCCCGCTCTGCCGTGCCCTGCATGACGGCAGGCATGAGCCGTTCATCGAGACCTACGTCGGTTCTCCAGCCGACAGAGAGGCAGTAAAGAACTTCCAGTCAGAGCTGCTGCTGCGCAAGGAGCGTCTGATGCCTGCCTTTGACTCGGTCTGCAATGCCAACAACTACAAGTTCAACGTCCCGACAGACGAGGTCTACGACTTCGGAGTACTGGAGTTCTCGTTCGCTTTCTGGCAGTGGGGCTATCCGGTGGAACAGATACCGGGAAAAGATGCCTCTGACAAGGAAGTGTTCGACTACATGATGGCCATCTGCTCCCCCGAGTACTTCGTAACATGGAGCACCACGTCGCCTTTCTTCGTTCAGGCCGCCAAGGAACTTGGATACTACGGCTACGACATGAAGCCTTTCAAGGAGTATAAGAAGTACTTCAGCATCAAGAACACCAAGAACTACCTCCAGAAGCTCATGCTGCCCCAGGGCGTTGATCTGGAGTTCAGTGACTACCTTTACAACAAGATATCAGCGTTCCTGCTGTCCACCGATGCAAGGATGCTCTTCATATACGGACAGTTCGATCCCTGGTCAGCCGTCATGCCCGCAGACCCTCACAAGGACAACATCAAGTTCTTTGTCCAGCCGGGAGGAAGCCACCGCACACGCATAGCCACATTCCCGGAGGAGACTCAGAAAGAGATAAAGTCTATCCTCAGCCAGTGGCTTTATGAGTAACCGGATTGATTTCAAGGAGATAGAATTGAGTGACAAGGAGTGGGCCGACCCGCTCCTTGCCGTTTCTGACTACCGCGCCACCGAATACTGCTTCACGACCTTGTACATATGGGCCGGCATGTTCGGGACCCGCATCGCCCGGTACCGCGACTGGCTGCTGATACGCTCCGACGGGGATGAGGGCTGCGCCAACTACATCTTCCCCGCCGGCAGTGGAGACGTGCAGGAAGTCCTGCGGATACTGGAGGAAGATGCCGAGGCCATAGGCAGAAAGCCCGTCTTCTGGGCAACAGCCGACACCAAGGAACTCATAGAGAAGGCTTTCCCCGGGCAGTACGAGCTGACACCGGTGCGCAAGTCCTTCGACTATATCTACGAGACCGAACGGATGATATCCCTCACCGGAAAGAAATACCAGCCCAAACGCAACTTCATCTCCCGCTTCAAGACTCAGAGTCCGGACTGGTCTTACGAGCGGATACTGTCCGACAATCCGTCAGAATGCTCCAGCCAGCTGAAAGAATGCCTCGCAATGACGGACGAGTGGTGCGCCCTGAACGGCTGCTTACACAACGAGTCAATGCAGATGGAGGCCTGCGCCGTACGCATAGCCCTGCGGGACTTCGTTGCGCTCGGACTCAAAGGCGGTATCCTGCGCTCCGGCGGACGCATCGTGGCATACACCATCGGCGAGCGGCTCAACTCGGACACCTTCATCGTGCATGTGGAGAAGGCCTTCTCCGACGTCACCGGGGCATATCCGATGATCAACCAGTGCTTCCTGGCTCACGAGGCTTCAGGCCTGAGGTACGTCAACAGGGAGGATGACGCCGGGGAGGAGGGACTGCGCAAGGCCAAGCTGTCCTACAATCCGGTACTGATGTTGGAAAAATATTTGGCAGTTCGCAGATAAGTGCTTTTCTTTGTAACCTGTTTTATCCGATTTATCCGAAATGGGTCTATATAAACGAGAGAATTTAGAAAACGGAGCGGAGATATGCGTCTGGGAAATCTCCGAGGACGAAGGCGAGTTGCGCCGCTTGTGCGCCCCTATCCCCAGCGATGAGCTTGAAGATCTTCAGATAACCAGCAGCCCGGTACGGCGTAAGGAAAAACTTGCTGTAAGGGCATTGCTCAACGTGATGTTCCCTGAAAAGCTGTATCTGGGCCACCACGACAACGGCAAGCCCTACCTGCAGAACTGCGCCGTGGAGATAAGCATCTCGCACTGCGCCCGTTTTGTAGCCATCATTGCCCATCCCGAAGAAAGTGTCGGCATCGACATCGAGAGTCTGGACCGGGATTTCTCGGCGGTGGAGCGCAAGGCCCTTTCCGAGGACGAGAAGGACGACCTCTCGGACCACAACACCAACCAGCAGCTGGCCATCTACTGGTGCGCCAAGGAAGCCATCTACAAGCGCATGTCCCGCAGCGGTGTGGACTTCGCCAGACAGATAGAGGTGGAGCGCTTCACCCCCCGTGACGAAGGCGAGCTGGAGGCCACTTTCATCCACAAGGACGGTGAGGAAGAGACTTTCGAGCTCAACTACGAGGTCTTCGACGGCCACGTTATGGTCTGGCTCGTCGGCTAGGTCTCTATCCGCGACAGACCTGTATTTCCAGCTTTTTTGTAAGTTTGCCGTATGACTTCACATGGCATATACCGTCCGAAGATACTGACAGCCGTAATGCTGACCATACTGGTGACAGCACTCTCCTGCTCCGGCAGAAGGGACACGCAGGTGCCTCAGGCTCTGGCCGCAGCCGACTCACTGATGTCAACTGAGCCGCAGGCCGCGCTGGATACCCTGATGACCATCGACAGCTCCGATGCCGAGAAACTGCCGCGTGCCGACAAGGCTTTCTACACCCTGCTGCGTACTGAAGCAGAGTACAAATGCTGGCTGCCTGTGGCCGAAAATACCGCCATAGCCGAGGCTGCGGACTACTACCGCCGAAAAGGCCCGGAAGACAGGCTGGCAAGGGCACTCGTCATGCAGGGTGCCGTCCTCTCCGAACGCGGCGATGCCGAAAGTGCCATGCTCGCCTACAAGGAGGCTGAGCCCCTGCTCGAGCGCTCCGGTGACCTCGAACAGCTCGGCCTCCTCCACACCCGCATAGCCGAACTCTACCAGTATACCATGGTCAATATACCCGAAAGCATATCAAGACTGAAGTCAGCACTGTCCTGCTTTCAAAAGGCACATGACGACACCAGAGCCACCACTGCAATGCTTTCCCTGGCAAATCTATACATGATGGCTGACTCTTCCGAAACGGCATACAACTTCCTTATAAAGGGACTGGAGACCGCAGAACTATCAGGAGATACCCTGTCCATACTGGACGGCCGCCTTTCCCTGGCCGGCTATTATTTTCACGGAGACCGTGCCGACTACCTGAAATGCCGACGTACAGCTCTGTCAGCCGTCCGCATAATCGATGTATCCGATAATGACTACATCAGAACCACATTCAGCAACAGACTTTTTAATCTCATTGCGAAATCCTATGCCATGACAGGGCATACTGACTCCGCTGCATACTACCTCAACAAGATAAGCGGTGGGGACAGACGGACGGCAATACTCAGGCTATCCATAAAAGGCCTGATTGCCAGCCAAAAAAGAGACTCCGTCAACGCACTGAAATATAAAATGGCAGCGGACAGTCTCTACTACAGCGAAAAAATATCAGGCTACCAGGAGGACTTGCAGCTTCTGGAGAAATCAAGTGAGAACGCACTGCTCAGAATACAGCTGGAAAATACAAAGCGCAGACATACAATTGATGTCCTCGTAATAATCATAGTCATACTGTCAGCTGCTATCCTGGGACTAGCCGCATACGGTACCGTCAAAAAAACACGCAGCCGCCTTGAACAGAGTCTTGAGCTTATCCGGCTTCTGGAGGAGAACAGCAGGAAGAAAGAGTCCGAGCTCTCAGAGGAACTTAAAAGGCATCTGGACAAATACGCTTCTTTAAAAGCCGGATGGACGGACATGCACGACAGCCTCCTCAACATGGAGAATCTCATCCTTGACACATACTACCGCTACGGCTCGACAAGCACACTTGCTGCCAGAATAAAGGATATTATCGACAGCCATTTCCCTGAAAAACAGACATATGAAAAGATAAATACCTTTCTGAACCTCTCATATCCGGGATTCATGGATTCTTTCAGTGCGGAACATACCTCATTAACAGACAAGAATTTATATCTCGTAGCACTCATCGCCTGCGGATTCTCCACAGGTGCCATCTGCGCTCTGCTAAGATGCAGCGAGAATACCCTCTACGTCACAAAGACACGCATCGCCAAAAAGCTCGGATTGACAACAGGCCTTACTTCCTACATCGCAGGATACATTGAGACTTATCATCACAGACAAGGACAGGCACACCTGCCTCAATAACTGATTGATTATACCTCCATTGCAATCTTCTGAAACCAAACGCACAGATGTTAAGACATTAGCATCTTGAAACATCTGATCACAAGCACGTTACAAAATCTATGTAAAGTCTGTTTTTTTGGAGATTCCCTACAACCGACATAACTTTGTTGCCGTCACAAATAAATTAAAACAGATGAAAAAACTCTTATCAGTTATTATTACTCTGTCTGCGTCATGTTTCATGGGAATATGCCAAAATTATATTGAAATTGACCTTACAGGGAAACACATCCACACCCGAAGCCTTACGGACGCTCCCGAAGCATCCATCAGCAACGACATTCTCACCGTCTCCTTCGACGGCTCGGGCATGTACTCCCTCTACATAGAGGACAGCTTCGGTGTCACCGTTTACTCCTCCGCCCTGCCCGCAAACGGCATGGAGTACGACTACGACCTCTCCGGCATCGGAGAAGGACTCTTCCGCCTCGTCATCTCCGGACCATCCGATGACTACGAAGGTTATTTCTCTATCCATTAAATTTAATTCCAAAATCTAACTCAACTATCATGAAAAAATCTAATCTACTATTGGTATTATTGCTGTATCTGGCAATAACCTCTTGCGCAAGACTTGACACTCCTGTAGTACCCGAAGACTCTGCGATACCTCCGATGACTTCCACATTCGTGACAGAAGAAATGGCAATCTCTGAAGTTGAGGAGTTCTTGAAAAACTTTGATCCCGGGACAAAAAGCGGCAGTAGAACTATTGCCGAAATCTATCCATCCGGATCCATGCCCGCGACCCGTTCTGAGTCAGATTCATCAGGCGTTGAGATGACCGAGCCGTTTGTCTATATCGTGAATTTCACCAATGACGAGGGTTTCGCCATTGTTTCAGGTGACACAAGAATGTCTCCAATCCTTGCCATCACCGACCACGGCAATCTGGAGCAGGGAGAAGTCATCGATGATCCGGGAACTATTGCCATGCTGGCCAATATAGATGTGGATTACAGGATGGCAGTTGGCTTGCCTGTAGAGAACCCTGATGGAGGACTTGACTATCCCATAGGTATTACGAACAACGGCGTTTATGTATATCCTGGAGGTGGGGAGACCTACGGAGGCAATAATCAGACTATAAAAGACAACTTTATTACCATCGGAGGTGGGAACCCTCTTCCTGACATAACATATTCTTACAGTGAGTGGAAAGATTATACTAAAAGAGGAGAACTGGTAGGATGCGAGTGGGGACAAAGTATTGATCCATACAACCGATTCACTTATACCAGCGATGGAAAGAAAACCCACGCCGGCTGTGTAGCTACTGCGGTCGCGCAGATTATGTACTACTGGGGAAAGGATTTCAGTATGGACGGATATACCTTTGACTGGGACCTGATGCATAAACACATTGCCTCGTACAACAGATATGAGTCCGCATACGACATGATCGGTGAGCTTTTCCTGAAACTGGGATTGCCGAAGAACCTGGACATGGACTACAGGGATGACGGAAGCTATGCATATGACAAGAATGTCCCCAGGACGTTTGTCAACTGCGGATATGCCAGCGGAGGCAATAATGAAAGCTATAACTATGACCGCCTGTATAACAAGATATCAGCAGGTCCGGCCTACATTTCCGGTTGTTCAAAGAAAACTGTAAAGAAATTTCTGGGTATAACCGTCAAGACCACATATTCAGGTGGACACGCATGGGTAATTGACCAGGTACTGACCCAGAGCAGAACGAAATTTACCTATACTGACGGCATTCTTACTGACACTGCAACACAGTACCGCCACCTTGTTCACTGCAACTTCGGATGGGACAGCAATAATTCCAGCAACGGATACTACTTCTCGGCACAGTTCGACACAAACAAGGGGCCGGTTACACGAGCCGATGAAACCGGCAGCATGTCAAACAGTCAGGCTGACCACTATTACCAGTACAAACTGAACATGAATATCAATATAAGCCCTAGGTAAGATGCAGCGTTTTCGGGCTTTTCTGCATCTTATAAGAAGTATCTGATAATTTAACCCATTAAAATACTGAGTAATATGAAAAAATCACATCTTTTAATCTGCGGGCTTGCCGCTGCCGTCGGAACGATTTCCTGCGAGGAGGAAAGGCCTTTGGGTGAAGGAATCTATACCACGCACTTCATACAAGGAGTGACTTTTGCCGATGCACTGGAATGCCGTACCGTAGAGGACGAGGGGGTAATATACCTCAACCTCACCGGAACAGGCCTAGGCAAGGAAACAGCTGATGACTTCTATGCAGAGATTGGAGATACGGCCTATAACAGGTACGTTGCTCAGGTGCCGCTCACCGCTGTATTCGTCAACCGTTTCACATCCGTTGACATCACCAGTTCGGAGCAGTTTCTGGACATCCCGGCAGGGGAATCCATCGCACCCTACATCATCTTCCGCA
Organism: Candidatus Coprenecus pullicola; assembly: GCA_018711925.1. GTDB lineage: Bacteria > Bacteroidota > Bacteroidia > Bacteroidales > UBA932 > Coprenecus > Coprenecus pullicola. Next base: position 16,659 of record DVHR01000025.1, read on the forward strand.
GCGCAACGGCCATGCCCTACATTGAAAGTCTGTACACCGTAGGCGGTTTCTGGTCGGAGATGATACTGGATGAGTTCATGATCGGCATGGGCATGATGGACGGATACGACGGGCCGGGATACGAATGGTACCCCGAGTTTCAACGCAACTGCTTCCATCCAGTGGTCAAGCCACTCTCTGAACTGACCCAGGACGACCTGTTCTTACTATGGGTGGGATATCCCGGCTCCTCGCTCAGATTCACTGACATTCCCGAGATAAAGAGCCACACGTTCACCATCACGATGACTGACTCAGAGGGCAGCGTACTCACCTACTCCGTTCCGTTCACTTTCCCGGAGCAGTAGGATACTGCTCCTGACTGCACACGAAGCTGCAGCAAGGGACAACTTCAAAGCACCGTTATCACTGACAACCAAAGACTTAACACCATAAAAAGGTGCCCTGTCGGTCTTTCAAACGTCAACAGGGCACCTTTTTATTTCGCAACATCCTGGATATAAGCACTTTTATCAAGTTACACGTTCCCTAGACATCACGGTAAACATATTGTATCCGCTGCCCGGATTGTCGGCAGGCAGTGTTCTTCATCGGGCAGGTGCCTCTCCTGCACATTGCTGAGATATACGGCTGAAAAATCACTGCGACAGTTCGTTTCTGGGAGTTATTTTGTATATTCGCAGGATAAACCCTATAACCGAATTTATGGCAGAGAATACTGTTAAGACTCCATGGTATCCTTATACCGAAGGAGTCCCCGTTCATCTGGAGTACTTCAAAGGCTCCATGTTCGACATGGTGGCTTCTGTGGCAGCCAGATACCCCAACTACGTAGCGTTTGACTTCATGGGCAAGTCCACGACCTACGCAAAGATGATCAAGAAGATAGAACAGTGTGCCCAGGCATTGAAGACCATAGGCATCCGCAAAGGAGACTGCGTGACCATCGCCATGCCCAACTGCCCTCAGGCCATCTACATGTTCTACGCCATCAACCTCATCGGCGGCATCGCAAGCATGGTTCACCCGCTTTCGAGCGAGAAGGAGATCGAGTTCTATCTCAACGAGTCCAACAGTATCACCGTCATCACCCTGGACCAGTTCTACGGCAAGATCGAGGCCATACGCAAGAACACCGGCATCGTCAACGTCATCCTCGCCCGTATCAAGGACGAGCTGGCCCAGCCTCTGAAAGCCGGCTACATGATCACCGAAGGCTACAAGATCGCCAAGATACCCAAGGATGCCCCGGTCATCACCTGGAAGAACTTCATGAAGCTCTCCAAATGCTGCTTCTACAACTACAAGGTAGAGCGCAGCGATGACGATCCCGCAGTCATCCTCTACTCCGGCGGCACCACCGGCACCACCAAGGGCATCATGCTCACCAACCGCAACTTCAATGCCCTCGCCGAGCAGGTCATCGCCACCAACCCGATGTTCGGTCCAGGGGACAAGATGCTGGCCGCCATGCCCGTCTTCCACGGCTTCGGCCTCGGTGTCTGCATCCACACGATGCTGGCCAAGGGCGGAAGATGCGTGCTTGTGCCTAGATTTACCCCTAAGAGCTATTCCAAGCTCATAACCAAGAACAAATGCAACTTCATCGCCGGCGTACCCACCCTCTACGAGGCCATGCTGCGCCTGCCCAATATGGAGAAGGCCGATTTCTCCCACCTCAAGGGCGTGTTCTCCGGCGGAGACTCCCTGTCCATCGAGCTCAAGAAGAAGATGGACAAGTTCCTCGCCGACCACAAGGCCACCATCAAGGTGCGCGAGGGCTACGGTACCACCGAGTGCGTCACCGCCTGCTGCCTGACTCCGGTCAAGCTCCAGAAAGAGGGCAGCATCGGCATACCTTTCCCCGACACCTATTTCAAGATAGTCAAGCCAGATACGGAGGAGGAAATGCCTTACGGCGAGGAGGGCGAGATAGTGCTCTCCGGCCCCACCGTCATGCTCGGCTACTACAACAAGCCTGAGGAGACCGCCAAGACCCTGCGCAAGCACGCCGACGGCCTGACCTGGCTCTATACCGGCGACCTCGGCTGCATGGACGACCAGGGCTTCGTCTACTTCCGAGGCCGTATCAAGAGAATGATCGTCACTTCAGGCTACAATGTCTATCCGGCTCAGCTCGAGAACATCCTCGATGCCCACGAGAAAGTGCAGATGAGCTGCATCATCGGCGTGTCCGACCCCTACAAGATGCAGAAAGTAAAGGCCTTCGTCATGCTCCGTCCCGGTTATGAACCCACACAGGAGACCAAGGACGAGCTGCTGGCCTACTGCCGCAAGTACATTGCCAAGTACGCCATGCCCTATGACATCGAATTCCGCAACGAGTTGCCTAAAACCCTTGTCGGCAAGGTAGCCTACCGCGTACTCGAAGAGGAGGAGGCAAGGAAAACTCAGGCTGCTGACAAAAAGTAAACTGAATGAAGTCAGGCAGTTCAAAGATTACCAAAGGCGTGGGCTTCCAGCGCGGAGTCTACGCCTTTTGCCGTACATTCGTGGGCCCTTTCGTCAACATCATCCTGCACATCAGGTACAAACCGTGCAAGGTGCGCAGCCGGACATTCCTGTGCCTGGGCAACCACACCCAGAACCTCGACCCAGCCCTGATGGTCATCGGCACACGGAGGCACATGCGTTTCGTGGCCAATGCCTCCCTGACCAGGGGCATAGCCGGATTCTTCCTCAACCCGTTGTTCGGTATAATTCCCAGAGAGAAAGGCGCCAAGGGAGATGCCGCCATTGCCTTGATAGAAGCCAATCTCCGGGCTGGCGTATCCGTCGGAATGTTTCCCGAGGGCAACCGCAGCTGGGACGGCGAGACCGAGTTTATCTCGCCCCGCACCGCCGCACTGGTCAAGGATACGGGCGTGGCTCTGCTTACCTATCGTCTGACCGGAGGCTATCTGCTGCGTCCGAGATGGGCCGATCACAAGCGCAAGGGGCCGATGTACGGAGAATTGGTCCACGAATACACTCCTGAGGAACTTGCCGGGATGACGGTGGACGAGGTCTATGAGGCCATCTGCCGGGACCTGTATGTCAATGCCTACGAGACCCAGGCCGCCAGCGGGGCGTTGTACAGCGGCAAGGCCCTGGCGGAGGGACTGCAGTATGCGGCCTATCTCTGCCCGCACTGCCTGCGCTTCGGTACGATACAGACCTCCGGAGACAATATCACCTGTGACTGCGGACTTTCCGCCCGTCTGCTTGAGACAGGATGGTTTGAGAAGGGGGAGAATATGCCCTTTGATAATTTTTCCCAGTGGAACCGCTTCCAGAAACGTTGGGTACACGAGAACTGCGGGGCCCTGCGGCTGCATACGGAAGAGCCGATAGTCTGCGACAATGACTGCTTCAAACTTACATTGAAAAAGGACGGAGTCTTCACCCACTTGTCGGACAATGCCTCCGTGGCCATGTACGGAGACCGGCTGGAAATATTCTACGGTGATCAGAAGATAGTCTACAGTATCGGTGAGATAACCGGTTACGGCACCTTCCTGTCCCGTTCGATGTATTTCAACTGCGGCCCGTCCGTCCGCTATCAGCTCATCGCCACGAAGCCTGTCTCCACCCTAAAATACTACGCCCTCTGGCGCGGTCTGTCCGGCCGCGAGTACCTATAGGGTTTCGAGCTGAAGCATCAGCATTCCGGTGGATATATCCTTGAAAATGACTTTCTTGTCGCGGTCCAGCAGGTAAAGGGACGGAATGGCGCGGACATCGTAGACAAGATTGTCGCGTATGGACAGGTCCTGGTTGTAACCGGTAATCCAGTCCTCCGGATAATCTGACAGGCCCTGATACCAGGCGGACACATCCTCGTCAATATAGATGCTCAGAAGAGCCAGACGGCCTTGTTGCTCCATAGAATTGATAATCGGAGAACTCTTCAACATACCGATAATCTCCCGGCAGGCCGGGCATCCGGGATTGGAGAACAGCAGGAGAGTGTACTCGCTCCGGGTCTCGTAGAGGCTGTGCATACGGCCCTTGGCATCGGTGTAAGTAAAATCTGCCGCGGGTGTTCCGGGAGCATTGTTCCTGCATGTCGCCAGCTGCTGCTGATAGTAAGTGCTGTAATGCTCACCGGTACGCCTGGTGCTGAGGACGCTTTCCACCACGGGGATATAAAATCCCTCATTGCGCAGCTCCGACAGCGGGTTCCACAAAGCCGACTCCATAACCGTCACGAAAAAGTCATAGATATGCCCCGATGTGTCTGTCACAGCCGATTCCTCGGCGAGCGACATCAGGTGACGCTGGGCCTCCTGCGCTTTATTATAAGGTATAGACCACAGCGCCATAATATATTCCCTGACTGCCTGAGTCATGCCGGCCTCCGTCACTCCACCGACAAGGGTGTCGGATATGCCGCTCCACACCTGCACTGAATCAAAGTACCGGTTCCAGTAATGCGATGCGGCATACTCGGCCGCTTCCTGACCTGTCAGCATGGAAGGGACGGACACATACGGGAAAGCATACGGGCCTTTTTCAGTATCTGTCCCCCTATGAAAATTACACCCGCTTATAAATACGGGTGTAATCATCAAAAAAAGTAAAGTTATGAAAAAAGATTTATTCATCTCATTGTTGACCTAAGAGGATTCGAACCTCTACAGACAGAACCAAAATCTGTAGTGCTACCATTACACCATAGGTCAATACCGGACTGCAAATGTAGTATTTTTATTTTTAAAATTGAAAAATGTTTCTCACAATCCACCATGCGATGATGACTGCGAATACCGTCCATACAGTCACCCGGCCGTTGAGCCTTTCATAAAGCACCGGGAATCGTCGTCTCATCATCCAGGAAAAGCACATAAGAGCCAGAAATGGTATGGAGAGTACCAGAAGTGCATTGTGCCTGAACGCATCTCCTACCTGAAGATGCAAAAGAGCATGTATGGCGCGTTGGGAGCCGCATCCTGGACATTTCAGGCCAGTCAGCAGATAAAAGAGGCATTTGGGAGAATATACCGAATCCTCCGGATCCACCCGGTACAGCCACAGCGCAGCCAATACAGCGCACATGAGCGCCACCGTAATCAATACATAATACAGTCCGCGCTTTTTCAGAACAGACATGCCGTCGTGTAGTAGAAACTTTCATCCCACCATGTTGCCCACGACACACCCACCAGAATCAGTATCACATACACTATCCACAATAGCACACTCAGCAGAATTCCGGCCAAAGACCAGTTTCTGGCTTTTTTGGAATAGGAACATGCCTCGTCTATACGGCCGGCATACCAGCAGGAATCCACCTTAGAGGCGTACACTATGCCGACGATTCCGAACGGCAGGCAACAGAATATTGTCACCAGAATGGACAGTACAAGGTATGTGGACGGTTTCTCCGCCCGAGGGTATGCCCTCCCCGGACCGTCCTCAGACTGGCTGTATCCGCAGTTGGTACAGAATCTTGTTCCGTCCGGCAATTGTGCTCCGCAATTTTTACAGTACATGACTTAAATTCTTTAGATTAGAAAAGGGGAAACGTCTTATCAGTATTGTAATACTTCTCATTAAAGCCATCATCGGTCATTGTGAGGATGATGATACCTTGAATAAGCATTACTATCTGCCATACACCGCAGGTACACAAGGACAGGAGAATCGACAGCAGTCCCGCCGTGGTTTTCTCAAGATAGAAATAGTGAATACCGAAGCCTCCCAGGAATAAGGCGAGAAGTCCGGCAGTCAGCCTGTCTTTGGGGTACCGGTTCCGGGCGCCGGGATTAGACGCTCCGCATTGAGGACAGTACTTCAGGTTCTGCGGCATCTTCGCTCCACAGTTGGGACAGAACACCTCTTTCACGACGGGCGCACCGCAATGAGGACACACCGATGCGGAATCAGAAATCTGCTGACCGCATTCTTTACAATTTACAAGAGCCATGGGTTAAGGATTAAATTCTTCAATATCTGCAAATTTAAAATAAATCCGTTTATGTCATGCATCAATCCGGACAAATCGCATGCTTATTGCCCTAACACAGGCAGGCTGTCCCCGAAAATATAGTAGAGGGCGAGCCAGAAGGCGAAGCGGGTGCCCTTGCCGATGAGCATGAAGAGGGCGCAGCGTCCGAAATGGAGCTTGTAGAAGCCGAGGCCTATGGCGAAGACGTCACCTACGAAAGGCAGCCAGGTCATGAACGCCAGCAGGGAACCGTACTTGTCTATCTTCGATTTCTGTCTCAGCAGGGTCTCCTCCTTGACGTGAAACCACTTTTCTATCCATTCCCATTTGCCGATGCGGCCTATCCAGTAGGAGGTCAGGCCGCCGAGCCAGTTGCCGGCGGTGGCGACAATCCACGACAGCACAGGGTCGCCTCCGGCCAGTAGTATGCCCACTATCAGGAAATCAGAGGAGAAAGGTATGACAGTAGCGGCCAAAAAAGTTCCGATAAACAGACCTATGTAGCCCAAATCGAGTAGGAATGACATGTCCATACCGCTACCTCCTTATTTTTTTGAAGAATTCCGTCATGACGGCACCGCACTCCTCTGCCAGCACACCCTTGATGAGTTTAGTCCTCGGATGCAGCAGGGACGGGGAGAATAGGGTGTAGCCCCGCTTCGGGTCATCCGCTCCGTAGACCAGTGCCCCGACCTGTGTCCAGGCCATGGCGGCGGCACACATCGGACAAGGCTCGACTGTGACGTATAGGGTGCATTCTGGCAAGTATTTTCCGCCAATGTAGGCAGTGGCGGCCGTCATGGCCAGCATCTCCGCATGGGCGGTGGGGTCGTGAAGAGTCTCGGTCTGGTTGTGCGCCCGGGCGATGATGCGTCCCTCGCACACCACTACCGCTCCGATGGGGATTTCCCCCTCGTCCCAGGCACGCCTGGCCTCTTTCAGGGCCTCGCGCATGTATTTTTCGTGGTCAGTGTTCATTGTTGTCCAATATTTTCCAGGAACCGTTCTTCTTTGCTCCGGTCCTTTCTATTATGCCTTTCTCACGAAGCCGGTCAATAGCCCGCTTTATAGTGCTCCGTGATTTTTTGATATGGGTTGCTATGTTCTCTATCTTAATAGACGGATTGTCGGCAATAACCTGTAAAACAGCTATTTCCACTAAAGAGGCCTCCCCGGTCAGATGTTTTAAAGGTTCATTTTGAACCTTTAAATCCCGGCTTAAAGGTTCATTTTGAACCTTTAAAGTGTCTGCTTTTATGTGCAGTGTCCTGTTTCTTAAATCTGCCTTCTCGTTGAGAATGAGGTGCCGCAGAAATCTCTCCAATGGTTCTGTAGTGGTTGTTATTCCGTTTTTCAAGTCATTGTAATTGGCCCTGACGAGAGCATTGCGGAAAAACCATGAGTGCCTCTCAAAAGTGTCATTTTCCACATTGAACCCGAAATTACGGAGATATTTTATCAGGAATACAGCGGTTGTGCGGGTATTGCCCTCACCGAACGGATGAATCTGCCATAGACCGGAGATGAATCTTGCGATATGACTTACAGCTTCGTCTGCTGACAGCCCCTCGTAGGAAAATTCCCTTTCAGTGGAGATATCGTATTCCAAGGTGTCCGTTATCAGACCTGCACCGGCATAGGTGACAGTGCCTCCGTCCAGAACCCATTCCTTTTTTGTGATGTTGTAGTCCCGGATGCGGCCTGCAAACTTGTATATACCTGTGAAAAGATACCGGTGAATGCGTATGAGCTCCGCAGGAGACATGGAGAAGGTCTGTTCGGCAAGAAGTTCCGTTATCCTGTAGGAGACTGTGTCGGCCTCTTTTGTACGTTCATCATCGGTGGTCTCTCTCGCGGTGCGGCTTTCGTAGTAGGACTCTATGCGCTGCCTGACATCCTGAAGCGTAATCTCTCCCTCTATATGCTCGCGTGCGGTGTCTATAAGGTATGCCGAAGGCTTCAGTCCGTCCACGTCCTGAAGTCCGATGGCCGTCCGCCATGCCTGTGCCCGCTCCGCCCTCGACGGCTCACCCTGCCTTATGTATTCCTCAAAGTCCATTGTCACTGCATTTTGATTTTAACCGTGATAAGTCCGACAGCAATAGCAATGCCAAAACTTAGAAGTGTCCCTACAAGGACATATTCTGTTCTATCGGTGTCCGAATCCTTGAACCTGAGAATGGACTTAGCGGCGATGACAAACCCTATGGCTCCGTACTGTCCGATAAGCACAAAAATCAAAGTCAGCAGCCTTTCCAGACTGCCGATCAGCGCACCGGCATTTCGCATATTCTTGCAAGATGCGCCCTCTCCTAATTGATATTTTTGCAACACTTTTTTTATCAGAATATTGGTCGGTTTACAGCAGAACAGTACACCGGCAATAAGAAGTGGAAGAGAGATAGAGAGTGAGCAAGAATTGTCTATCTTTTGCAAAGGTAATAAGTCTGTTGCGTCATATATGACAGATACAGCGAGAATAACAGCTATGTGCAGCAGTTGGTCAAATATAAAAACCGAAAGCCTCTCTTTGCAATAAAGTTTTGACAAATCAATGAGCCAGTGCGAAACGGCTATGACAAAAGCATAAATTATGAAGCCTGTTTGAGGGACCATTATCCATGACAGGATGCCGATTATAAGGGAGTGGGCATACAAAAAGCGGCTTTTTATTTTAAACGCCTCTTTCTGACGGCAAAGTTTGTCATTCTGGCAGTAGAAATCCCCCACGAGGTGAGCGGTAAACAGACTTAAAAGCAACCAACTATTCATATCCTTCAAATTTTAAGTTCTCAAAATACCGGAGAGCCTCCTCAATGCAGTACCATTTTGCCGATTTGGAATGCTGGCTTACTGCCGGCTGTCTGATTTCCATCCTGGAGGCTATATCTGACTCGTTCATGCCAAGCAGTTTGTAATAAAGAACGTTGCACTGGCGCCCTGTGGCATCATTTATCAGAGCATCAGTCAGCAGGACAACAGTGTTTACGGCTTGATATGCTTCCATATTGGCCGCACAGAAAGTCATTGTTCCTTTCGCTGTGGAATTTGTCTTTTCAAGACCTCTGCCTGACAGGTAAATGGCTTCTCCGTCCATTATGCCCTCAGTCTTTTCGATAATCCGCATACTGCCTATGCCTATGGCCATGCGGACGCCGAAAGTCACAAATTGCTGATTTTGTTTTGTCGAGGCAACATCAAAGGCTTTGATAAAAGTTTTCAGGATCAAGGCTATCCTAAAAATCTTTCTTGGCTCCGGGAGGACGCACTCCAGGTAATCCCCTTTTATGAGTCTACCCCAGAATCCCGGGAATTCTCTCTCCAGCAATTCAAGCAGATCTTCTATCCCGCGTTTAAGCCTTATGGTCTCATTGACAGACAGGCTGGTCGAAGCGACGATGTCAGCTGAGATAGAGGCATATATGTGCTTATATGTGTTCATGTCAGCAAATATAAGTGAAAAATCTTAAAATGACAAATTATAAGTATTAACACTTATAAAAAGTAAAAATAAGCAGAGAGACTTAAATAGTGACAATTTGGCAGAGCACCCGGTGTGGCACTCATTTTGTTTTATGGGTCAGTACAGTTTGAAAACAACTAAAATTTAAAAGATATGAACATTAGACCTTTAGCAGACAGAGTGCTCGTAGAGCCCAAAGAAGCTGAGACCAAGACAGCAAGCGGAATCTATATTCCTGAGACAGCAAAAGAGAAACCCCAGCAGGGTAAGGTAATCGCTGTAGGCAGCGGCAAGAAGGATGAGCCCATGGAACTGAAAGTGGGTGACACCGTTCTCTACGGAAAATATTCCGGAACCGAGATTACCGTTGACGGCAAGGACTATCTGATGATGCGTCAGTCCGACGTGCTCGCAGTTCTTTAATTAATCTGTTTGTTTAACTTTTAAAATCGTACAACTATGGCAAAAGAAATCAAATTCAATATGGAAGCCCGCAGCCAGATGAAGGAAGGCGTGGACGCTCTTGCAAATGCAGTGAAGGTAACCCTCGGTCCTAAGGGACGCAACGTGGTTATCGACAAGAAATTCGGTGCCCCTCAGGTGACCAAGGACGGTGTTACCGTAGCCAAGGAAGTGGAGCTTGAGGACCGTTTCCAGAACATGGGCGCACAGATGGTAAGGGAGGTTGCTTCCAAGACCAACGACCAGGCCGGTGACGGTACTACCACAGCTACAGTCCTCGCTCAGGAGATTATCAGCGTAGGTCTGAAGAACGTGACCGCAGGCGCCAACCCGATGGACCTGAAACGCGGTATCAACAAGGCCGTGGAGACAGTTGTGGCTGACCTGAAGAAGCAGACTCAGGAAGTCGGTGAGGACATGGCAAAGGTAGAGCAGATCGCCACCACATCCGCCAACAACGATGCTTTCATCGGCAAGCTCATCGCAGAGGCAATGGGTAAGGTGAAGAAAGAGGGTGTCGTTACAGTCGAGGAGGCCAAGGGTACCCAGACAGAGGTCAAGGTCGTTGAGGGTATGCAGTTCGACAGAGGCTATATCTCTCCTTACTTCATGACCAACCCCGACAAGATGGAGGCCGTGCTCGAGAACCCGAAGATCCTCATCACCGACAAGAAGATCTCCTCTATGAAGGACCTGCTTCCTATCCTCGAGCCCATCGCCCGCAACAGCGAGTCCCTGCTGATTATCGCTGAGGACGTTGACGGAGAGGCTCTGACCACACTGGTAGTCAACAGACTCCGCGGTACTCTGAAGGTAGCCGCAGTGAAGGCTCCCGGATTCGGTGACCGCCGTAAGGAGATGCTTCAGGATATCGCCACACTGACAGGTGCGCAGGTAGTATCCGAGGAGAGAGGCTTCACCCTCGAGAACACCACTCCCGACATGCTCGGTAAGGCCGACAAGGTGACCATCGACAAGGAGAACACTACTATCGTCAACGGTAAAGGTGACAAGGAAGCCATCGCTGACCGTGTTGCCCAGATCCGCAAGCAGATCGAGAAGACCACTTCCGACTATGACCGCGAGAAACTCCAGGAGAGACTGGCCAAACTGGCAGGTGGTGTAGCAGTCCTCTATGTAGGTGCTGCATCCGAGGTCGAGATGAAGGAGAAGAAGGACAGGGTAGAGGATGCTCTGAACGCTACCCGCGCAGCAGTCGAGGAAGGTATCATCCCTGGTGGCGGTGTCGCTTTCATCCGCGCCATCGAGGCCCTGAAGGGACTGAAAGGCGAGAATGAGGACGAGCAGACCGGTATCAACATCGTGGCCAAGGCCATCGAGGCTCCTCTGCGCACCATCGCAGAGAATGCAGGTGTCGAGGGCAGCGTAGTGGCTCAGAAAGTCCGTGAGGGCAAGGGCGACTTCGGTTACAATGCCCGTGCAGACCGCTATGAGAACCTGCTCGCAGCCGGTGTCATCGACCCGACCAAGGTTACCCGTGTAGCTCTGCAGAACGCCGCTTCCGTAGCCGGCATGTTCCTCACCACCGAGTGTGTCATCGCTGACAAACCGGAACCTGCTCCCGCAGCTCCCGCAATGAACCCCGGAATGGGCGGCATGATGTAATCAACCGTACCCTACTATAATACAAACAGCCGCAACCAATGGAAATGGCCGCGGCTGTTTCTTTTTGAGACAGTCCTGATCCCTGGAACAATGCACCAGTCTGCATTTGTCCATAGAATGGGCTGTTATTTATTTCAGGATCTGTGCGGTGTGGTTCTTGGTATCCACTTTTGAGACAATGTCAGTAATGATGCCGTTCTCGTCTATGATGTATGTCTTTCGGAGAGTGCCCATTGAGACTTTCCCGTAATTCTTTTTCTCACCCCATGCATCATAGAGCTTAAGTATGATGGTGTCCGGATCAGAAACAAGAGGGAAAGGAAGGGAGTATTTTGTGATGAACCTTTGATGTGAGGCCTGGCTGTCTCGGCTCACGCCTACGACTGCATACCCCTGTTCGATGAAGCGGTGGTAGTTGTCGCGCAGGTCGCAGGCTTCTGCGGTACATCCCGGAGTACTGTCTTTGGGATAGAAGTACAGGACTAGCTTGCGTCCCTTGAAATCGCTTAAGCGTATAATCTCTCCATTCTGGTCTGTGCCTTCAAAGTACGGGGCCTGATCTCCTATTTTCAGCATATCCTATTCATTATATTACGTTCGTCAAAGATAGGCAGAAGACAGGAGCTACGCAAATACTTTTGCATTTGCCTGATTCAGACCCCGCGGCTTGTAGGGGTACCGGCTCCACAGGCATCTCTGGCGGCACCCGCCATTCCCTCCCCCCGGGAAAGTGCCGGGTTTTTCGGCGAAAATGGTTCACTTTCCCCCGCGGCCTGCCGGGGTACCGGCTCCACAGGCATCTCTGGCGGCACTCGCAATTCCCTCCCCCGGGGAAAGTGCCGGGTTTTTCCGCGAAAACGGTTCACTTTCCCTCCTGTCATGAGACTTCTAAGGAGGTCCAGCAGGGCATGCTTGGGAAAGTGCTTAGTATACAGGCACTCTGGAAAAGGTACTCTGCTGGACTTGGGGTCAAATGGTGGATTTGTGGCAAAAAGCGGGCAGTCCAGCAAATTCTCAGAACATATATGCAAAGATATGAAAATATTCCCTAACTCGGACAAACACTCTCGGGTATTGAATGCCAAAGTTCAGTATATATTTTCACCCGAGCAAAATTTAAATGCCGCAACCTCCGTCCTGTGACAATAATTCTTAATCAATCCTGCCCCGGCTTGGTCCTGTTCATATCACTTTACCCTGCGTTGAGGGAGAATTTAAGTGAGGCAAAGAACGCTTGTTTACGACAGAAAATAGCCGATTGAAAACGGGATGGGCGACATGTGTCCGGAATCAGTCCGCAACTCGGCGGAAAGTGTGATTTTTTGGCAGATTCCGCCGAGTTGCGGATGTTTTTGCTATTTTTGCAAAAACGAGAAATCATGTTAATAGGCAGGACAACCGAAAAAGAAAAGCTGATTAAAGCATACGAGTCAGAATATTCTCAATTTGTAACAGTCTATGGCCGTCGAAGGGTAGGCAAGACGTTCTTCGTGAGAGAAACCTTTAACTACACATTTACATTTGAACATGCCGGACTTGCAAAGTCTCCGATGAAGAAACAGCTCAAAGCATGGCAGTCCTCACTTAAGAATGCCGGAAAGAAAGTCGCACTGCCAAGGACATGGATTGACGCTTTCGATTATCTCAAAGATCTTATCAAGGAAAATAATTCCCCTAAAAAAGTCATCTTTATAGATGAGATGCCATGGATGGATACTCTTCATTCGGGCTTTGTCTCTGCACTGGAAAACTTCTGGAACGGATGGGCGTCCGGAAGAAAAGACGTACTGCTTGTGGTATGCGGCTCTGCGACCTCATGGATAATAAACAAACTCATCAAAAACCACGGAGGACTGAGGGGGCGCGTAACAGCTAAAATTAATATCCGGCCATTCACACTCAAAGAATGTGAAGAGTATGTAGTGGCATACAGACTCGGCATGAGCAGACGGCAGATACTTGAAGCCTATATGATAATGGGTGGTGTGCCGTTCTACTGGACATTCATTGACCGCAGCAGGAGTCTCGCGCAGAACATCGACGAGATGTTTTTCAACCCCGATGGAGACCTCCGCAACGAATATGGCGACCTCTATGCGTCATTGTTCAGAAATCCGGAACCATACATCAGGATTATCAATGCTCTCGGAAGCCGGAATATCGGTCTTTCCCGCGATGAAATCATATCGGCTGCCGGTATCCCTGATAACGGGAATGTCAGTACCATGCTTGAGGATCTCGAATACTGCGGTTTCATAAGGAAGTACAACCATATCGGCTACAAAAAGAAGAATGCAGTCTACCAGCTCATTGACTCATTCACCTTATTCCATTATAAGTTCATACAGAACAATGAAAGAAACGACGGACATTTCTGGTCCCGCAGCCAGGGCACACCACTGTATTATAATTGGTGCGGACTTGCGTTTGAAAGAGTATGCCTGCAGCATATTGGTCAGATTAAGGCGGCTCTCGGAATTGAAGGCATCATCAGCAATGTCTGCTCATGGAGAAGTGAGGCTGCTGCCGGAAGCACTAAAGGAGCGCAGATTGACCTCGTAATAGAACGCAATGACAATGTGATAGACCTTTGCGAAATCAAATATACAAAAGAGAAGTTTACCATTACGTCTGAATACAATGAAAACATTCAGAATAAACGGGCAAGATTTATCGAGGAGTTTAAACCTGCTCAGGCAATTCACCTTGTACTGATTTCTGCAAGCGATGTTCATAAGAACAGTTATGCAGACGAGTTCCAGAGAATCATATACGCAGAGTCTTTATTCTTATGAAAATCGTCCGCAACTCGGCGGAAAGTGTGAATTTTTGGCAGATTCCGCCGAGTTGCGGACTGATTGCGGAATCTGCCGTATGTGAAGCAACGTTAATTGAGGTTGTTCTGCCGGCGGGGGCGGAAGAAGGCAGCGGCACTGACCAGGATGACGAGGCCGAGCAGGATGAAGCCGAGGGGACGGACCTGGCGGGAGGAGGCCTCGATGGTCAGGTCTCCGGCCAGAAGACGGTAGCCGTCCACTTTCCAGACCGGGAAGCCATCATCCATCAGGTCGGTATTGGCCGAGGTCAGCCGGCCCGGCATCCGGACCTGGTACATCATGGCATAGAAAAACGGAGCGGTCAAACTGCTCTCCATAGCCGATATCTTTTCTCTCCAGGCCTCAGCATGGACAGCGGCCGCGTCAGCATAGGCCGGACTGCCGCTCAGCCGGCTCATCTCTCCGGCAATATCCGCCATAAGCGATATGGCCTTCCTTTCAGCCTCATCTCCGACCGGGAACATATCCTCATAAAAGTCGTAATGCTTTCCCATCCACTCCATCAGTTCGTCCTTCAAGCTGTCGGTCAGTTCCTCCCCGGCATCAGAGCAGACGATACGGTATATCTGCTCACGGTAACAGACATTGACCCATTCAGTGTACTTGTCATACAGTTCGGTTATGCCGGCATAAGCCTCCACGCCGTTCATCCCCGGATAGCTGCCCGCACTGCGGAACCATCTGTCAACCTCGTCCCCGCTCATGCAGCTGTCAGGCGGGACAGGCATCCTATCCGCTATGCCCGGGACCACACAGGTATAGCTGTAAGTGTTGAAAAACAAGCCTTTCTTCCTATCCCACCGTTCCCGGGCCCTGAGATAAGGCAGAGCTGTGTACTTTTCTGAGGCCGGAATATCGCTATAGGATGAGTCGTACTGCTGAAATGTCCTGCGGGCGTAGAAGTCAAGCCTCGCCGAGTCGTCCAGGAACCATCGGGTCTCCGGGGCCGGCATCCTGCCTGTCTCCCACCCTGCTCCGGGTTCAAACAGAAACGGATGTGAGGACAGGTCTCCGGCCAGACAGGCGGAATCCGCGTCAGCGTAGACCGTCCTGGTCATGCTGCCGTCGGGGTGAATATCCGGGACGACTGCATAATAAGTGACGCATGAAGGGAAAAATACTGTGGCGGAGATCACAGTCATAACCAGTCCGGCTCTCACGTTCAAATGATTTCTAATGTCTGTTTTCATGATTTTGAAATTTTACGGCCTTGTCTTCCAGCCCTCTGCAAGACTGTCGCAGGGCCTTGATTTTACGATAATATTCCAGATGCGTATCCGCTTCCCGATGTATGGAGCAGGAAAGGATGTCCAGGTCACGTATATCTGCGCGGACTGCAGTATCCACATCCTGATGGGCAATCAGCAGCGACAGCACCATGACAACAGTTGCCGCAATGCCAGTACATGCGGGAACGATTCTCATCCACTGCGTCATACTGCTCCGCACCCGCGTCCGGACGGCGGCACCGCCACCCTGTGACCGGTGCTCTATCCGCTCCAATATCCGCCCGGTGACCTCCTCCGGATGAGGCATCTGCGGCTCGGAAATGCGCATCTTCTCTATAAATTCATCGTATCTCATAATTACAAATTTTCCAGATTATAATTCCTTTTCAAGGGCCTTTCTGACCTTCTTACGGGCAATGTACAGATTGCTCTTAATCTGCACCGTGCTCCATCCGGTGATACGGCGGACCTCCTCAAACGGAAACCCCTCTATCTCGGCAAGTACGAAAACGGTCTTCTGCATCGGAGCCAAGGCCGAGGTTACTTTCCGGAACAGCATTTCCAAGTCCCTTCCGGACACATCACTTTCCGGATCCCGGACACAGTCTCCACTGTGGTGCCACAGAGCCTCCTGCTCGTACCTCCGTTGCCTCTTGCGCCTGCGCAGCACATCATAGCACAAACGGCAGGCAATCGCTCCCAACCAAGTAGCAATGCTGAAACGTATGTCATACCCCGATATGGCCTGCCACGCCCGTACAAAAGTTTCCTGCACCGCATCCTCTGCCTCATCACTGTCTCCAAGTATCCGCACACAGATACGGAACACACTCTGCCGATACTGCCTCACTATCAGAGCAAAGGCCCTGGCATCCCCGTTTTTTGCCTCTTGTATCGTTTCAGACATCATTGTTTTCCGCCATTTTCATCAAATATACGCTCAATGATAGGAAAAGTCAAAAACAAATCTTAAATTTGTTGGTGCTATTTATTAACCTATTAAATTCATACCACTATGTACAACAAACAATTATGGGAGCAGAGCGTGGACATGATCATCAAGTCCATCTGGATCTACACTATCGCCGGTATTCTGGGCGCTATCTTCGGAGCCATTGACGGCATCCTCAACCCTGTAAGCTTCATGGCCGCCCTTACCGGAGAGGAAGGACCGACAGGAGCGTTCGGCACGCTTGACATCATATGCCAGATTGCAGTAATCGTCGGCTATGTACTGTTCTTCCTCAACATCAAGAAGTTCGTAGACGCTCAGCCCACAGATGCCGACCGTGCGGCCGCCAAGAATGTCTATACCTCCTATCTCTTTCTGATTATCGCCACAGTAGTCGCCTTTATCCCTATCGTAGGCGGCATTGCCTGGCTGGTGCTCATAATCCTCAGTTACGTCAAGTTACTGTCCGGCTATAAGGGCCTTAGAGAGTCCGCAACGCTGAAGACCGAGGCCAAGAACGGAGCCGGCATCCTATACACGGCCACAATCTGGATTCTGGTAGGAATGGTGATCAGCATCATACCTCTTGTCGGAGGCTTCCTCAACGCAATCATCTCTCTGATAATGTTCTTCTACATTCTCCGTGGCTGGAAACAGATAGGCCAGAACGCACCTGAGGACACAGGCGCGGCATCAGAACCACAAACCCAGCCTCAAGAATAAGAAATCGCCCCGTCTCAAGCATAGGAATAACAAAAGCCGGCCCACGTTCTTTTCGCTGACCGGCTTTTATCTTCTATCCAAAAGGCATGTGCAGGATTATCCGTCCGATGTTTCGCCGCCGCGTCATGTCCGTTATGGCGATGCGGTCAGGCCTGCCTCAATGCGTCAGCCATTGACCTTATGGTAGTCCTCGAGGAACTTGGCCAGACCTGAGTCGGTCAGAGGATGCTTCAGCAGGCCCTTGATGGCCGGAAGAGGACATGTAGCCACATCAGCGCCGGCCTTAAGACAGTCGATGATGTGACGGGTGTGACGGATGGAGGCCGCAAGTACCATGGTGCCGAAGCCGTAGTAGTTGTACATCTCCACAATCTCCTCGATGAGTCCGACACCGTCCTCCGAGATGTCGTCCAGACGGCCTACGAAAGGCGACACGTAGGTAGCTCCGGCCTTGGCGGCAAGAAGTGCCTGACCAAGGGAGAACACAAGGGTGCAGTTGGTCTTGATGCCCTTGCCGGCAAAATATTTCACTGCCTTGATACCTGCCTCAGTGCAGGGAAGCTTGATGACAATATGCTCGTTGAGGGCTGCAAGTTCCTCACCCTCGCGTACCATGCCCTCATAGTCGGTGGCGATCACCTCCGCGCTCACATCGCCATTCACGATGTTGCAGATGTCGATATAGTGTTTATACTGATTCTCCTTGCCCTTGATGCCCTCTTTGGCCATCAGGGAAGGGTTGGTGGTAACACCGTCGAGCACGCCCATGGCGTAGGCCTCGCGGATCTGGTCCAGATTAGCTGTGTCGAGAAAAAATTTCATTATTCGGATATTTTTAAATTCTAGCGCAAATTTAAAAACTGTTTTGCTTTTTCCATAGAAAATTTGCCAGCTGTCGCTGTACCCGGCCAGATACACATTCGGACACCGCGGCGAGAGGACACTGTGGACACACCCGGCACAGCAATGCACGCGGAGAGTGTACCGATTTCGCAGCTTTTTGGTTCACTTTTGACAGATGCGGCCTCAGCTTTTCCGAAACGGCATCTCGCCAAAATATAACCTATCCTCAGGTGTCTTTGGCTATAAGGCTGTGAAACAGGGCATTATTCATATAGGCGCGAGGATAGAGGTAGCACAAATCAGCCCCAAAAGCCGGAAAACGCCACCCCTATCCTACGATATAAAGCATTATCTATCTGTTATTCAGCGAATTAGCATTAAAGAGCAAAGGAAAGGTCTACACTCTCGACAGGGATTTTGGCAGACAAAGGCATAAAAAAGAGGCACCCCTCTGCTACAACAGGTACCCCTTCCTTGTGTACTAAAACCTAAACCTACTACATAGATGCAGGTTTATTGCATTTCGTTGCATGAAAATCAAAAAATTTTCAAAAATTTTTCTTTTCCGCCTTTTTACCCGGTCTGTAAAAAACCATTATTGCCAGAACCGCAATCAACGGACACACAATCCCAATGATAAGTGCCTTAAAAGGAGTAGTCCCGCAAAGCAGCCAATACGAGAGAAAATCCAGCACTACCAGCACCAGGGCTCCAACTGTCAGGCTCCACCCGTATGACAGGCGCATCTTGTCGAAACTTACCCTCTGCATGTTGGCAAAATGCATAAGCAGTATCACAGCGGCTATAATCGGTATGCTGTTGCCTATCGAATACACCAAGTCCTTTTTATCACTTGC
>DVHR01000026.1 GCA_018711925.1 Candidatus Coprenecus pullicola
ACGGAGTATCCTCAGACAACCCCGACGATGATATCATTCATGAGACAGGACTCTCATTTGAAATAAAGGTAGTCAGTACTGCCTCAAGATCTGTTGTCATCAACTGCATCCCCTCCGATCTTCAGGCAACCTACATTGCTATGACATCAGATAAAGATGATTATTACGCCCTTGAGGAAAACAGCAGAGAGTTTTTTGAACAGGATATAAACTATTTCATCGAATGGGGCATGGCCTTCGGTGACGAGAACATCACAAAAGAGGAGGCTATTGCCATGTTTTTAAGAACAGGTGCAATGGAAAACTATGAAATCACACTAGACAGGCCGATGTCAGATTATGTTTTCTACGCATACGGCCTTAATACGGATGGGACTGTCACCTCAAAAGTCTTCAAGGAAGAATTCAGGACAACCGAACCGGAATTGCAAGATTGCACTTTTGAGTTTCTTGTCCGACCCACACTAGAAGGAATGAGAATAAACGTGATCCCCAGCAACACATCCGTCCAGTACTACTGGAGTGTCATGCCCAAGAACGAATTTGACGCATACGGAAAGGATGCCGCCGACAAAATCGCAGAAGAATTGCTGGAAGAATCACAGGCATCAGGCACAGGCATGGGCCAAATACTGTTCTATCACAACCAGTCAGAAGCATTCAACGAATTCAATAACGGAGAAAAATATGTAGTATTCGCTTTCGGCTGCGATGTGTCCGGAGTTGTCACCACTCCACTCATGAAGGAGGAATTCTCTGCCATGAGTCTGGAAAAGGTTAACTGCTCTTTCTCCATTACTCCTAAAGATATCATGGCCACCACATTCTCCGCTGAGATTATTCCGTCTGACCCTAGCCAGAAATGGTTCGCCTATACGCTGCCCTATGAGGTTCTGGAAGCATACCCCTCACTGGAGGAGATGACGGACGAAGTACTGGACATACTCTGCTCATCAGGAGCCGACTGGATGAGCGCTCTGGCATACACCGGCACACAAACCCTATCCAACTACGATATGATGGGTGAGGCAGCCATCCCGGAGACCAGGCAGTTCATCGGTGTTATGGCCATCAGCGAATATGGTACAAGAATCTCAGATCTCACCACAACCTCCCTGGTAACCAATGCAGACGATGGTTCTGATGATGTGAACATCGATGTCAACATCGAGATCCTTAACAAAAGTGCATCTAATGCATCGGTCAAATTCACACCTTATCCCGATGAATATTACGTGTACGGAGTCCTCGAGACTTCATTCTTCGACGGATATGACACAGACGACGTTAAAATCGCATCCGTGCTCTCATACTATGTCATCAACGATATGCTGAATACAAGGATAACTTTCGATGAACTGATATACAATCCTGATGGACTGACCAAAGGGACAGAATATACAGCTTTCGCTTTCGGATACACAGATATCCTCGGTAAGACTTTCTTTTCCGAGACATTTGTCGCCGAATGACCAATACAATAACGTTCCAAGAAACTCACATACTGTAAAACATTAATACCTCAAACAAATGCAGTGTGAGCGCAACAGGACTGTCGTTGAAGTAAAGGGATGGTCGGAAAGAGTGACCAGGGATGCCGGGATACTCTCGCTGGGCTCATGTTTTTCGACGGAGATAGGGAACAAGCTTGCGGAAGAGGGCTACGGGATATGCTCCAATCCGTTCGGTGTGCTCTATAATCCGGCATCCATCGCCAATTCGATAGACTTTCTGTCACAAGGCAGGATATTTACCGAAGATGACGTTATCCCACGGAACACCAACCCTGTTGCGAGTGGATACAAAGCCCGGCCTCAACCGGGTCACAGGCCCATTGCTCCGGATGGAGAGGGGTATGTGTCGTTCTACCACCATGGTTCTTTCACCAGAAAGTCCCCGGAGGAGTTTCTCCTCAATGCAAATACTTCCATCGCTGCGGCATCCTCCGCTTTCAAAAAAGCCGGATGGATAATGGTCACATTCGGCACGGCATGGATATTCCGGCATCTGGAGCGGGACATCATCGTATCCAACTGCCACAAACATCCGGCATGGGAATTCCGGCGCGAACTGCTGACCGTGGAAGATATCACCGACAGATGGGACGACATCGTAAAGACTTTTCCGGATAAGCACTTCATCTTCACTGTCTCGCCCATCCGCCACAGGAAAGACGGAATGCACGGCAACCAGATATCCAAGGCCATACTCCTGCTGGCTGTCGAGCATATGGTCAGCGCATTCCCCAACACGCATTACTTTCCGGCCTACGAGATTGTCCTGGACGAACTGCGTGACTACTCATGGTTCACCGACGACCTGACACATCCGTCTCCTGAAGCCGTCAATATCGTCTGGGAAAGATTCCGCACATCAGTTCTTTGAATGGAGGGTGATAAAAAAGTTCCGGTGAAGCCATACAGCCTCATCGGAACTTTTTTGTCCTTTAACGGTCTGCGCCAGGTTATTTGCGTTCACCGAGCTTACTGTCCAGCATCAGAAGACCGGCCTCGCCGGCTTTCTGGACCTTCTCGTAGATTGAGAGCGTAGTAGCCTCTTCCTCCACCTGCTCGCGGATGTAACCCATGAAGAAATCCTCGGAAGGTTTGTCCTTCTCCTCACGGGCGATGTCCACGATCTTGTCAATCAGGGATGTCACGTGGCACTCGTGCTCATATACGTGCTTGAAGACTTCCTGAACGCTGCCCCAGCCCTGAGGAACCACGTCCACCATGCTGACCTTGGCTGTACCGCCTCTCTTCTGAAGGAACGAAGCCATATCGTATGCATGTTCCAGTTCTTCCTGAGACTGCCTCTTCATCCAGTGTGACAGTCCGTCATAACCCTCTTTCTCAAGATAGAAAGACATGGAAAGATAGAGGTTTGCCGACCACATCTCGGCAATTATCTGATCATTGATCGCATTCTGTAATTTTTCGGTAATCATAACTTTAAATTTTTAAATTTCTGATTTATGCTTCTGCAAATCCGATACCACGTCAGGATATGCGGACATAATGTCACCACCATGTCACAAGATCGGGACACTTCGTCAATAAATCGCGACATTGTTGATAAGCGGGCACGCATAGGAATCCAGAATATTGAAGCGCACCTCAGAAGCCTTGACCGCAGGAAAACGCATGATACGCTTATAGCCTATGGTGGTTCCGCGGCACACCTCCTTCCACTCTCCGGTACCTGCCAGCCTGCACTCGACACTGAACTCCTTTACCCTCTGACCCAGAGGTACATACTCCTGAATCATCACGGAGCTGACCTCTCTGTCCCTGCGGAAATACACGGTAAACGAGGCTGATGTCACACTGTCATCGGTTGCCCAGTAGGTAGAGTAACGGCCGTCGACCGCATTAGCGGCGGCATACTTGGGAGAGTTGGCCCGGACTGACTCGGAATAGGCCCGGGACATTTTGGCATAGTCGGCATGGAAAGCCTTCTCACGGGCATCCCGGAATTCCATCAGACGAGCCGAGTCCAATGGACTGATCCGGCCTGAACGGTCTGGCGGGACATTGAGCAATAAATTGGCATTGCGTCCTACAGAGCCATAATAGATGTCCATCAGCTCTTCCACCGTCTTCAGTTTGTCATCGGTGGAAGGAGAGTAGAACCAGCCCGGACGTATCGACACATCCGCCTCGGCAGGAAGCCACCGGCTGCCGTGGACATTGCCGGTGTTGAGAGTATCCCATGAGGGAGAAAGCCGTCCCGGTGCAAAACCATCCACATCCAGTCTGGACCAGTTGGTCTCCCCGGCGTAGCCGCGTTCATTGCCCACCCAGCGGCATCCCGGGCCGACGTCACTGAAGATAACCACATCGGGCTGAATAGTCGTAGCCGTAGCATTGAAATATTTCCACCTGTAAGTGCTGGGAGCATCTCCCTGACGGTCATCTGCACCGTCAAACCATAGTTCAAATACATCACCGTATTCACTGAGCACCTCGGATATGGTACCGGCAAACACCTCGTTGTAACGCTCAGTTCCGTATACCGGATGATTGCGGTCCCACGGCGAGATATACACTCCGAACTTAAGGCCATATCGGGCACAGGCGTCGGAAAGCTCGCGCAACACGTCTCCCTGACCGTCCCGCCATGCGCTCTGAGCTACGGTATGCCGGCTGTATTTGCTGGGCCACAGACAGAAGCCGTCGTGGTGCTTGGCCGTGATGATGATGCCCTTCATCCCGGCTTCCCTGGCTATCCTGGCCCACTGGTTGCAGTCCAGAGCCGTGGGCGCGAACACGTCCGGATCCTCCTCGCCAGTTCCCCACTCACTGTCGGTGAATGTATTGGGACCGAAGTGTACGAACATATAATACTCCATCTTCTGCCACTCCAGCTGAGCGGCTGTAGGCAGCGGGCCGTATGGCTCAGGAGCCTTGCCTTCCTTGCAAGAAGCCGCCACCACAAGCATGGCGACGGCTGTCATGAATATCTTGTATCGTCTCATATCACATTACTGTCTTCCTCCTCCGAGGGAGCGGTACAGGTTGACTGTGGTCTGCAGCAGCAGGTACTTGTCGGACACCACGTTGAGCTGTGCCGTGAGCAGGGACTGACGGGCGGTCAGCACCTCAAGGTAGGTCATCTTGGAACTCCTACGGTAAAGGGACTCCGCTGTCTCAACGGTGCGCTCCAGGTCATCAAGCTGGGCCTGGTGCTTCCGGAGCATCTCGTCGTAGATCTCAAGGGCGTAGAGGTTGTTGTTGACCTCCTCTCCGGCATCGAGCAGGGTCTGCTTGTAAGTCAGTCTGGCTATCTCCTCCTCAGCCTTGGCCACGCGCAGATTGGATGTGAGCTGACCTTTATTGAAAATAGGCTGGGCGAGCTGGGCCAGGGCGTTGATGATCAGTCCGCCGGGATTGGCCACGGCCTGTCCGAATGCTCCCGTCCATCCGGCACTGCCAGAAAGGGTGAGCTTGGGATAAAAGGCCGAGCGGGCCTGGTTGGTGGAATAATACGCACTGGCCAGGGCCATCTCCGCCTGATAGACGTCGGGACGGTTGGAGAGCAGTTCCAGAGGCACTCCCACCGAGAAATCCTGAGGAAGAGCCTGCTCGTCGATGGTACTCCTTTCTATCCTAGTATATACTGAGCCCAGGATGGAGCAGAGAGCGTTCTCCGCCTCCTGACGCTGACGCTTCATATCGGCCAGCGACGCCTCCAGACCATAAAGCTGTGCACGGGACTGGGTAACGGCATTCTCATTGACACGACCCACCTTCAGCATTGACTCCATGGACCTTATCTGCTCTGCCCACAGAGCCACGTTCTCTTCGCTGACCCTGACCTGCTCATCGAGCATCAGAAGCGAATAGTAGGTGTTGGCTATAGTGGCTATGAGCTGGGAGCGCACGGCCTGCTGATAAGCCTCCTGCTGCAGGAGAGCAGCCTGGGCTCCGCGCTTGGCGTTGAGCAGCGAGCCGAAAAGGTCGATGTCCCAGCTGACTGAGCCGCCGAGATTGTAGGAGCCTGAGCCTGTGCCGGCTCCACCGCTAAGGGAGTAATTGTACCCTGCCTGAGGACCCAGATTGAGCGAAGGGGAATAAGCCCACTTCGAGGCTTTCAGACGGGCCTGGGCCTGCTGTACGCGGAGAGCCGCGCTGAGCAGATCGGTGTTGTTCTCCAGACCTGTACGGATAAGTTCCTGGAGATGAGGGTCTGTAAACATCTCTTCCCATGGCATGTAGCCGAAAGAGGAACTGTCGGCCGCTGCGGCTGCATCATCCGGGGATACCAGCTCAGCCCTGTACAGACTGTCCATCGGGACTATGTTCTCAGGCCTCTCGTATTTGCGGTAGATGGAGCATCCGCTGGCCATCAGCACCGCCATTGATATCAATATTGTCTTTCTCATAATGCTGCTCTTTCCTCCTTTCTTTTACCCATTACCTTCTCCTCCACATACTGGAAGATGACGAAGAACATGGGCGTGATGAACATAAGGGCGATGGTTCCGACCACCATACCGCCGGCAGTACCGATACCGAGAGAGCGGTAACCGTTGGCACCGACACCCGAAGCGGTAATCAGAGGCAGCAGACCGATCACCATGGTAAGCACTGTCATAAGGATAGGCCTGAGTCGCACTCCGGCTGCGGACAGAGCCGCCGCACTGAGGGACATGCCCCTCTTTCTACGCTGCGAGCCGTATTCGGTAATCAGAATCGCCGTCTTTGACAGCAGACCGATCAGCATGACCATACCGACCTGGGTGTAGATGTTGCTCTCCATACCGCACAGCTTGGTGAAGAAGTAGCTTCCCATCAGACCGAACGGCACCGAGCAAAGCACCGCGAGCGGCAGGAAGAGACTCTCGTACATACCGCAGAGGATCAGGTAGATGAATATCACGCAGATCACATACACTATGGCCGTGGTATTGGACTCGGCCAGCTCGGCCTCCTCACGGGTCATGCCGGAGAACTCGTAGCCGAAACCGGTAGGCAGGGCCTCCTTGCTGACCTCCTCGATGGCGGCGATGATGTCTCCCGAACTGTACCCCGGGTTAGGCATACCCTGCACGGTGATGGAGGTGAACATGTTGAAGCGGTTGAGCACCTCGGCTCCGTATATCTTGGTCAGTGTCACGAACTGGCTTACGGGAGCCATACCGTCAGTCGTGCGCACATACACGTCATCGAGCGACTGCATATTGTCCCTGAACTCGGGCGGAGCCTGCAGGATGACACGATAGAGCTTGGTGAAACGGTTGAAGTTGGACACGTACATACTGCCGTAGTAGCCCGACAGCACGGAGAGCACCGCATCTGTGGTAGTACCGGCACGGATACATTTGGCCGCATCCACGTCTATCTGATACTGAGGGAAATCGGAGCTGAACGAGGTGTAGGCCATCTGCACCTCGGGTCTCTCGTTGAGAGCGGCTATGAAGCCCTGGGTCACCTCCTCCAGCGCATCGATGCCACGGCCCGAACGGTCCTGAAGGTCTACGAAGAAACTGTTACCGGTACCGTAACCGGAAATCATAGGAGGTGCGAAGATGAAGATCTGCGCGTTCTTGATATGGGCCGTATTGGCGTATATCTTCTCAATGACCGCAGTATAGCTCTGGTCCTTGTCGGGACGCAGGCTCCAGTCCTTGAGACGTATCATCATCATGGCGTGCGAGGCACCGCTACCGGAGAAGGAGAAACCGGCCACCTGGTTGTAGGTCTGGATCTCCTCGATGTCCTTGATGCTGTTCTGCATCTCGGTCAGAATGTCATTGGTCTCGGCAAGAGTGGTACCGGGAGCCGCGTCCACACTGATGAAGAGCGAACCGGTATCCTCGTTGGGCACCAGGGATGTCTTCGCCGTGGCCATGAAGTACACGAGCAGACCGCAGGCCGCCACAAGAGTGCCTACACCTACCCACTTGTGCTTGATGAAGAACTTCACTCCGCCTTTGTACTTGGTGATCATACGTCCGAATGATGCCTCGAAAGCGATTCTGAACCTGGTCGAGAACTGCTTGGGCTTCTCACCGGGAGCCACGATCTCGTTGGGCTTCATGATCAGGGCACAGAGCGCGGGCGAGAGAGTAAGGGCGTTGATGGCCGAGAAACCTACCGCCGCAGCCATGGTCAGACCGAACTGCTTATAGAACAGACCGGAAGTACCGCCCAGGAAGGATACGGGGATGAACACGGCCATGAAGACCAGTGTCGCGGACACGACGGCTGCGGACACACCCTCGACACCGTCCATCGCGGCTTTATATGCAGACCTGTAACCCATGTCGAAGCGTGCCTGCACCGCCTCGACGACTATTATGGCATCGTCCACGACCGTACCGATAACCAGGATCAGCGCGAAGAGGGTGATCAGGTTGATGGTGAAGCCGGCCACTATCATGAATGCGAATGTCGCAATCAGCGCGACGAAGATACATATCGTAGGGATGAGGGTCGCCCTCGGACTCTGCAGGAAGATGTACACCACCAGTACCACGAGCAGGATGGTCTCGAAGAGAGTCTTTATCACCTCCTGTATGGAGGCGTCGAGGAAGTCCTTAGTACTCATGATGTCTATTATCTCAATACCTTTGGGCAGATCAGCCTTCACCGTCTCCAGATATGCGTCTATCTCCTTGATGATCTCGTTGGCGTTACTTCCGGCAGTCTGGTTGATCATACAGGTAACACCGGGAGCACCCTTCACACGGCCCTCAAAGTTGTAGGAGACCGCACCGAGCTCGATGTCGGCGATATCCTTCAGCTTCAGGACACGGCCATCGTCATAGGCCCTGATGACTATCTCTCCGAACTCCTCCTCGGTGGACAGACGGCCCTTGTAACGGAGGGTGTACTGGAAGACGTTGTCGGAATTCTCACCTATGGCACCGGTCGAGGCCTCGATGTTCTGGCTGGACAGAGCCGCGCTGACATCGGAGGGTATCAGACCGTACTGGGCCATCACGTCAGGCTTCATCCACACACGCATCGCATAGTCACCGCCCATCACGTTGCAGTCGCCCACTCCGGAGATACGCTGGATCTGAGGCTTCACATTGATGGAAAGGTAGTTGGTGAGGAAAGTCTCGTCGTAGGTGCTGTCAGGCGACACAAGGGCAAATACCTTCAGGGTACTGCTCTGACGCTTGGACACCTCGACACCGACCCTGGTAACCTCCGCCGGCAGCAGGGATGTGGCTCTGGAGACGCGGTTCTGTACGTTGACCGCAGCCATATCAGGGTCAATTCCCTGCTTGAAATATACTGTAATGGAAGCACTTCCGGAGTTACTTGCCTCAGAAGTCATATAGGTCATGTCCTCCACACCGTTGATGGCCTCCTCCAGAGGAGCTATCACCGCGTTCTGCACGGCCGTGGCGTTGGCACCGCTGTAGGTCGTGGATACGCGGATGGTAGGAGGTGCGATATCCGGGTATTGCTCGATAGGCAGAATTGCCAGCGCAATGATACCCACCAGCACCAGGAATGTCGATATTGCGACCGACAGGATAGGCCGGTCTATGAACGTCTTTAGATTCATACGTTACTCTCCTTCGTTAGAATTGACAGGCGTACCGGTTATCGGAGTGCCCTCCCTGAGCAGACCGGCTCCCTCGGACACTATCACATCGCCCTCGGACAGACCGCTCTCAACGATATATTCCCGACCGTTGTTGAGACGGAACACCTTTATCTCGCTGGACACCGCCTTGCCGTCAATCACCTTGTAAACAAATATCTTGTCCTGTATCTCATATGTCGCCTCCTGAGGAATTACGATGCAGCCCGTCCTGTCATACGACACATTGACACGGCCTGAGCCGCCGCTCATCAGACGGCCGTCCGGATTGTCGAACACGGCCCTGACGCTCACCGCACCGGTACCCTTGTCCACGATACGGCTGATCACGTCGATATGACCCTGATGCTCGTAAGTGGAGCCGTCGGCCATAGTCAGCGACACCGGCTGGAAAGAGTCCACGGTGTTGTCGATGGAGCCGTACTGACGGGTCATTGAGAGCACCTCCTTCTCAGGCAGGGAGAAATATACGTACATCTGGGAATTGTCCGAAACACTTATCAGGGGCTCCGCCATGGACGCGCTCACCAGCGCTCCCACTCTCACCGAAGTCATGCCGGCCGAACCGTTGACAGGGCTCTTCACGATAGCGTAGGAAAGGTTCTGAGCCGCGCTTGCCTCAGCGGCCTCAGCCTGTCTGAGAGCGGCGACCGCGCTGTTGTACGAGTTGCGGGCCGTCTGGAGCTCAAAATCCGAAATCACCTTGTCGGCATACAGGTCCTCGCTTCCCTCCAGGGAGAGCTCGGCTGTAGCCAGCTGGGCCTCAGCAGTAGCGACAGCGGCCTTGGCCTGCCTGTATGCTGCGGCATAGGGGATAGTGTCTATCACGAACAGCGTCTGCCCTTTCTTAACCTTGGCCCCCTCCTTTACCAGGACATCCGTAACGAATCCTGAAACCTGGGGTCTCACTTCCACATCCTGTTTTCCCTCTATGACAGCAGAGTAGCTGACTGACAGGGATCTGTCCTCGGGAAATACTTTAAGAAGCGGATACGTTGCCGCCTCCATCTGGCCCTGAGCCTTCTGCTTGCATGATGTCATGCCGATAACGGCACAGAGGCCCAAAACCGCAATTTTCAGATAACGCATATACTTTATAACTCTTTAAAAATTCTGAGTCCGTGTTTACAACGATTGTGCCAAATACAAGAAAGTTCCTAAATTTGCACTCACTTTTCCTTTTTTGACATACAACCTTTTGCCGACATGAAACACAACTGTTTACCCATTTGGCCTTTCAGCCTTGCCGCAGCCCCTCTGATAGTTGGCTGCACCGCCGCTTCAGGGCAGTTCCCTCCCAAGGAGGGCTCCCTCCAGGAACTGTGCTACACCCGGGCAAGTTCCGAATTTTCACTGTGGGCACCGACTGCCGACTCCGCCCGCGTCCTGCTCTATGAGGAAGGACTCGGAGGACAGCCCTACAAGATCATCGAGATGAATAAAAACGCTGCAGACGGTTCCTGGAGCGCTGTCGCCAAAGGAGACCTTGAAGGACGGTTCTACACATTCAGGGTCAATGTCTCCGGCCGGTGGCTCGACGAGACTCCCGGTATCTTCGCCACCGCAGTCGGAGTCAACGGGCAGCGGGCTGCTGTCGTGGATTTCAGAAGCACCGACCCGGAAGGCTGGGCCGGAGACGGCCGCCCGGAGCTCCGCTCGCTTGCAGACGCAGTGGTCTACGAGATGCACCACCGGGATTTCTCTGTCTCCGCCAATTCCGGCATTTCCCCCGAGCACCGTGGCAAATTCCTCGCCCTGACCGAGACAGGCACGCGCGGGCCCCGCGGAGTACGCACGGGCATTGACCATCTCGTCGAGCTGGGCGTGACGCACGTACACATCCTTCCATCCTTCGACTACGCCTCTGTCGACGAGACCAGACTGGAGGACAATGTCTACAACTGGGGCTACGACCCGGTGAACTACAATGTTCCCGACGGCTCCTACTCCACTGACCCCTACGATCCTTCGAGCCGCATCAGGGAATTCAAGGAAATAGTCCAGGCCCTGCACAAAGCCGGAATACGGGTAGTGCTCGACGTAGTGTACAATCATGTGGCCGACGCCGCGTCGCATGCCTTCGAGCGCACCGTTCCGGGATATTTCTTCCGCATGAGGGAGGACGGCAGCTTCGCGGACGGCTCGGCATGCGGCAACGAGACAGCTTCCGAGAAGGAAATGATGCGCCGCTACATGGTCGAATCCGTCTGCTGGTGGGCCGAGGAATACCACATCGACGGCTTCCGCTTCGACCTGATGGGCATACACGACATAGAGACCATGAATGCCATACGCTCGGCTCTGTACGATATAGATTCTTCGATACTCATCTATGGTGAGGGCTGGGCCGCCTCCGCTCCCCTGTATGACGGGAAACTGCTGGCCATGAAGGCCAACACCTGGGAAATGCCGGGTATAGCGGCATTCTCCGACGAGATGCGCGATGCCCTCCGCGGCCCGTTCAGCGATGACTCGCAGGCAGGCTTCCTCGGAGGCGTGCTGGGTCTGGAGGAAAGTGTCAAATTCGGAGTGGCTGGAGCGATATGGCATCCGGACGTGGACTTCGCAGCCGTCAACTACTCCGACACATGCTGGGCCTCGGAGCCTTCACAGATGATCTCGTACATCTCCTGTCACGACGACATGTGCCTGCGTGACAGACTTCACGCCTCCCTGCCGGGCATATCCGAGGACGAGCTGCTTAAGCTGGACAAACTCGGCCAGACCGTAGTGTTCACATCCCAGGGCATACCGTTCATATATGCAGGCGAGGAACTTTTCCGTACCAAGCAGGGCGTACACAACAGCTACAACAGCCCCGATGCCGTCAACGCCATCGACTGGAGCTTCAAGTCCCGCTATGCAGACCTGTACGACTACTACCGCGGACTGATAGCCCTGCGAAAGGCCCATCCCGCCTTCCGCCTCGGAGACGCGGACCTGGTACGGGAACATCTGGAATTTCTGGATGCGCCTGAGGGAGTGGTGGCATGGAGACTCACCGGACACGCCGGCGGAGATCCCTGCGAGGAACTCGTTGTGATCATCAACTCGCGCAAAGAGCCCGTAAGCATAGACATACCGGACTGGGAAGCTGTTTCCGACAGCAACGGCTCAATGTCGAAGAACGGCCCTCAGCACCGCTACACAGTCTACTGCAGGGACGGCCGCATCTCCGTAGACGGTCTCGATACCATAACCGGTCCCGTTCTGAGTGTCGGACCCCAGCAGGCCCTCATCGTCGGCCGGTAGCCTACGTCAGACATGATTGTACTCTCCCGTCTGAGAGATTGAGCGACCGTCCTGACATCCATGACCGCCCCCTCTCAGCAATTGTACCGCAACGGCACCGTTTCCCGGGATTCACTGCCGTTGTGGTACCGCGTATCAGGGACAACACCCACCACAAGCCTTCTGAAGCACATCCCGACTGCTGACACTTTCCACAACGGCAGCATTTCACAGGATTCACTGCCGTTGTGGTACCGCGTATCAGGGACAACACCCACCACAAGCCTTCTGAAGCACATCCCGATTGCTGACCCTTTCCGCAACGGCAGCATTCCCCGGGATTTGCTGCCGTTGCGGTGCTCGGAATCGGTAGGTGACTTCGGTTTTACCTATGCAATGGGAAGTTGAGCAGCGGCTTTATTTTGTAAAGCACTAATATTCAGTTACATTTCAGCACAACGTAATCTTTTCGGCCACAACTGAACGGCCGAGAAAATCGCGTTACGATTTCAGCATCCTGATTATCTGCGACATACAAGAAAAGACTGATATTATACTTACCGTTGCTTTTTCCTATGACCGAAGCCGCAGACCGGATCCTCAGAGACATTGAGCTTGGGAGCGAAACTGAGGGAGACGCAGTCTGCGTGGCCTTCTCCCTGGGCGGCAACATTGACCAGCTGAAAGATTGTTTCCCCTCGCGATATTCGCATAACTACTACTGAGAACTCCCGTTCCGGAAGACATACTGCACTTCCTCGTACACCCTACCCTTTAGTGCGTCATCCGAATAGACGTGGAGGCTGTGGCCGGTGTCGCTGAGACAGGTGATGCGGTGGATGTGGTTGTCGAAGTCTTCGGAATCCCCGAGTGCGAAGAACCCTCCGGGGCGGTCTATTTCCACTGCCTTGATTTTCCGCGCACCTGTCTCCGAGACTTTCTCGAAGATCTCGAGCCTGAAAATTCCGTCCGCGAAGTTGTAGGCGGCGAACTGCGGATGACCGTGGATGGTGGTGGTATTGCCCCGTTTCCACGACATGACTATGGCCTCCCAGTGCGTTTCGGGGCATCTGCCTATATAACTGCGTATATACTTCGTGTCAGAATATTCATTGAAATCCAGCAGGGGATGATTTCCAAGCCAGTCCATGACGTAGCTGCGGAGATTTTCCCCTGTCTGTCCGTCCACTCCGCCCATATCTGCGGAAGCCTTCCGCACTATGTCCATAAGACCGTTGAAAAACTCCGAATACCCTTCACGGACAGTGATCTTCCCGGGAAAACTGCTTCCCACAATGCCGGTTTCATGCTTCATATCGTAATCTTCTTAAAAAGAATGAAGATTTTGCAAATATCGTGCTACAGCACCTGCATCCCTGCCACAGCCTGACGGTAGCCGTCCATCATGGAACGTACTATGTCCGCGGCTGAAGGCAAGTCTTCGATGAGCGAGACTCCCTGGCCTATCTCCAGTTCGCCTGCGGAAAGGTCACCATCGAAGATACCCGACTTGGCCCGTCCGCGTCCGAGCAGTTCCGTAAGCTCCTCTTTCGAAGCCCCACGGTCCTCCGCCTCCTGTACCTGAGCGTAGAAATCGTTCTTGATCAGGCGGGTAGGACTCAGTTTCTTGAGGGACAGCATAGTGTCGCCCTCCTTAAGGCTCAGACACAGCTGCTTGAACTCCTCGCTGGCACTGCTCTCACGGCAGAGAGCAAAGCGTGTGCCTACCTGCACTCCCTCGGCTCCGAGAGCAAAGGCGGCAGCCATGCCCGCACCCGTCACTATACCGCCGGCAGCCAGCAGAGGCAGGGATATTGCCTCACGCACCTGAGGCACAAGCACCATCGTAGCCGTCTCTTCACGGCCATTGTGCCCGCCGGCCTCGAATCCCTCAGCCACCACCGCATCGACCCCGGCTTCTGCGCATTTGACCGCGAACTTGGAGCTGGAGACCACATGCGCCACCTTGATACCCGCGTCCTTGAGCCGCGCCGTCCAGGTCTTGGGATTGCCCGCCGAAGTGAAGACCACCGGCACTTTCTCAGCCAGCACCGTCTCCATCAGTTCCGTGGCATAGGGCGACATCAGCGGGACATTGACCCCGAAAGGTCTGTCAACAGCCGCACGGCACTTGGCGATATGCTCCCGCAGCAGCTCCGGCTTCATCGAACCGGCCCCGAGCAGACCCAGACCGCCGGCGGCACTAACCGCAGAGGCCAGACGCCAGCCGCTGCACCAGACCATTCCGCCCGCCACTATCGGATAGCGGATGCCGAACACGGAGCAGACCCGGTTGTCATTGCGGATAATCTCAGTGCGGGTCTCGCATACCACCGCATCCATCAGCATATCGTGAGCCTCCCTCGGCACCGCATCCACCATCTGGAAATCGAAGCAGACCCCGACCTTGTAAGGCCCGCCCTGACAACAGTCCGAAGCTCCGCAAAGCAGCCTGTCATAAAAGCCCTTGCCGCGTCCCATTCGTCCACCGTCCGCGTCAAAAGCCACTCCCGGCACCACAACCAGGTCGATATCGGATATACGCACCTCCTCCGAGCCCTCCACCGGCTCCGGAATTGAGTACGACTCGCCCGGCACCAACGCGGCCCGCCCGGAGAAACGTCTGATCCTCAGCATCTCTCCGTCCACCACCGGCAGAAACACATTTTTCCCGGCGGCAGCACAGGAAAGCACAGCGTCCTGAGTGGACACCTCATCCTGCATTGCCCAGTAAAACAGAATATTCTGCGCCCTGCGGAACTGCGGCAGCCCCATCAGCCTCTCCATCACCGGAACAGAGCGACGGCGGCGCTCCTCGACGGGTACCTGTTTCTTGCGCATCGATATCAATTTGCGAAGTTCTTTCTTACTTTCCATAATTTTCAATATTTTTACAAAAATATAACTTTTGCTAATCAATATGGAAGGAACTTCCGGAAAAGTGCTTCTGCATTCCTGCTGCGCCCCCTGCTCCGCCGCCATCCTCGAATGGATGGGGCAGAACGGCTATGAGCCTACAATCCTGTTCTACAACCCCAACATCTTCCCCGAGGAGGAATACCTCAGGAGGAAGAACGAGATCGTGCGGTACGCGCATGAGATCGGGGTGGCTATTGTGGACCTGGACGGGGGCAATGCCGGAGGTCCGTGGGAGCAGCAGCACGCACAGTGGCTGGATTGTACTGCCGGGATGGAGGGCGAGCCGGAACGGGGCCGGCGATGTCTGGCCTGCTTCAGGCACCGGCTCTGCGTCGCGGCCACCTATGCCGCTGAGCACGGATTTCCCCTGTTCACCACCACTCTCGCCTCCTCCCGCTGGAAGGACATCCGGCAGATCAATGAAGCCGGCCTCTATGCTCAGGAACAATGCGGCCGTGGCCTGACCCGTTTCTGGGACCGCAACTGGCGCAAGGGCGGACTTTACGAGCGGCGCAACATCCTCGCCAGACAGTTCTACAACCAGCAGTACTGCGGCTGCGAGTTCAGCCTCAGAAGGACTCCACTCACTTCGACTCCTTCCCGTCCTTCTTGCACGACCGTTTCTTCGGATTCCTCAATCCACTGATAATATAGGCGCGGCCTGTGGAGAGGCGGATTAGGCAGAGGTCTGAGAGATTAGTGGCGAACAGAGTGTACCAGCCTAAGTTGTCGCTCTGCCATCGGCCCCAATAGCCGAACGGGCCGCCGCTGCCCACCCGTAAAGAGTTCAGAACAACACTGGAAGATATTTTCTCGACTCCAACAATATCACAGCGGTCAATGCGCAGACGGCCTATCGGACGGCACAGCTGTACCTCGCTATCTGTCACTACGATACGCAGCGGAGTCCAAAGAGAGCCGATAAGTATTGATACAGTTATCGCCCAGCATACTATGCCGACGGCAGGCTCCCCTTCAAGCCACATAGCTACTCCCTCCACTGCCAAGACAACTGCAACTGCTGCAATAACTACCGTCCAAGCCACCGCACTCCTGCTTCACCGCATCCTTATACTATTTTTCATACCGATATCTGATTACATAAGCAAATGTAGATATGAAAAATTAGAAACTCATTGAAACTTTCAGAAAATTTCCAAGCCGGAGGAACTTGGTCATGTAAGGATTTTTAATAACTTTGTCACAGTAATTTACCTTAAAATCATCAACACTCATGGAAACTATGAAGCATTTCTCATTCTTTCTGTGCCTTGGATTTCTGACAGTATCATGTGCTGGCTCCGGTGACAAAACAGTTGTACCCCAATATTTTGATAACAATCTAACTTCGGTCTCTTCGGAGATTTCCATGCAGGACCTGGTGGAGAGGGGCTACCGGATGGATACCGTCCGTTTGAGGAATGCCGACGGGGCGGAGCGGCTGCTCATCTCCGATGTGGTGGACATGGAGCTGGCTGACGGATGCATATTTCTGCTTACGGCTGATTCTAAGATTATGAGACTCAGTTCGGACGGGGTCTTCTGTGGTTATGTCGGAACAAAGGGCAACGGCCCGGGAGAATACATTTACGTCAATGATATCTATCTGACACCCGGTGGAGACGGCATCTGCCTGAACGATGTGATGAAGGGGACAATCACCTACGGGCTCGACGGAACATATAAGGGAACGCGGAAGCGGGAGACTCCGGGACAGATAGTCACCTCCATCTCAGACGGTCAGTACGTCCTTGAGTCGGTGCAGGTGGTGATGGGCAATGAGGCCGACAGACTCCGCGTCATGGACACCAACGGAAACGTCACAAGCCGCTTCCCCAACCATCTGCTGTTCAACTACACTCCCAAGGCCACTGTCACGGCCTATCAGGAGTACAAGGCTCTTTTCCGGAACGGAGCGGGAGAGATCATCTACCATCAGATGAGCACAGACACCGTATTTACCGTGCGTGCAGATGTGCCTGCCCTGGAGCCGAGGTGTTGCTTTGTCTTCCAGAACGAGGCCGCGCAGAGTGACCTCTCATCATTTGCGAACATCAGCCAGAAGGTCTCAATGGTGTACGACTACGCCGAGGATGCCTCGTTCCGCTATGCCACCCTCATCGAGCCGGGCTGGACCAAGCGCCTCTACCTCATAGACAAGAACGACAACACCGCCTATAGGTCTGCGGTAAATGTTCCCGGCACGGAAACGGCTTTCTACCCTAAATGGCAGTCCGGAGACAAGCTTATGGACTATTGCCTTTCGGAGGAGGAAGTGCCGTACCTTATAATACTGGAAAAATACTGATTAATGTATAATTTTGCATCATAATAAAAGGATAAAGTCATGGTATACTACGGAGACGAGATTATCCGCTTCGACTGGGCTATGAAGCGGCTGCTGAGGCAGAAAGCCAATTTCGCTGTACTCGACAGCTTCCTGAGCGAGCTGCTCGGGGAGAAAGTCAGCATACATCGTATACTCGAGAGCGAGGGGAACAAGGAGAGCGCAGATGACAAATTCAACAGAGTGGACGTGCTCGCTGAGAACTCCAAGGGAGACCTGATTATCATCGAGATTCAGAACAACGCGGAGATATACTACTTCCAGAGAATGCTCTACGGCACGTCGAAAGCCATCACCGAGTACATCTACGAAGGGGACGAGTACTCCCAGATCCGCAAGGTGTACTCCATCAGTATCGTCTATTTCGACATCGGTCAGGGGAACGACTACATCTATCACGGCAAGTCTGTATTCAAGGGAGTGCATACACATGACACCCTGAGGTTATCGGTCAAGCAGAGAGAGAAATTCACCAAGGAGGATGCCGGAGACCTTTTCCCGGAATACTACATCCTGAGGGTCAACGAGTTCAACCAACATGCCGTGACTCCTTTAGACGAGTGGATCGCTTTCCTTAAGTCCGGCAAGATCAACGAGGACACCAAGGTAGAGGGACTGCGCCTGGCACGCAAGCAACTCCGCGTCAGCTGCCTTTCGAAGGAGGAGCGCAGGGCCTACGAGCGCCATATCGAGAACAGGCGCATTCAATGGGACGTACTGAATACGGCCAGAGACGAGGGACTCGACGAAGGAAGAGCGAAAGGGCTTGAAGAGGGAAGAGAAAAGGGCAGAGCTGAAGGAAGAGCTGAAGGAAGGGCTGAAGGCAGAGCTGAAGGTAAGGCTGAAGGCAGGGCTGAAGGCAGGGCTGAAGGCAGGGCTGAAGGTAAGGCTGAAGGTATAGCCGAGACCCTACAGGCAGTAGCACGCAACATGAAATCACAAGGTCTTCCAATCGAAATGATTGTGAATACCACCGGTCTTTCCAAAGAAGATGTTGACAAACTATAATTGAGTGTAAATATGAAAAGACTACCGGCAATCATGCTGGCCGCCGCGGCGATGACATTGAGCGGCTGCGGCAATGGAAATCCAGACAAAGACACAGCCATGAACAATATTACGGAAAACACCGTCAACAGGACGGTGCAGGCTATCACGGATAAATGTCCAGAGGCGGACAAGGCATTGGTTCAGAAAGGAGTGACACAGGCAGCTGCCCTGTGGAGGGCCGAAGACGGCACCGAAGCGGAGTTCGAGCAGTTCGCAACGGAGAGCTACGCTGCGACTCCCGAGGACCGCAAAGTGCTGTTCGACAAGCTTTCGGATGCATTCGAGACCCTTTACGGAACGTCCAACCAGGTGGCGGTAAGGCTGCAGAAGCCCCTCCATCTGACCGGGCCGGAGCCTACGGAGATAGACTACATCCTCGGAGCGTTCGATCCCTACTCCCACCTGTCGGACGACCTGTTCGCCAACAAGACGGCATTTGTCACCATTCTCAATTTCCCCTTCTACACCCTCGAGGAGAAGAATACCCTCGGCAAGGACTGGAACCGCCTCGAATGGGCCTACGCCCGCATGGGGGACGCCTTTACCACCAGGGTACCGGCCAAGGTGAAGTCGGAGTACTCCCGGGTACTCAGCGCCTCAGAAAACTACATCGCCTCCTACAACATCATGATGGGCCACCTGCTCACCGATGACGGCCGCCGCCTCTTCCCGGAGGACATGATACTGCTCTCGCACTGGAACCTTCGTGACGAGCTCAAGAGCAACTACGCTGACGTCCCTAACGCCAACGAGAAGCAGGAGATGATCTATCAGGTGATGCTGCGCATTGTGGACCAAAGTATTCCGAAAGACGTGGTGAATAATCCGGAATACGACTGGGCCCCGTACTCCAACAAGACCTGGAAGGACGGCAAGGAAGTGCAGCTCCAACCCGAGACTGACGTGCGCTACTCCCATATCCTCAACACTTTCCACGTAGAAGAGCAGATAGACCGCTACAGCCCGCAGCTTCCGACCGGCATCGCCCGCAACTTCGAGGAGGGGATGGAGGTGTCCGCCGCTGACATAGAGCAGCTTTTCATCCGGCTGATCTCATCCGACGAGGTAAAGGAAGTGGCAGGACTCATCAAGGAGCGTCTGGGCCGCGAGCTCAGGCCCTACGACATATGGTACGACGGATTCAAAAGCCGTACTGCCATGTCCGAGGACGAACTGACAAAGATGACCCGGAAGAAATACCCCGACGCACAGGCATTTGCCAAGGACATGCCGAGAATGCTGAGGTACCTCGGATTCCCTGCGCATGACGCGAAATACATAGCTGAGCGCATCGTCGTCGAGCCGGCCCGTGGCTCAGGACACGCCTGGGGCGCACAGGGACGCTGGGAGCCCGCCCGTCTGCGTACACGCATCGGAGACAAGGGCATGGACTATAAGGGCTACAACATCGCCGTACACGAGTTCGGGCACAATGTGGAGCAGACCCTCGACCTCTACGACATCGACTACTACATGCTCAACGGGGTGCCCAACACCGCTTTCACGGAGGCCTTGGCCTTCATCTTCCAGAAACGCGACCTGGAGCTTTTGGGTTTTGACTACAAGATGGACGACAACACCACCCTGGACATCTTCTGGGGCGCCTACGAGATTATGGGCGTGGCCCTGACCGACATGTACACCTGGCAGTGGCTCTACGCCCACCCGGAAGCCACGGCCTCAGAGCTGCGCGACGCGGTGGTATCCATCGCCAAGGACGTATGGAACAAGTACTACGCCCCCGTCCTCGGCACTCCCGACTGTCCCCTGCTGGCCGTCTACTCCCACATGGTCAACTCCCCGATGTACCTGCCCAACTACCCCT
The DNA here is from genome assembly GCA_018711925.1 of Candidatus Coprenecus pullicola. GTDB lineage: Bacteria > Bacteroidota > Bacteroidia > Bacteroidales > UBA932 > Coprenecus > Coprenecus pullicola. The sequence continues at coordinate 20,436 of DVHR01000026.1, forward strand.
TCGGGCACATCATCGAATACCAGCTTGAGAACCATCTGGCCCAGTGCCGCAACAGACTGGAATTCGCCTCGGAGCTCCGCCGCATCTACACCCTCGGCCGCCTGACTCCCCAGATATGGATGCAGCAGGCCGTCGGCTCCGAAGTCAGCGTAGACCCGCTCCTCGAGGCCGTCGGCACCATTGTCCAGAAATAATTTCGCATGCATAGATAAAAAATTTGCGCAGTTACTAAATATTGGTAACTTGCGCAAAATTTTTATACATCATGAAAACAACATCAGTAGCCTTAGGCCAGCATTTCGACAACTTTATCCAGACTTCCATCGAAGAGGGACGCTACAGCAACGCCAGCGAAATGGTAAGAGCCGGACTAAGACTTCTGGAAGAAGACGAGTGCCGTCTGGATGCACTTAAAACAGCGATTAAAAGCGGACTGGACAGCGGTATCGCCACAGGGTTTGATCCGGTAAGACATCTTGCTGAACTTAAATCCGGCCTGCCCGATGAATAAGCTGATGTTCACTAACAAGGCGGTCGATGACCTGTCCTCCATCTGGGAATACACAGTAAGAAGATGGTCCGCGAGTCAGGCTGAGCGCTACTATAATCTGCTGACTGACTGCTGCAGGATGATATCCGAGTCCAAAATAACGACAAGCCGCCGCTACGATGAAGTAATGGCGGGCTTGTCAGGTGTCAGGGCCGGCAGGCACATCATCTTCTACACGATATCCGACAGTCACTGCGTAACCATAGTGCGCATATTGCATGAAAGGCCCTACTCTTTTTTCCGGTCCTCTGCGGTGTATTTCCTTTCAAGAACGAATGAGGCCAGCAGGCCTATACCGGCGAAAAGAAACGCCGATCCGAAATAGAGAACCTGCACATCATCGTTGTACCAGGTCTTGTCAGGCATCATTCCATCCTTTATAAAGAATGCCACCAGCAGGCCAAGTGCAGCGCCAGTCAAAAGCAGGCCCCAGCGCAGGGATGCATATTTGTTCGGCGCTGCGGCACCAAACCATTTATTCAGGTCTATCTGCCCGCTTTTCTGCAGGTCAAGAGTCTCTATTTTCTGGGCCACGATGAGCCTCTCCTTACGGTGAATAAGGTTTTCGAGGATGCGATAGACAAAGTAGAAAATTATCGCACAAATAATTGCTCCTTCCATAACTTTAATTTTAAAAGGTTTTTAATGTTCCGTCTGCATCTTTGACGCACGAAATGGGAAAGGTTACACAGCTGGACAGAAAATTTTGAAAAATTCAATTTTTAAATTTCGATGTAACCTTTTATTTTTACCCGCGTCTTATATGCAGAAAGAACACAGCACCTATGACAAGAGCCGAGGAGAGCGCACTCATATTCAAGATACTGAACGGGGACAAGGACCTCTTCCGGCAGATTGTGGACGCTCATGGCGGCATGATTCTCGCAGTGCTCTACCGGATGACGGGCAACAGGGAGGACGCGGAGGACATGGCTCAGGAGACATTTGTCAAGGCATATTTCTCCTTGGGCAAATACCGTGGCGAAAGCTCCATCTCCACCTGGCTCTACAGCATAGCCTATCACCTTGCAGTCTCGTCCATCAGGAAGAAGATGCGGACTGTGAGCAGAGACAGATTCACGGACCAGGAACTGCAGCAGAGCTCGCTATGGCTCGAAAGCGGAGAGGATGTAGAGTTTAAGGAACTGCGGGAAAGGCAGTACGGAGCATTGGAAAAGGCGGTGACGGCATTGGAGCCGCAGGACCGGTTTCTGATAACGGCGTTCTACGAGCAGGGCCGCAGCCTGGCCGAGCTGACGCAGATTACGGGCATGTCCCTGTCCAATGTCAAGGTACGGCTGTTCCGCTGCCGCAACCGGCTGGCAAGAATATTGAAGGACAACAAGGATTTGGAAAAATAAAAAGGGGGATTTCCATGGAGAAAATAAGACTACCCGAGGACTTCACCGACAGTGTGATGCAGAAAATCGAGCAGAGAGAGAGAGCCGCTGCCCGCAGAACGCGCATAATAACGGTAAGCGGCAGCATACTCGGAGCGGTGTTTGTCATAGCGACCGCCGTCGCTGTCCTCGACTACTTCAACATCAGTCTGAACTCCTTGACCATAGACCTTCCTCGACTTGACATCCCCGGAGCGGTCTCCGGCTTCATATCCGGCATCTCGTCCCTCATGCGCGAGGCCATCACAACACTTGCGAACCCGCTGCTCGGCATTGTCTTGGCTGTATTCATCTTAGCCTGCGCAGGCCTCTGGCACGATCACCACCGCTACCGTCAGGACCTCACCACCTCCGCCAAATAACCCCGGGCACCACCGCTTCCAAATAAATTTCGTAACTTTGGGACGGAAAACTCATAAAACGATTGGGATATGGACGCACAGCAAAGACTTTTTCCGGTAGGACGGCAGGACTTCGCCGAGATCAGGACGGCGGGCAACTTCCTTTACGTCGATAAGACGGAGTATGTTTACAGGATGACGCACTCCGATGCGAAGTTCATCTTCCTCAGTCGGCCAAGACGGTTCGGCAAGTCGCTTCTGGTATCTACACTTAAATATTACTTCCAGGGAAGGAGAGAGCTGTTCCAAGGGCTCGTCATCGACAGCCTCGAGAAGGAATGGGTAAAGTATCCGGTGCTGCACTTCGACATGAGTATGGCCAAGCACATGGAGATAGAGCAGTTGGAATCCATGCTCAATCTGCAATTGCTCGGTTACGAAAATATCTACGGAAAAGTAGAGGCGGAGAAAGGTCTTAACAACAGACTTGCGGGCATTATCCAGAGAGCTTTTATGAAGACTGGGCAGAGGACCGTTATTCTAATCGACGAATACGACGCTCCTTTGCTGGATGTCGTGCACGAAGAAAAGACCTTACCGGTACTGAGGAACGTCATGCGCAACTTCTACAGCCCCCTGAAGGCCTGCGACCAGTACCTCAAGTTCGTATTCATGACCGGAATCACCAAATTCTCCCAGCTGAGCATTTTCAGCGAGCTCAACAACATCCGGAACATCAGCATGGATGCCTCATACGCAGCCGTATGCGGTATCTCCGAGGACGAGATGCTCTCGCAGATAAGCGCAGACATCGACATGGTCGCAGGAGAGATGGCCCTAAGCCGGGAGCAGCTGCTGGAAAAGTTGAAAAGCTATTACGACGGATACCACTTCACATGGCCCTCACCGGACATCTACAATCCGTTCAGCCTGGTCTGCGCCTTCGCTGACAGAAAGATAGGAGCCTACTGGTTCGGAAGCGGCACGCCCACATACCTGATAGAGATGCTGAGGACGTTCCATGTGGCGCCGTCGCAAATTGGCGGGGGCACCGCCATGGCCGCCGACTTCGATGCTCCGACGGAAAGGATGATTGGGATCACCCCCCTGCTCTACCAGAGCGGATACATCACCATAAAGGGATACGACCAGGATGCGGACATCTTCACTTTGGACATTCCCAACAAAGAAGTACGCATCGGCCTGATGCGCTCGTTCCTTCCTTACTATGTATCCGCCGGACGCTCTATCGAGGCCTCAACCACCATTGCCCGCATTTACCTGGCCGTGAGAAATGAGGACTTGGACGGGGCATTCCGCCTCCTGCAGACATTCCTCTCCACCGTCCCCTACACCGACAACACCGACTACGAAGGGCACTACCAGCAGATACTCTACATCATCTTCTCCCTGCTCGGTTACTATGTGGACGTGGAGGTACGCACCCCGAGAGGACGGGTGGACATGGTCCTGCGCACGGCCACAACGCTTTACGTGGTTGAGGTCAAGCTCGACAAAAGCGCGGAAACCGCCATGCAGCAGATCGACCTGAAGCAGTATCCGGAGCGTTTCGCCCTATGCGGCCTGCCCGTTGTCAAGGTTGCTGTCAATTTCAACAGGGAGACACATACCATCAGCGACTGGATTATCTCAAAATAATCCACGTCTTCCACCTCATACAGGACATAAAAATCCCCGTCACTGACACAATGCCGTGGCGGGGAATGATTTTACTTGAAAGGCATATGCCCTACTCCTCCTTCATGTAGGTATAGCGGTGGTCCGTGGGAGGCACGAGGGTCTCCTTGACAGCGCGGGGCAGTACCCAGCGGATAAGGTTGAACTCGCCGCCGGCCTTGTCATTGGTACCGGATGCGCGGGCTCCGCCGAAAGGCTGCATGCCGACAACGGCTCCGGTGGGCTTGTCGTTGATGTAGAAGTTGCCGGCCGCGTATTTCAGCCTGCGGGAAATCTTCTCGAGAGCCAGACGGTCGCGGCCCCAGATGGCACCGGTCAGGCCGTAAGGAGAGGTGGTGTCGCAGAGCTCGACAGCCTTGTCCACATCAGCGTCGTCATAGACGTAGACTGTGAGGACAGGGCCGAATATCTCCTCCTCCATGCTCTTGAAATGGGGGTCGGTGGTAACGATGACAGTAGGCTCCACGAAATAGCCCTTGGACTTGTCGTACCCGCCGCCGAGCACGATCTCAGCGTCTTTCGACGCCTTGGCATATTCGATGTAGGATGCGATGTTGTCGAAGGAAGTCTCATCGATGACGGCGTTGATGAAATTCATCGGGTCGCAGACGTCACCCATCCTCACCTTTGCGGCTGTATCCTTGATCTTCTCGAGGACAGCGGGCCACAGGGACTTGGGCACGTACATGCGGGAAGCGGCGGAGCACTTCTGGCCCTGATACTCGAATGCGCCGCAGTAAGCCGCATTGCCGACCTCCTCAGCCACAGCCGAAGGATGCACGAAGATGAAGTCCTTGCCGCCGGTCTCGCCCACTAAGCGGGGATAGGAGCGGTAATTGGCGATATTCTCGCCCACCTGTTTCCAGAGAGTGTTGAAGGTGGCACTGGAGCCGGTGAAATGCACTCCTGCGAGGTCCTTCGAGGCGAAGATCTCCTTGCCTATGACAGCGCCGCTGCCGGGAATGAAGTTTACCACGCCCGCAGGCACTCCGGCCTCCTCGTAGATCTTCATCAGGTAGTAGTTCGAGAGAATGGCGGTGGTAGAGGGCTTCCATACCACGGTGTTGCCCATCAGCACGGGGGACATCGAGAGGTTGGAGGCAATGGATGTGAAGTTGAACGGGGTCAGGGCGAAGATGAATCCCTCGAGAGGACGGTACTCCACGCTATTGATCTGGTTCGGGCCGCTCTTGGGCTGGATGCCGTAGATCTTGGAAGCAAATGCTGCATTGTAGCGCAGGAAATCAATGGTCTCACAGGCCGAGTCAATCTCCGCCTGATAGAAGTTCTTGCTCTGGCCGAGCATGCAGGCAGCATTGATGACAGCGCGGTACTTGCCTGCGAGCAGGTCTGCAATTTTCAATATAATCGAGGCCCTGACTGTCCAGTCGAGCTCAGCCCATTCCTCATGCGCATCCAGGGCTGCCTTTATGGCCATTTTAACCTCCTCAGGACCCGCCTTGTGGTATGTTGCCAGCACATGGCCATGGTCATGAGGCATGACCACCTTTCCGGTGTTGCCTGTGCGGATCTCCTTGCCGCCGATAATCAACGGTATGTCGAGCTGGATACCGCTCTGTCTTTTAAGTTCGGCTTCGAGGGCTACTCTCTCAGGAGAGCCTTTCAGATAGGACTTTACCGGTTCATTGGCCGGTACAGGGAAATTGAAAACTGCATTCTTCATACTTGATCGTAGTTAATTTGTTTTGTCAATTACCCACGAATATACAGTTTTTTCAAATCTTTTCAAATAAATAAATTTACTAAGACTGTTTTATTCTAGAAACGAGGGTATATCCCAGACTGAGTATATGCTCATCCAGTCCCGAGGAAATGAACGTCTGCTGAAAACGGTAATATCCGCTGAAAGAGTGCATCTTCCCTACCGGCACCATCACCCGGCCGCTGCCGAATATCCGACGCAGCCCTCAGGAACCGAGCCGCCATCACATGCCTCAACGGCAGGTACGCACACGCCTGACTTCGACAGCACATTCACAAACAGCGTTTTGCATATACAACAAGATGCTTTCGGATATTTTTAGCCACATGGCGGTGCAGACGTATCTAACGATGAGGTGTATGAGGGAAAGAAGATGATTCAATGATAGCAATAGTTTAAATCAGAGAAGAATCATTACCTTTGCATAAACAAATGTATCTTATGGATAAGACCTTCAATATATACTGTGATGAAAGTTGCCATCTGGAGAATGACCACAAGAATTATATGTTTTTGGGATCTGTCAGTTGTGCATACCCTCAAGTCAAAAGGCATACAGAAAGAATCAAAGAACTTAAGAACAAGCATAAGTTCAATGCGGAAATCAAGTGGGGCAATGTATCAATGTCCAAGATTGATTTCTACCTCGACTTGGTGGACTACTTCTTTGATACGGATTTATGGTTCAGGGCTGTCGGAATTGACAAGTCCAAAATACGGTGCAACGATGAAAATACATTTGACGACTTCTATTACAAAATGTATTACCAGTTGCTCAACTATAAAATAGACACTACAGATCATTATAATGTTTATCTTGACATAAAGGACACTCTATCGGCTATCAAAGTACGCAAACTGAAAACCATACTGAATATTAAATATGGTGTATTC
>DVHR01000027.1 GCA_018711925.1 Candidatus Coprenecus pullicola
TCTCCCGCAGTCCGCCGACGGCAGTAGTGACCATAGGCAAGCCGAAGTGGTATGCGATGGAGCTGATGCCGCTCTGAGTGGCTGACCTGTATGGCAGCACGCACAGGTCGGACGCGCAGAAGAACCGGGCTACCTCGCTGTCGCTGATGAACCGGTTGAAAAGGTGAATCCGCTCCCGGTTCGGGGAGCAGTCTATCAGTCTTTGATAGCGTTCAAACGAGCCGTATGTCTCTCCGCCTATCAGCAGCTGGTATGAACTGTCCAGGGTAGAGAATGCCTCCAGAAGGATGTCCAGCCCCTTGTATTCCCTTATCAGACCGAAGAACAGGAGTGTTTTCCTGTCCGGGTCCAGCCCCAGTTCGGCTCTGGCCTGTGCCTGTGGTATCTTGTCTCCGAAGTTGGAGTAGATGGGATGCGGAGATACGATGTATCTGGCATCGGGTCTGATATGCAGCAGGTCATCCCTGACTGCGTTGCAAAGCACTACGAATCCGTCATGCCCGCCGAGATAGTAGCGGGTAAGCGGTCCGTCCCAGAAGTGTCTTTCGTGCGGGATGACGTTGTCCAGAATGGATATGACCCTGCATCCGGAGGGCATGTGTCTTGCGACATATCCCTGTGACGGAGCGAAGTAGGGCATCCAGTACCGCATCAGCAGCAGGTCCGGCTTCCACGCGGAGATGGCTCGGGCTGTCCTGATATATGAAAATGGATTGGCCGTATCCAGAACCGGAACGGCCTCGAAAGGAGGCCGCGAACCGTCTTCTATGTACTGGGTCTTTCCAGGGAAAAGAAACTCAGGATACTGCCTTTTGAAATTGTACGCACGTACCGTGTGCTCCTTCGACAACTCCTGATACAGGGAGGTGTTGAACTGGGAGATTCCGCCCCGGAAAGGCGGGAAACACGATAGTATGGCGACTCTCAAGGCAGTTATTTGTTTCGGTTCTTGATGTATTCCTGATTAAGACCGTTAATGATCTCGTTTGTGATGTTGCGTCCCTGCTCACCGTTTATCACGGAATTCGTGGCGGCGGTGGTTGTAAGTATCAGGGAGTACTGTTTCTCCTTGTTGTAGTTGTCCACGTAAGTCTTTATGGCATCCATAACCCTGTTGTACATGACGCTTTCCTCATTTGCCAGCTCCATCTGTTTCTGCTGGGACAGGTTGCGCAGTTCCTGGTCCCGTGTCATCAGGTCATTTCTCATGCTCTCGGCCTGAGAGTACGTCAGGAGCCCTTTCTGCATTTTCTCCTCGAAGCTCTTTGCGTCATTTTCCAGAGCACGTCCTTTCTTGTTCAGGTCATTGTCAATTGCGCTGACCTTGCTTTCAAGTTCAGTGCGGAGGTCGTTGTACATATCGTACTGGTTGACCAGGGTGTCGAGGTTGATATAGACGATGTCCCCGCTGCCTGCGGTTATCCGGCTGTCTTCTGTGGAAGCCGTGTTCTCGGTTTTACTGTTGCCGGTGAAATGCAGTACGTACAATGCGGCGACAGCCAGCACAAGTACGATGTTGAGGATAAGATTGACTTTCTTCATTTCCGTATTGTAGAGTTATTAATCATATTAAAATACAAAAGTAAATAAAAATGAGTTTTTTTGCAAAAATAGGGCTTTATCAAAATAAATTCACAATATTTGCAACTTGTATAGCAAAAACAGAGAACATGCACTTTGCCTTATATGGCCGTAATCCGGGGTCTGACACCGCAAGTAGAATGATGACATTGCTGGAGCACCTTATTATAAAAGGTGTGAGGCTTTCGTTTTTCTCTGAGCTGGCGGACTGTCTTGGCAGGGCCGGCATACGGTCTATGCCGGGGAAGGTGTTCACCTCAGGGGATGATCTGCCTGCGGACGTGGACATATTTCTTTCCCTGGGCGGTGACGGGACTTTCCTCAGTTCTCTGACGATGGTGGGCAGGAGGGGAATACCGGTCGCCGGCATCAATTTCGGACGGCTGGGCTTTCTGACTTCGGCGGGAAGCGGAGATGCAGGATGCGGTATCGTGGACCGGATGATCAAGGGAGACTACAGTGTGCGGAAAAGAAGTCTGCTGGAAGTCTCCTATGGGGGACTGACTGCGGATTTCTATCCCTATGCGCTCAATGAGACAACCATGCAGCGTTACGGCCCCAATATGATAGGCATAGAGGTATCTATCGACGGGATGCGCATACCGACTTACTGGGCGGACGGGTTGCTCATAGCGACCCCGACCGGCTCTACGGCTTATTCTCTCAGCGTGGGAGGCCCGGTTGTGGTGCCGGACTCTTCGGTCTTCATCATTACCCCGATGGCTCCGCACAACCTCAACGTGAGGCCGTTGATAGTGCCTGACACATCGGAGATAGAGGTCGTTATACGTTCAGGGGGAAGACGTACTCTGCTTTCGGTGGACAACCGTTTCATGGATGTGGCCGAGGACAGGAAGGTGACGGTGCGGAAAGCGGACTTTGCTCTTTCGTGTGTGACTTTCGGGAAGGCCGGCTTTTTCGAGGCTTTGAATGAGAAGCTGCTTTGGGGCGAGGACCGCAGGAATGACAGAATAAAATATTGAAAACAGATATGGACAAGAGTATGCTGCCAAGACATGTGGCGATAATAATGGACGGGAACGGGCGTTGGGCCAGACAGCGCGGCAAGGAACGGGTGTTCGGGCATCACGAGGGGACGGAGAGTGTAAGGGCCTGCTCGGAGTTCGCAGTGGAAATGGGTATTGAGTATCTGAGTTTCTTCGCATTCTCTGAGGAGAACTGGAACCGTCCGGATGCGGAGGTCTCAGAGCTGATGCGCCTTATGGCTGTGTCCATCCTCAATGAAAGGCCGACTTTCCGAAAGAACAATATCCGTTTTGTCGTGATAGGCAACCGCAGCCGTCTCTCAGATGACCTTAACAGGGATATAGACGGGGCGATGGATGAAACAGCCGGCAATACGGGGCTGACGCTCGTGGTATTTCTGAGCTACAGCGGCAAATGGGATATAGAGCAGGCTGCCCGGAAGTTCGTGGCGGCAGGAGCTCCTGCGGGGCATTTCGGAGATTATCTGGCAACAGCAGGAATACCGGACCCGGACCTTCTGATAAGGACGAGCGGAGAGCAGAGGATAAGCAATTTCATGCTCTGGCAGTGTGCATATACCGAATTTTATTTTACGGATGTCCTTTGGCCCGATTTTCGCAAAAACGAGTTCCGGACAGCACTTGACAGCTATGCCTCCCGGGAAAGACGGTTCGGGAAGACGGGCGAGCAGATAAAAATTGAAACTGGCGATTCCAAATGATGACATTGAAAAGGACGCTTTTTCTGGTATTGTCACTGATGACGGCGGGGCTGTTGTATGCGCAGCAGAGTTCCGCGGACGTTGTCGTAGACTATCTTCATCCTAAAAAATACGTGCTGGGCGGCATCAAGGTGAAAGGAGTCAAGTACCTCGGAGAGTCGCAGATTCTGGCCTTGACCGGCTTGAGGGAGGGTATGGAGATAACGGTGCCGGGGGATGTTACCGCATCTGTGGTCAGCAATATATGGGCTCAGAAGCATTTTTCGGACGTTTCTCTCAAAATCGACTCGCTTTCTGCGATGGGCGACACGGTATATCTGGCGCTGTGGCTGCAGGAGAGGCCCAGGGTTTCGAGATGGAATTTCCAGGGCATCAAGAATTCTGAGCAGACGGAACTCCAGGACAGGCTGAGTCTCAGGCGCAATGTCCCGTTGTCGGATTATGTGCTGAGGTCCTCGGTCGGAATCATCAGGGACTATTTCAAGGAGAAGGGATTTCTCAATGCTGACGTGGATGTGATTCAGGTCAGGGACACGGTGGTGAAGAACGCTGTGCGCGTCACCTTTGTTGTGGACCGCAAGTCAAAGGTGAAGATAAAGACCATCACATTTGAGGGCAACGACCATGTGCCTGACGGTAAGATTATAGGGGCGATGGCGAAGACCAGGGACATGCGTCTCCGTAATATCTTCAAGACCAAGAAATTCAACGAGAAGGAATATGAGAATGACAAACAGTCCATGCTCAGCGTATTCAATGAGGCTGGATACAGGGATGCCCGTATAGTGAAGGACTCCATATATTATATAGAGCCGGACCGCCTGGGCATCAAGTTTGTCATAGACGAGGGCAAGAAATACTATTTCAGGAATATAACATGGACCGGTAATTCCCTATATACGGCAGAGCAGCTGGATGAGATACTGATGATCAAGAAGGGGGATGTTTACGATGTCGTCAATCTGGAGAAGAGACTCTTCGGAGACCCTAAGAAGGAGTTCATGGATATCCATACCCTTTATGCCGATCAGGGATACATATTCTTCAATATCATACCGGTGGAGACCAATATCGTCGGGGACTCGGTGGATGTGGAGCTCCGCATGGTGGAGGGCAAGCCGGCCACGTTCAACAAGATAATCATCAGCGGCAATACGATTACCAATGAGAAAGTGGTGCGCCGCCAGCTGTTTACCAAGCCGGGGTATCTGTACAGTCAGTCGATGCTGGAGCGTTCCCTGAGGGAGATTGCGTCGATGGGTAACTTTGACCCGGAGCAGGCCTTGGACCATACGCGCGGCTATTCGGTGATACCCAACCAGCTGAACAACACCGTGGATATATCCTACAATCTGGTTGAGAAGCCGAATTCCCAGTTTGAGCTGTCTGGAGGATGGGGCGGATATTCGTTCGTCGGCACAGTGGGCGTCAGTTTCAACAACTTCTCGATAAAGAGGATGTTCAAGAAAGGGGCGTGGCGTCCGGTACCTCTGGGTGACGCTCAGACGCTCTCAATCCGTTTTCAGACAAATGCCATGTACTATACGGCTGCATCGATCAACTTTATTGAGCCGTGGCTTTTCGGCAAGAAGCCTACGTCGTTCAATCTCGCGGGATATTATACGCGTCAGACCAACTCCTATTATTTTTACCAGAATACAGACGAGTATTATGAGGTCTATGGTATAGCGGCCTCGTTGGGTAGCCGTCTGAAGTGGCCGGACAGCTATTTCGTCCTTTATCACGAACTGAGCTGGCAGACATACAATCTGCACAACTGGAGCTACAATTTTCTGTTTGAGAACGGACGCTCCAACAATATAAGCTATAAGATTACTCTCGCCAGGAACTCTACGGACCAGATGGTTTATCCGAGGGAGGGTTCGGATTTCCAGCTGTCATTGCAGTTGACTCCTCCTTATTCGCTTTTCAGGGACAAGAATACGGATTATGCCTCGATGACAGACCAGCAGCGTTACCGCTGGATAGAATATCATAAATGGACGTTCAAGGGAGCCTTGTATGTGCGTTTGTTCGGTGATCTGGTGCTGATGACGAGGGCTCAGTTCGGATATCTTGGATATTACAACAAAAATCTGGGATATTCGCCTTTCGAGGGGTATCAGGTCGGCGGTGACGGTATGTCCGGTTACAATACCTACGGTTCGGAGATTATCGCGCTGCGAGGTTATCAGAATTACTCTCTTACTCCTGTCAACGATGACGGTGTCTATGTCGGCCATGTGTATGACAAGTTCACTATAGAATTGAGATATCCTGTTATCCTGCAGCCTCAGTCAACCATATATGTGCTGGCGTTTCTGGAAGGCGGTAACTGCTGGGAGGATATCAGAGAGTTCAACCCTTTCCAGATCAAGCGCTCGGCAGGAGTCGGTGTCAGGGTGATGCTGCCTATGATCGGACTGCTGGGAGTTGACTGGGGCTGGGGCTTCGACCCGGTTCAGGGGCAGGAGAGAGGAGGCTCGAATTTCCACTTCGTGATAGGCCAGCAGTTCTAATGATATGAAATTTTATTAATTTTGCAGCAATAAGAAAAAGAGAACAGTAAAATGAAAAGGATTATTGTAATAGCATTGAGTGTTTTCTCAGTGGTGTCTCTGGCTTCGGCTCAGGGATTCAAATTCGGACATCTCAATATGCAGGAAGTCATATTCCTGATGGACGAGACTGATTCAGCCCGCGTTGAGATGGAAAAGTTCAACTCCGAGATGCAGGAGACATATAATGCAATGGCTCAGGAGTTTGAGACCAAGTACCGTACTTACCAAGAGATGGCGGCCAACTGGACTCCATCTGTCCGTGCGACCAAGGAACAGGAGCTCGCTGATCTCCAGAACCGTCTGCAGCAGTATCAGCAGAACGCCCAGATGGACATGAACAACCTCCAGCAGCAGCTCATGACCCCCATACAGCAGAAGGCCAATGAGGCCGTAGCCAAGGTGGGCAAGGCCAACGGACTAATATATGTGTTTGATACATCAATGGGAGTGATTCCCTATTTCGACACGACGCAGAGCATGGATGTCACCGAGCAGGTGAAGGTAGAGCTCGGTATTCCTTTGGACAAGATGCTGCCCCAGGCTCAGCCCCAGCTTTAGTGATTGAAGGACAATAGGTTATCTGTATAAAAGAAAGGACTGCCTTAAGATATGGCTAAGTCCTTTCTCTTTTTTATAAAATACTTCTGAAATTATTCGTTTTGTTAGGAAATATCCTTACATTTGTATGAAATTATAACCAATATAATAATGCAACACAAAGTTATTGATATAGAGGATGTCGTTATCCGGTTCGCAGGAGATTCGGGAGACGGTATGCAGTTGACAGGCACGCTGTTCGCTGATTCTTCCGCACTTTTCGGCAACGAGATCTCTACATTCCCTGATTACCCGGCAGAGATCCGGGCGCCTCAGGGCACTGTCTCAGGTGTGTCCGGTTTTCAGGTACACATAGGTTCTATTGAGATCAATACCCCTGGAGATTTCTGCGACGTACTTGTCGCCATGAATCCCGCGGCACTTATGGCCAACGCCAAATGGGCCAAGCCTACGGCTACAATTATCCTGGATGAGGATGCCTTCGACGAGAAGGGCATTCAGAAGGCCGGATTCAAGACCATGAATCCCATTGAGGAGCTGGGCATAGGTGACAGGAACATCATCGTGTCTCCTATAACCACCCTGACAAAGGAGAGCCTCAAGGACAGTGGTCTGGACATGAAGGCCATCGTAAGGTGCAAGAACATGTTCACCCTCGGCATGTGCTTCTTCATGTTCAACAAGGAACTCGACCATACATTCGAGTATCTGGAGCGCAAGTTCAAGAAGAAACCGGCTCTTATCGACACCAACAAGAAAGTCCTCAAGGACGGCTTCAACTACGCATCCAACATACATGCGATAGCCAACACCTATTACGTGCAGCCAGCAAAGCAGGAAAAAGGCATATACCGCAACATCAACGGCAACCAGGCCACGGCATGGGGCCTGCTCGCAGCTTCCGAGAAGTCCGGAGTGCCATTGTTCTGCGGTTCATATCCCATCACGCCCGCTACGGCTATTCTGGAAGAACTGGCCATCCATAAAGAGCTTAAGGCCAAGACCCTCCAGTGCGAGGATGAGATAGCGGGCATATGCACAGCCATCGGAGCGGCATACGCAGGTAATTTTGCTGTCACCACTACATCCGGACCCGGTCTTTCCCTGAAGTCGGAGGCTTTGGGACTGGCGATGATCACCGAGCTCCCTCTGGTACTCGTGGATGTTCAGCGCAGCGGCCCGTCCACAGGCATACCTACCAAGACGGAGCAGACCGACCTGCATCAGGCGCTCTACGGCCGCAACGGAGAGTGCCCCATCATGGTGATGGCGGCTCATTCCCCTTCGGACTGCTTCGAGAAGGCATTCTATGCCGGTAAGTTCGCCATGGAGCACATGATGCCCGTTATCCTGCTGACAGAGGGATTCCTCGGCAACGGTTCCGAACCCTGGAAGATACCTTCCATGAAGGACCTTCCCGAGATACATCCTCCTTTCATCAACGACGCGTCCGAGTGCGGCGGCAAGTTCGCTCCTTTTGAAAGGGATCCCGAGACTCTTGTCCGCAGGTGGGCCCGTCCCGGTATACCCGGTCTGGAGCATAGGGTGGGAGGTCTCGAAAAGAATCCTGCCGGTGTTATCTCCTCCGATCCTCAGAACCACCAGATGATGGTGGACACCAGGGCCAGGAAAGTAGCGCTGGTTGCACGTGACATTCCGCCGTTGAAGGTTATCGGAGACGAGAGCGGTGAAGTCCTGATTGTCGGCTGGGGCGGTACTTTCGGACATCTCTATACGGCGGTCAAGGAGTTCCACAAGCAGGGCAAGAGCGTGTCACTGGCTCATTTCGACTATATCAATCCGCTGCCTCTCAACACCGAGGAGGTCTTCTCGAAGTTCAAGAAGATCATCGTCTGCGAGCTCAACTCCGGACAGTTCGCGGACTACCTGCGTGCAAAGCACCAGAAATTCCATTACTATCAGTTGAACAAGGTTCAGGGACAGCCTTTCATCGTAAAGGATGTCGTGGATGCAGTCAATAACTTATTATAGGAGGACACAGTCATGAAATATACAGCACAGGATTTCAAAAGCAATCAGGAAGTCAGATGGTGTCCCGGATGCGGAGACCATTCAGTTCTGGCCTCACTTCAGAGGGCCTTGCCCCAGGTGGCTGAGGATCTCGGATATTCGATGGAGCGTTTCGTATTCGTTTCAGGCATAGGCTGCTCTTCACGTCTGCCTTATTACATGAATACCTACGGCTTTCACGGTATCCACGGACGCGCCACAGCCATCTCAACCGGTATGAAGGTCGCCAATCCGACACTGTCTATTTGGCAGGCCACAGGTGACGGTGATGCCCTGGCTATCGGTGGAAATCACTTCATACATGCCATCAGACGCAATATCGACATCAATATCGTGTTGTTCAACAACCGTATATACGGACTGACAAAAGGTCAGTATTCACCGACATCCCCTCTGGGCAAGATAACCAAGACATCCCCTTATGGTACTGTCGAGCATCCGTTCAATCCGGGTGCTTTGGTCATGGGCGCACGCGGCACATTCTTTGCACGGAGCATTGACGCGGAGTTGAAGCTCAATCAGGAGATATTCGTGGCTTCGGCCAAGCATGACGGATGCTCTGTCACCGAGATGCTCGTCAACTGTGTGATATACAATGACGGCTCTCACAGGGAGATTTCCGACAAGGATGTGAAGGCTGACAGGACGATAGTTCTGAGACATGGTGAGAAGATGATTTTCGGCAAGAACCGTGACAAGGGTCTGATACTTGAGAACAAGAAACTCAAGGTAGTGACCATCGGAGAAGGCGGTTTCACTGAAGATGACATTCTGGTGCATGACGCCCACACTCAGGATATGGGTATGCACAGTATGCTCATCGACATGAAATGGCCCGAGTTCCCGGTTGCCCTCGGAGTAATCAGGGACGTACCTGACAAGACTTACGACGACAATGTCAGGGACCAGCTCGAGGAAGTAAAGGCCAAATCAACTATTCACAACATGGACGAACTGCTTCACAGCGGCTCCACATGGGAAGTTAAATAAAAAAGAAAACAGTTTCATTTACATAACTAA
>DVHR01000028.1 GCA_018711925.1 Candidatus Coprenecus pullicola
AGAGTCCATCCGGCGAACGTTCATGACAGTGTCGGGGCGGAAGAGGTGCTCGAATCCATGAGATACAAATTCCCTAGGCTGAAACGGATTCTGGCTGACGGACAAATTTGTCCACATGCCAAAAAGATGGATTGTCGAGCGTACTTTCTCGTGGCTCGAGAACTTCAGGAGACTGACCATTGATTACGAATACAGGGCTGACACGCACGAAGCCATGATGCATATCGCTGCCATAAAATTATTTCTGAATAAAATTTAAACAGCTTCTAAGTAATTTTTTATATTGTCCAGCGCTTTACGGGAGAGCCTCTGAATACTTTGAGCGGATCTGCCGGCGGCCATTTCATATTTCCGATATTAAACCGGGTGCAAACTTATAAAAATGCGGATAGCTATTAAATTCATCCATGTTTATCGTCATTTCATCCCAAATAATCGTTTTGTTCCCGGATTTGTCATCAATTTGTAATATCTTTGTTAGCAATTATAAAACACAAACTGAGATGAAAAGACTGCTTGCAATGAGCGCGGCCGCGATGATGATGAGTGCGGCTGCGATGGCGGCACCCGGAGCAGGAGCCGCAAAGAGCGACAGCCTGAGCCTGCTGTCACCCGACAAGAGACTTGAGCTGACGTTCCAGCTGAGCGGATTCGGCGAGCCTGTCTATGCCCTGTCCTTTGACGGACAGCGGGTGATAGACGAAAGCCGGATGGGCTTCGACATCCGTCATGAAGGCGGAGTGAACGACATCCAGCCGTTCATGCACGACTGGACTATAGCACAGAGCAATACGGTACTGCATCCGACACAGATGTACGAGGGCTTCCGCATAGACAGCGTCAGGCGGACTTCCGTAGACTACACATGGGAGCCGGTCTGGGGCGAGGAGAAGGAGATCCGCGACCGTCACAACGAGATGGCCGTCTACCTGTGGCAGCAGACCGGGGCGGATTCTACCGACGGACGCACCATCGTAGTGCGTTTCCGCCTGTTCAACGACGGACTCGGATTCCGCTACGAGTTCCCCAGGCAGAAGACATTGGGATACTTCATCATCGGCAACGAACTGACCGAATTCAACCTGCACGAGGATCTGACCGCATTCTGGATAGCCGGAGACTACGATGCCAACGAGTTCCTGTACGAGACATCGCACCTGAGCGAGATAGCCGGCCTCTATCCCACATTTGACCGAAGCGGAAACTCCTGTATCTGCCCGATGCCCGTACCAGGCGTACAGACACCGGTGATGATGAAGCGGGACTCAGGCGGCCTTTACGTCAACATACACGAAGCGGCATTAGTCAACTACTCCGCCATGCAGCTTGAAGTACACGACATCGGAGGCGGCCGCACCGGATTCAAAACCCATCTGGTACCTGACGCATTAGGCAACAGGGGCTATATCCAGACCCCTCAGAGCACTCCGTGGAGGACTGTCATCGTCACAGACAACGCACCTGCCGTTCTGGAAAGCCGTATGATTCTCAACCTCAACGAGCCGTGCGCAATTGAGGACACCGACTGGATACGGCCTCAGAAATTCGTAGGCGTATGGTGGCAGATGTTTGCTCCCGGACAGGGCTCTTGGAGCTATACCAACGAGCCGAACGTACAGCTCGGCGTTACTGACTACACAAAGACCACACCCAACGGCACCCATGCCGCCAATACCGAGAACGTCAAGAGATACATCGACTTCGCAGCGGCCAACAACATCCAGGGAATCTTAGTTGAGGGCTGGAACCAGGGCTGGGAAGACTGGTTCGGCCAGTTCAAGGACTTCGTATTCGACTTCATGACCCCCTACCCTGACTTCGATGTGGCCGAGTTGAGAGACTATGCCAAGAGCAAGGGCGTGCAGCTCGTCATGCATCATGAGACATCCGGTTCCACTGTCAACTACGAGCGGTATCTGGACCGTGCCTACCAGTTCATGAAAGACAACAACTATTCGGTGGTCAAGAGCGGCTACGTAGGCGCCATTATCCCCCGGGGCAGTCATCACTACGACCAGAACACAGTGAACCATTTCCTGCACTGCATCCGCAGGGCCGCCGACTACGAGATAATGATCGACGCACATGAGCCGGTAAGGCCCACCGGACTGCACCGCACATGGCCCAACTACCTGGCAGCCGAATCGGGCCGCGGTACCGAATTCGAGTCCATGGGCGAGACCGGCAATCCGCCAGAGCACACCACCATCATGCCCTTCACCCGTTTCATGGGCGGTCCGATGGACTACACACCCGGTATATTCCAGACCGATATGTCCTACTACGACTCCACATCCGTGGCAAGGATACACACCACTCTTGTAAAGCAGCTGGCCCTGTATGTCGTGCTCTACTCTCCACTTCAGATGGTGGCAGACCTGCCGGAGAACTACGAGCGGTTCTACGACGCCTTCACGTTTATCCGCAACGTGCCCACCGACTGGGACTATTCCAAGGTGCTGGAGGCCGAGCCGGGCGACTACATCACCACAGCCCGCAAGGCCAAAGGCGAGGACAAATGGTACATCGGAGCCATCACTGATGAGAATGCCCGTACGGCAGTCATCGATTTCTCCAAACTGCCACTGACCAAGGGCAAGAAATACACAGCCACCATCTACGCTGACGGTGAGGACGCATCGTGGGACGAGAATCCCCAAAGCTACAGGATCACCGAGACCATCGTAACCGGCAACTCGCTTCTGGAGATACCCTTAGCCCGCAGCGGCGGCGTAGCTATCGAACTTCATTAGCCCAGTAGGAGGCGGTAAGGGGCTCGCCGGTGGCGCGGCGGATCATCTCATTCCACGGGTAGAGCTTGCCGGGAGCAAATACGTTTGCGGTCAGCCAGCGGCCTACGTCAGGGCAGCCGGTGTAGGAGTCGAATACCATGTCTCCGCTGCGGGTGATGTTCTCCACGATGTAATGGTGCATCTGCGATGCGAACAGCTCGCCCATCTGGTAGTTGTGGTAGTAGCAGGGATAAAGGGCTATATGAATCTTCGCAGCCCAGTCAGGTTCGTCGCGGCCCTCGGGGTATGTCAGCAGCTGGTACTTCTCCACGAGGTCGCGCCACAGGGCATTGAGGTCCTGCTCCGGATCGGCGTACATGGCCTTCTCGAAGCGGTAGACCACCTGCATAAAACGGGCCTGCACCAACTGGCTCAGGCGGGCAGAACGGCGGCAGTCAGAAGCAATACGCCCGGCCTCATCGGAGGAAATATCCAGATTGAGCCGCATCCACTCAGGGTTACGCGACTGGCGGCCGAACATCATGGCCACTCCCTCGGTCGTAAAGATTCCGGCGGCCTCCCTCAGCAGGAAGGGCAGATCCGGATTGGAATCATGGCCCACACTGTAAGCCGCGTGCCCGAACTCGTGCAGCATGGTCTCCATCCACCGCTCGTTATCGGTAAGATTGCACAGCACCCGCACGTCTCCCATGCAGTCCATATCGATGCAGAAGGCGTGCTGGTTCTTGCCCTCGCGGGGATACAGGTCACTGTGGCGCATCATGGGCTCCACATCCAAACCGATGCTGCGGTAATAATCCACGGTCAGCCGCTCCAGGTCCATGCCCTTGTAGTAACTGTCGAAGTTCACTGGATACAGGTCCGGTGCCTCCTGGAAGAAGCGACCCTGATAGTGCCAGGGCCGCAGATCCGACACTGATATGCCGCAACGCAAGGCCATGGCCTCGTCTATCTCCGCCTTTATCTGTACGAAACTATCGCGGGAAAGCTCATCCACCTCATTCATCAGCAGTTCCACATCGCGCGGTTTCTCCCCGCTGAGGATCAGGCTCATGCTGTGATAGTTGGTAAATCCCAGACAGTCGGCCAGCTGATTGCGCAACCGGACCACCTCCAGAATATCCGAAGCGACTTCCCGGCCTATCGCCTTGTGAGCCACCCAGACATCCTGCAGTTCGGAGCAGTCAGCCGAAGTCCGCAACAGCCGCTCCACCTCGTTGTCGTTAATCCTCCGTCCTCTGAAATCCGCTCTGAATGCAGCGTACTTGCGTTCTAAAGCCGTCTCCTTCTCGATTATCGCATTGAGCAGCGCCTTGTCCGCCTGACGTGAGAGGAAACTGTTGTAAAGCTCGTCAAGTTGCCTGCGCATCAGAGGCTCCACAACACTGCCCGAGTCCTTTATCCGCTGCAATTCCTCGAATGTACTGCGGTCAGAAAAGATCTCCGCAATCTTCTTGTTAGTTTCCGCATACCGGTCAAATGCATCAGCATTCCCGGTCACAGTCCCCTCCCAGTAAGCCTCGGAGGATGCCTTGACCAGCGGCGCATACTCCGCCACAGTCCTGTCTATGATTTCCTGTAACTCCATATTCATAAAACAAAACAGGGTGTCGTCACCGGCACCCCGTCTATCATTATTACCAATAAATTTTACTTCTTCGCGAAGAAATCCTTTGCATGATCGGTGGCTACGAAATCCTCCTTGAAGATGTAGGCACCGGTACGCTCGGATTTTTCCATCCGGATACATTTGACAAATGTCCTCTTGGAGGCCTTGTCGCCGCTAAATGTTGCAACCGCTTTCTTTGCCATATGCTATAACTTATTTAATTTCCTTGTGTACAGTTACTCTGCGGAGGTAGGGATTGTATTTCCTGCGCTCCAGACGCTCTGTAGTGTTCTTTTTGTTCTTGGTGGTGATGTAACGGGAGATTCCGGGAACTCCGCTGTCCTTCTGCTCAGTACACTCGAGGATCACCTGTACTCTATTGCCTTTTGCTTTCTTTGCCATGATAAGTACCCTCCGTCATTAATAAATATCAATTAAACCTTTTTCCTGAGCGGCCTTCAGAGTTGCAGCAAGACCGTTCTTGTTTATAGTTCTCATGCCGGCAGCAGAGACTTTAAGAGTGACGAATCTGTTCTCCTCCTCGAGCCAGAAGCGCTTAACCTTCAGGTTGGGAGCGAACTCGCGTTTTGTACGACGCTTGGAGTGGGAAACATTGTTTCCTATCACCCGCTTCTTTCCAGTTACTTGACAAACACGTGCCATATATTTATCCTATTTTATTTCAAATTTCAAAGGGCTGCAAATATCCCCTTTTTTTCTTTAAATTCCAAATTTTTTACACAAACTTCAATAAACGGTTCCATCTGATATTCCGAGGGAAAGGTTTATTGACATCCTTGGAGAACCATACCACCCTGGGCTTGCCGACGATGTGGTTCTCGGGAACGAATCCCCAATAGCGCGAGTCAAGAGAGTTGTGCCTGTTGTCCCCCATCATGAAGTAATAGTCCATGGCGAAGGTATAGTGGGTCGCCGGAGTTCCGTCTATCAGGATTGTGCCGTCCTGCACCTGAAGGTCGTGTCCCTCGTAGACATCAATGATACGTCGGTAGAGAGGAAGGTTCTCCAGAGTCAGGGTCACACTGTCTCCCTTTGCGGGGATATAAAGTGGACCGTAGTTGTCCCTAGTCCACTTGAAGTCCTCCGTGAACGGGAAGAGCATCAGGTAGGAATCCGGGTAATCGGGAGGATAGGCGTCCACGTTGCGGCGGCACTCGGTCACATTGGCGACAGAGGCCAGCTTGTCCGCAGCCTCAGCTGTCATGGACAGAGCCGGATATCCGGGCAGGGTCGCGTCGAACCATATTCCGGAAGTCTGAATACCGGCATCCTCAAGTATCTTGGCGTTGACAGGCGTACCGTTGGTTTTCACCATATAGGAATTCTGGATTCCAGGATACACGTCCAACGAGTCCCCATTGACAAATACCCGCCCGTCACGCACCTCAAGAGTATCCCCGGCTATGGCGACACATCTCTTCACATAATTGTCCTCCTTGTCCACCGGCCTGGTAATCAGGGGACCGTACATCTTCTCGGTGTATTCCCTGCCGTTGAAACGCACATGAGTGTAGTAGTCATCCACCGGTCTCTTGGAAAGGACCGTATCCCCGTGAGGGAAATTGAAAACAACTATGTCTCCGCGCTCAACGTGTCCGAATCCTGCCAGACGCTTGTAATCGTTCCTGATCAGGTCCGAATAGGACTTCTTGCCGAAGATAGTATTGTGAACAAAAGGTATGGAGAGGGGGCGCTCAGGCAGTTTGGGTCCGTAGGCCAGCTTTCCCACAAACAGGTAGTCCCCCGTCATCAGAGTACTTTCCATGGACGAGGACGGAATCCGGAATGCCTGGAGGATAAAGATATTGAGAGGTATCACGACTATGACGGCAAAGATGATGGCATCCAGCCAGTCGAGCCACACATTGTGCTTCTCACCCTCCTTGTATCTCTTCTTCCAGAAAGCCCACTTCACCTTCCTGGTGATGAAGATGTCGAAAATCACCGGCAGACCGAGAAGCCACCAGTAATTGCCGAGCCATATCACCCACAGGAGATAGAGCAGACCCCAGAGTCCGAACTTAAACCACTTATTTTGCAGGAACTCTCTCACTTGCGTTTACTGAGCCTTTACAGAGTTGATTACTGCCTCGAATGCCTGGGGATTATTGAGTGCCAGGTCTGCAAGCACCTTACGGTTCAGCCCTACGTTCTGCTTAGCCAGAGCGCCGATGAACTGAGAGTAGTTCATACCGTGCTCACGGGCAGCTGCGTTGATACGCTGAATCCAAAGCGAGCGGAAATTACGTTTCTTGGTTTTACGGTCGCGGTATGCGTAGCCCAAACCTTTCTCGTAGGTATTCTTGGCTACAGTCCAGACATTTTTCCTTGCGAGGAAATTACCGCGTGTCTGTTTTAGAATTTTCTTACGGCGTGCTCTTGAGGCCACCGAATTCACTGATCTTGGCATACTACACTTTTTGATTTTAAGAATGTCAGCGCTCCCCCCTTACGGGAGACTTCTTCTGCTGGGCATCCAGTTAAACAATAATTTTAAACTTAGGCGACAATCATTTCCTTGATCCTCCTGGTGTCGCAGGCATCAGCAATGACCACCTTGTTGAGGTTCCTTTTCTGCTTTGTCGTCTTCTTGGTGAGAATGTGGCTGTGATAAGCGTGTCTTCTCTTCACTTTTCCAGTTCCGGTAAGCACGAAACGCTTTTTGGCACCGGAGTTGGTCTTCATCTTGGGCATTGTTACAATAAATTTAGTTAAACTATTAAAACGTTACAAAACGGTTATTTCTTCTTCACGGGAGCGATCATCATTATCATCCTCTTACCCTCCAGTCTCGGCATCTGCTCCGCCTTTCCATACTCTTCCAGCTCAAGAGCGAAACGCAGCAGCAGTTTCTCTCCCTGCTCGGAGAAAAGTATCGAACGGCCCCTGAAAAACACGTACGCCTTGACCTTCGAGCCTTCCTGCAGGAAGTTTATGGCGTGCTTGAGCTTGAACTGAAAGTCGTGCTCATCGGTGTTGGGACCGAAGCGGATCTCCTTTATCACCACCTTGGAGGCATTGGACTTCATCTCCTTGGCCTTCTTCTTCTGCTGATAGACATATTTCTGGTAGTCTATAATCTTGCAGACAGGCGGATCGACCTTCGCGGATATTTCCACCAGGTCCAGTTCAAGGCTTTCAGCAAGCCTCTGGGCTTCCCGCAATGGATAGATACCCGGCTGCGGAATATTGTCTCCCACAAGCCTTACCTTAGGTGCAGTGATGCCTTCATTGACCCTCGGCCCGTCATCCTTGGCCGGCTGGCGGTTGCCGTTTCCATTGTTGTTCCGGCCCTCGGCGCCGCTGTTTCCGTTCTGCGGCATATTGGGCCTGGGAGCTCCCGTATAAGGGCGCTTTTTTACAGGTGTTGCGATAAAGTGGTCCTCCTTTAAAATTTTAGTTAATCATATTTTTTACTTCCTCGTTGACCTTCGCAGCGAACTCCTCAGGGGTCATGGAGCCTTTGTCCCCTTCGCCCTGACGGCGTACGGAGACGGTTCCGCTTCCGGCCTCTTTCTCTCCGACAACGAGCAGGAAAGGTATGCGCTTGAGCTCATTCTCCCTTATTTTCTTGCCGATAGTTTCGTTACGCTCGTCAACTGAGGCGCGAATATCGTAATTATTAAGTAATTCGCAAACTTTTTTTGCGTAATCATTGTATTTTTCACTGATGGGCAGCACCACCGCCTGCTCGGGTGTGAGCCACAGAGGGAACTTGCCTCCGGTGTGCTCGATGAGCACTGCCACGAACCTCTCCATGGAGCCGAAAGGGGCGCGGTGAATCATTACGGGACGGTACTTCTTGTCGTCCGCGCCTGTGTACTCCAGTTCAAAGCGCTCTGGCAGATTGTAGTCAACCTGAATCGTACCAAGCTGCCAGCGACGTCCGAGGGCGTCCTTGACCATAAAGTCCAGCTTCGGACCGTAGAAGGCGGCCTCTCCGTACTCGACGATGGTTTTCAGACCCTTCTCCCGGGCTGCCTCGATGATTGCCTGCTCGGCTTTCTCCCAATTCTCGTCGGTACCTATATATTTACTGCGGTCGTTCTTGTCGCGCAGGGACACCTGTGCGATGTACTCGTCGAAATTGAGGGTCTTGAAGATATAAAGTACGATGTCTATCACCTTGCAGAACTCCTCCTTGAGCTGATCGGGACGACAATAGATATGAGCGTCATCCTGTGTGAATCCACGTACACGTGTAAGACCGTGCAGCTCGCCGCTCTGCTCGTAGCGGTATACCGTACCGAACTCGGCCAGACGTACTGGCAGGTCCTTATACGAATGAGGCTTGCTGCGGTATATCTCGCAATGGTGAGGGCAGTTCATCGGTTTCAGCAGGAACTCCTCTCCCTCCTGAGGTGTAGTGATAGGACGGAATGAGTCGGCACCGTATTTGGCATAGTGGCCCGATGTCACATAAAGTTCCTTCTGGCCGATATGCGGGGTAATCACCGGCAGATAACCGTATGATTTCTGAACCTTGCGGAGGAACATCTCCAAACGCTCACGCAGGGCCGCACCTTTAGGTAACCACAGAGGCAATCCGGCTCCTACTCTCGGAGAGAATGTGAACAGCTCCAACTCCTTGCCTATCTTCCGGTGGTCCCTCTTCTTGGCCTCCTCCATCATGGTCATATACTCATCAAGCATTTTCTTCTGGGGGAATGTGATACCGTAGATACGGGTAAGCATCTTGTTGTGCTCGTCTCCTCTCCAGTAGGCTCCGGCGATAGAGGTCAGCTTGACGGCCTTGATGACCGAGGTGTCCCTCAGGTGGGGTCCGCGGCACAGGTCGGTGAAACTGCCGTTGGTATAGAACGTAATCGTACCGTCCTCCAGATCCTTGATAAGGTCGCACTTGTACTCATCTCCCTTCTGTGTATAGGTGTCCATGGCCTCGGCCTTGGACACTTCCCTTCTCTCGAAATGCTGCTTCTGACGGGCCAGCTCTATCATCTTGTCCTCTATCTTCTTGAGGTCGGAGTCGGTAATTGTCCTGTCTCCCAGATCCACGTCATAGTAGAATCCGTTCTCTATAGAGGGTCCGATACCGAACTTGATGCCGGGGTAAAGGAGCTCCAGAGCCTCGGCCATCAGATGGGACGAAGAGTGCCAGAAAGTGGACTTGGCCTCCTGATCCTCCCATTTATGCAGCTTGAGCTGACCGCTTTCCGTAAGGGGAAGCTCAAGGTCCATTACTTTTCCGTTGAATGATGCCGCAAGCACCTCGCCTGCGAGACGCGGAGATATCTGCTCCGCGATCTGATAAGGAGTGATACCCTTTTCATAGCTTCTGACGCTGCCGTCAGGGAATGTTATATCTATCATAATAGAATAAATTGCTGTCTTATTTGAATCCAAACTGCAAAATTACTAAATTTGCAGTCAAATCCAACTAATTCCGAGATGAACTACAAACTTAATTGGTCTGAAGCCGCAAAATACGGTCTGATACTCGCAAGTGTCTCCGTTATAATCAATTTAGTCTCCAGTATATTCCAACTGCCGGCCCTGCTCAACATCCTGCTGAGCCTCATCAAGCTGGGAGGCTCGGTATATATTGTCTACTACGTAATGCGCCGCAACGCAGAGCCTTGGGACTACATCTCATACGGACAGTCCTTCAACTTCGGCATGGCCGTATGTACTTTCTCGGCCATAGTCTGCACTTTATTCATGCTGCTCACATATACGGCCATTCTCCCCGACTCCCTGACGGCCCTGCTGGACACGATGTTCGCCACTTATGAGTCGATGGGCATTGCCGCTGCCATGGACTATGATACACTGGCCCGCTCCATGCCGGTCATCCTGACACTGTCCCAATTCATAGGATGCGTCATCTGCGGCGTGATAGTCTGCCTGATCATGGCTTCTTTTGTAAGAAAAGGCTACAGTGATCCTTTTAACCGCCCCGCTGACAACAATACCGAAGAATAGCATGGACCTGTCAATAGTCATATCCCTCTACAACGAGAACGAGTCTCTACGCGAGCTGACCGAGTGGATAGACCGCGCAATCGCGCAGTCCAACATAGCCGGCATCGAATATGAAGTGCTGATGATAGATGATGGAAGCGACGACGGTTCCTGGGAGACAATAAAGGAACTGTCTTCCGTCAATCCGCACATAAGAGCCTACAGCTTCCGCCGCAACTACGGCAAGTCCGCTGCCCTTCAGACCGGCTTCCGTGAAGCCGCCGGAGACGTGGTCATCACCATGGACGCCGACCTTCAGGACAGCCCTGACGAGATACCCGAACTGTACCGTATGATACGCGAGGACGGCTACGACCTGGTGTCCGGCTGGAAGAAAGTCCGCCACGACAACACTTTAACAAAGAACATACCTTCAAAAATATACAACTTCACCGCCCGCAAGGTCACCGGGCTGAAGCTGCACGACATGAACTGCGGACTCAAAGCCTACAGAGGCGACGTAGTGAAAGAAATCGAAGTCTACGGTGACATGCACCGCTACATCCCCTACATCGCAAAAAATGCAGGGTTTACCAAAATAGGTGAAAAGGTGGTGGTACACCGCAAGCGCAAATACGGCAAGAGCAAGTTCGGGATGAGCCGCTTCTTCAACGGGTTCCTCGACCTGATGACTATCTGGTTCCTCTCCGGATTCGGCAAGAAGCCCATGCACATCTTCGGAGTATGGGGCATAGTGTTCTTCCTGATAGGCTTTATCATAGCCATCTGGCTGATTATCGACAAGATCGTCTCGCAGGTACACGGCCTGCGGTTCCGCTATGTAACAGACCAGCCTCTCTTCTATCTGGCCCTTGTCGCCATCCTCGTTGGCGTGATGATGTTCCTCACCGGCTTCCTCGGCGAGCTCGTCTCCCGCAACAGCGCCACCCGCAACGAATACAAAATCAAGGACCGGATAGAATAGCCCCTGCCTCTTGTCGTATAATTATTTGATTTCCACCCATATAGGCTGCTTAAGGTACTGGTTGGAATTTCACTCCCCGTTGCATATCCAGTTTCAATCAAGTTTATTCAGGTCCAGTCGGGCAAGGTACATGATACCGTCATCGTCCCAGACTGACGCATAGACTGCATTGTCCCGGGCAGAGTAGCAGATATGGTCAATATTATAGTCCGTGCGTATCAGCTCCAGAGGGTTACCATCCCAGTCAAACACAGAAATATCGTTAAAGACAAGGGTAGAGCCTCGCTCCGCCTCAGCCGAAGATATGAGTTCTGCGTTATAGACCGCATACAGTCTGTCATTCTCTGCATATAAATCCCGGAATCCGAGAACAGTACGTTCGTTTTCCACCAGACTGAGGTGTACTGCGTCAAATTCTGGTTCTGCAAAATAGCCCATATACAGCCGCGAAATACTGTCTACGCCAATACTGTACGTTTCCAGTACCGCGCCCCATAGCGTACCCACTGCAAAACGGCTCTTGTCAGGAGATATTGCCAGAGAATATGTGAAATTGTACAGCCTGTAACGTACCGCGTCATCCTCTATTGGGAAATAATCATACGAGAACACTGTCTTGCCGGTGGAGATTTCCTGTAACGTAAAGCGTCTTGAAGAAGAAGTATCCGCATATTCACTGCGGTTGCTCATATACAGAATCATATTATCCCCGGCGTTCTGCATAACCCTGGTCTCCGCTGGTATTTCAAGAGTATGTTCCCCATAAGCATACGTACCACGCATAAGCGAGTCTATATTCACAAAAAGTGCCCTTCCTTTCTCAAAATCATAATACGACATCATCCCACCGTCCAGAGATGTGTTACGGTATCCCGACAATGACTCTCCGGGACCGTTGCCGTAATTGATTCCCGAGCAAATCAGCCGTCCTGTCTGCTTGCTGTATATTCCAAGCTCACGCTTTGTCTGTCTGTCATAAGACGGCACAACAAGTACTGAGTCATATTCCCATATATCGGATACCTGCACATACAGCTCACCGGAGATTATCTCCCAGCGGCCCCCGCGCTCCACAGGAAACTTCGGAGCACGATACTTAGAGCATGACACCGACAAAAGCATGGCGGCAGCTGCTGTAATACTTGTCATACACACTTTCATATTCATAGGATCGGCTTTTTACTTTCAAAGCTACAGACTTATGTTTATACTTACAAACTTTCATTTAAATGTCCGATAATCATTATTATAAATTACCGAACCGACAAGGGAAATGCAAAATTCCCGGAACGGCGGATGAGGCCGATTCCGGGAATCGTATGCTGATGTCTGCCGGTGCAGGTAGTGGATACAGAGGGTTATTTCTTGGAAGGCTGAGGAGCAGCGGGCTCAACGGGCTTATGAGAGCCTTTGAGGTCTGCTGTCTCGTTGAGGAACTTGTTGTACTCCTCTTTGGTTATTATGTGGCATGAGCCATTGAATATAGTACCGACCTCGATACCGAGCTTGGGAGTCTTAAGGCCACCTGAGAAATCAGAGTTGGCCTTGAAGTTGATGATATCCTCAATATACATCTCCCCCTCCGCATGTCCCCACAGGTCGCAGTTCTGGCAGAATACCTTGCCCTTGACATGGGCCGCCTCGCCGATTACCAGCTTGCCTTTGGTATATACGGTTCCTTCAAATACTCCGTCGATTCTTATGTCCGCCGAAGATGTCATCACTCCGGTGATTCTGGTCCCCTTGGAAATACGGCACAACTCATTGGCCTGGGGGATTATTTCTGCTTTTGCCATATCTTATACTTTTTATTGATGAATGCATTCTCCGTGGGAAGCCTCGGCAGCCTCCATGAGGGCCTCGCTCATGGTTGGATGAGGATGTATCGAATGTATCAGGTCCGATGCCGTCATGCCCATGTTGCGCCCGGTCACGATACCGGATATCATCTCGGTGACGTTGGCACCTACCAGATGAGCGCCCAACACCTTGTCCGTAGCGGCATCCACTATCAGCTTGACGAAGCCGTCCTTCTCTCCGGCAGCCACCGCCTTGCCCGATGCCAGGAAGAAGAACTTGCCGACCTTATAGTCAACACCTGCCTCCTTGGCGGCTCTCTCGGTCATGCCCACCGATGCCACCTCGGGAGAGACATATGTACATCCCGGCACATTGCCGTAATCCAAAGGATTGGGTGCCAGACCGCAGATGGCCTCCACACAGCATATCGCCTCAGCCGAGGCCACATGTGCCAGAGCCTGAGTCGGAATGATGTCGCCGATGGCATATACTCCCTCCACATTGGTGCGGTAGTACTCATCCACCTTTATCTTGCGTCCGCGGACCATCTCCACACCGACTTCCTCCAGACCGAGATAGTCCGTATTGGGAATCACACCCACAGCCGAGAGCACCGTCTCCGCCTCGATGGTCTCCACTCCCTTCTTGGTCTCTACTGTCAGCTTGCAGAGCTCGCCGGAGGTGTCCACGCTCTTGACCTGAGCGGCAGTCATGACCTTCATGCCGGCTTTGCGGAACGAGCGGCTTATCTGCGCCGACACATCGTCGTCCTCCAAAGGCAGGATACGGTCCAGATACTCTATAAGGTATACCTCAACACCCAGGCTGCGGTAAAAGAAAGCGAACTCGCTGCCTATGGCGCCTGAGCCGATGACGGCCAGGCTCTTGGGCAACTTGTCCGGTACCAGGGCCTGACGGTACGAGATAATCCTCTCTCCGTCAATGGGCGCGAAAGGCAAAGAATTGGCCCTTGAGCCTACGGCCAAAATGATATGGTCCGCCTCGTAGACAGTCTTCTTTCCTGCATCGAAGTCATTGACCTCAACGGTATGCCCGCTCTTCAGTACAGCATCCCCGTGAATCAGGGTTATCTTATTCTTTTTGAGCAGGAACTCCACTCCCTTGGACATCTGGGCAGCCACACCACGGCTGCGCTCCACCATCCTGACTATATCAGGCCTGACTTCGGATGCCTCAAATCCGTATTCTGCGGCATGAAGAGCATAGGTGTAAGCCTGTGCGCTCTTCAGCAGAGCCTTTGTGGGAATACAGCCCCAGTTGAGGCAGATACCGCCCACCTCCGAGCGTTCAATTATCGCCACCGACTTACCGAGCTGGGAAGCACGTATCGCGGCCACGTATCCTCCCGGACCGGAACCGACTACTATTATGTCAAATCTATCCATTGCTTCTATATGTTATTAATTGTTCTCAAATCTACCGTGGCAATGCTTGTACTTCTTGCCGGAACCGCAGGGGCACGGGTCGTTGCGGCCGACTTTCTTCTCCACTCTGACAGGAGCATTGCTCTTGGGCTCTCCGCTGTTGGTGACCATATCCGTTCTGGAAGTGCGCATATTGCTCATGTCCGTACGGCGGTGCTCGGCCTCACGTACATCGCCAGGAGCATTCTCCCTTACGGGAATATGGGCCCTGAGCAGGAACTTCACCACCTCGCGGCTGATACGCTCGATGACGCTCTTGAAGAGGTTGAAACTCTCGAACTTGTAGACAAGCAGAGGGTCCTTCTGCTCGTACGTGGCGTTCTGTACGGACTGCTTCAGGTCGTCCATGTCGCGCAGATGCTCCTTCCAGGCCTCGTCTATCATGATGAGGGTGATGGTCTTGCTGACAGCCCTGATGAGCTCGCGGCCCTGGGTCTCGTAAGCCTTCTTGAGATTCACGAGCACACGCATGACCTTGGTACCGTCACCCACCGGGACGGCCACATTCACAAATCTCTCGCCCTGCTTCTCGCAGATAGTCTTGATGACAGGCCATGCCTGGGCCACCATCGCGTCGCTGCGCTGCTGGTACTCCTGGCGTATCTGCTCGTTAAGGGCATCGGCTATCTTGTCCCTCGAGGCATTCTTATAGAACTCGGCATCAAAGGCGGGGTCTATCGAAAGGGTCTTCATAACCTCCAGTTTGAAGTCCTCATACTCCATCTCCTCGGACCTGTCGGCCAGCACCTCGCAGCAGTCGCCTATCATATTCATCACGTCCACGTCGATACGCTCTCCGTACAGGGCATTGCGACGCTTATTGTATATCACCTCCCTCTGGGAGTTCATCACGTCGTCGTACTCCAGCAGATGCTTACGGATACCGAAGTTGTTCTCCTCCACCTTGCGCTGCGCCCTCTCCACGGTCTTGGACATCATGGACGCCTGGAGCGGCTCGCCCTCCTTGAGGCCCATCCTGTCCACCATCACGGCCATCTTGTCGCCGCCGAACAGACGGAGCAGGTTGTCCTCGAACGAGACGTAGAAGACTGACGAGCCAGGGTCTCCCTGACGGCCCGCACGGCCACGCAACTGACGGTCCACACGGCGGCTGTCGTGCCTTTCAGTACCGATGATGGCCAGACCGCCGGCCTCCTTGACTCCGGGGCCGAGCTTGATATCGGTACCACGGCCGGCCATATTGGTGGCGATGGTGACCGTTCCGGCTGTACCGGCATGGGCCACAATCTCAGCCTCACGCGCATGCTGCTTGGCATTGAGGACATTGTGCTTGATACCGCGCATATGCAGCATCTTGCTGAGCAGCTCGGATATCTCGACGGAGGTGGTACCCACCAGTACAGGACGGCCCGCCTGTGTCAGTTCCACTATCCGGGCTATGACGGCATTGTATTTCTCTTTCTTGGTCTTGTAGATGATGTCATCCTCATCGACACGTATCACTGGACGGTTAGTAGGAATCACCACCACATCCAGCTTGTAGATAGACCAGAACTCGCCGGCCTCCGTCTCCGCCGTACCGGTCATACCGGCCAGCTTGTGGTACATTCTGAAATAGTTCTGCAGCGTAATGGTCGCGAATGTCTGGGTGGCGGCCTCGACCTTCACGTTCTCCTTTGCCTCGATGGCCTGGTGGAGTCCGTCCGAGTAGCGGCGGCCCTCAAGAATACGGCCTGTCTGCTCGTCAACTATCTTTATCTTGTTGTCCATCACCACATACTCAACGTCTCTCTCAAACATAGCGTAGGCCTTCAGCAACTGGGTGACGGTATGTACTCTCTCGGCCTTAAGGGCATAGTCCGCAAGCAGGGCGGCCTTCTGAGTCTGTTTCTCCTCGGGAGTGAGGTTCTGCTTCTCCAGCTCGGCTATCTCATTTCCGATATCAGGAAGGATGAAGAACTTCTCGTCGGATACACTGGCGGCGATAAGGTCGTTGCCCTTGTCAGTCATCTCCACACTCCTGTTCTGCTCCTCTATGACAAAATAAAGGTCATCAGTAATCAGATGCATCTGGCGGTTGTTGTCCTGCATGTAGAAATTCTCGGTCTTCTGCAGGAGCTGCTTCATGCCCGGCTCGGAGAGGAACTTGATCAGAGGATTGTACTTGGGAAGTCCCTTGTGGGCTCTCAGGAGCATCTTGGCTCCCTCGGTCTCATTGCCTTCGGCGATCAGCTTCTTGGCCTCGGTGAGCTGTTTGGTCACAAGCTGCTTCTGGGCATTGTACAGTCTTTCCACATAAGGCTTGAACTCCATGAACTGCTGGTCATCCCCGCGGGGCACCGGGCCGGAAATAATCAGAGGCGTACGTGCATCGTCTATCAGCACGGAATCCACCTCGTCGACTATGGCATAATGATGCTTGCGCTGTACAAGGTCATTCTTGTCGATGGCCATGTTGTCTCGCAGATAGTCGAAACCGAACTCGTTATTGGTTCCGAAAGTAATGTCCGCACGGTAAGCTGCGCGGCGGGCGGCGGAGTTGGGCTGGTGCTTGTCGATGCAGTCCACTCTAAGACCGTGGAACTCGTACAGAGGCCCCATCCACTCGGAGTCACGCTTGGACAGGTAGTCATTGACCGTCACCACATGCACTCCCTTGCCTGCCAAGGCATTGAGGAATACTGGAAGAGTGGCCACGAGAGTCTTTCCCTCTCCGGTGGCCATCTCGGCTATCTTTCCCTGATGCAGGACTATACCGCCGATAAGCTGCACATCGTAGTGGACCATGTCCCATGTGGTAGGGTTGCCTCCGGCCACCCATGTATGGCTCCAGTATGCCTTGTCCCCCTCTATGCGGACATAGTCGTGCTTGGCACTGAACTCGCGGTCCATATCGGTGGCAGTCACCTCGACGACTTCCTTTTCCTTGAACCTGCGGGCGGTGGACTTCATCACCGCGAAAGCATCGGGCAGCACCTCGTTCAGAACCTCCTCTATCTCCTCGTCTATCTTCTTGGTCAGCTTATCCACCTCAGTGGCCAGGGCCTCCTTCTTCTCTACCGGAATGGTCACATCCTCCAGCTGGGCCCTGAGCGCTTTTTTCTGCGACTCGTCAGCGGCGATTCTGTCCTGTATCACTTTCCTTATCCTGTCCGTCTCACTTCTGAGCTCATCATCCGAAAGCCTGTCTATACGGTCATAGGCAGCCAGCACCTTGTCCAGCACCGGCTTTATCTGCTTCATGTCCCTCTCGGCCTTGGAGCCGAACATCTTTTTCAATAAACCATTAATCGATGCCATCTAATAAGATATTTTGTACAACTTACAAAGATAATGATATTATTGAATATACTGATAAAAAATCGGCGGAACTCCACATCCGTGTTGAAGTCCCACCGACATTTTTACCGCACCGGGCCGGAGTCCTATATGCCGGAGCCCTCCGGAGGCACCGTTCTGGATACCTCAATACTGAAGGGTGTCCCGTCTATCAAAAGCACGTCTAAAGAAAGCCGCACCATCCAGTCCTCACTTACAGACATCCGGACAGTACCCTCCTGAAATGCCCTGTACTGAGAATAGAAATACACAGGATCCTCGTACACGAAATAATAGTCATCGTTGTGGTCCAACGGATTGAGCACGTCATTGATATCGTGTTCCTCCCCGTCGCACCAATATCGCCTCAGACCGAACACCGCATAGGTGCTCAACTCCCCGCCCGGAGCCAGAGGCGATATGAACAGGTACACGTATGACTCGTTCTCCTCCAACCTGAGCACATGTATATCACAAGTGTCCGCACCGAAAACATACGTGCCAAGCGACTCCAGAGTGTCAGCCGGAGTCACAGCTGAGGAGTCATCCGGAGAGTCCGGACCTCCAGGATTGACATCAGGGAGACGACGCTCACATGAGACCACGGCCGAAAGCAGCACGACGGCACACACGGACATTATGGATATCAGCACATTCCTTTTCATACTATTCCACGACTGTCGCTGTCCCGGCAAAGTGTCCGGACAGATCCCCGTAAGTAGTAAAGTCAAGTGTTATCTGGTCTCCTTCCAGACTCACCTCCAGGGTTCCCATCACACTGCCGTCTTCCTGATACTGCCATGTACGGCCGTCATACTCGAACTTCATGGTGTCCTTGAATGTGGAGAAACCGACTCCGGCTCCGCAATTGAACGCCTCCTCGGGAGCCGTGATGTGTATGGCTCCGTCATCCTCGAAATCGGCGACTGTGTCAAGGCCGGGAGCGGCACTTACCCATATCTCCCACAGAGCCCCGCCGCTTTTATCCACCAGCACAGACTGAATGGATTCCGTGACACCCATATAGGTAAACTCGTTCGGTTCTTCCGGCACATAGTCAACCGAGAGGCAGGCACCATCAAAATCCAACGACACTTCCGTTCCGTCACCGAAAGCCACGGTGATTCTGGCTACAAACTGCTCGGGATCCGAGGCACTGCGCTCCACGCTCACTGTTCCGGACGCCTCCAGAGGATCGTCATCAGAAGTGGCCGCAGGCATCTCTCCCGTCATATTATCCACATAGAACAGATAAAAATACTTGTCCGTAGCAGTAATGTCAAACTCGTTTCCCGTAAGGTCATCCTCGCTCAGCACAAGACCAAAATAGCCTACGGCATCTTCTATTTCCCCGAAATACTCAATGTCGGCGGAAGTAAAATAAAGATACACAAACCCGTCCATATCCAAATAGAATGAAGCCCTGACAGGTTGAGTGTCACCGTTTACTGTAATGGTACTTCCTTCCTGAGGAGTGTCTCCGGTCATCATACCGGTTGCGTTGACTCCGACAGACGGACCTCCTGTGAAATTAAGAGACATATACAGTACATATTCTTTTGTACCGTCTTCGTGATCTATGCGCACATAACCGGAATCCAGCAGTTCACGGCCGCTGCCGGGGGTGATTGAAAGTTCTGTCTGGTCACTGCCTCTGTATCCGTAGATGACAGCCGACTCGGTCAGCACGTCCATGTCCTGGTTTAGAAACTCAGGCAAAATCAGCAACTGGATATAGTCGTAGCCGCCGTCATATATATCATTGAAGAGACCGGCATCAGGTTCCGGTGTTACAGTAAACATAACGTAGCCCTCGAAATCCTCCACTGCAGCCGTTCCAACTGCCGACTCCTCTCCGTCTACGACAAATGTCATATCGTTCTCCGGATAGAGGGACGGCTCATCTGACATGTCCAGAACGACAGACGCATTGCCTCGGAACTCCACATCTCCGGACAGAGTCATTGAGAACTCTATGATTCCCGTCACGGTCTCCGCCCCCTCTTCCACTATCATGGTAACTGTCAAAGAGCCTTCACTCACGATATCAGATGATGTCTCCGATATATCCAGAACTGTCTCTCCATCCTTTACATACCTCATCTCAAAACCTGCAGGCACAGCGGCGAAGTCCATCTCATAGACATTAGTATCACTTTCAACATCATCTCCGGGCAGGATGGAGACATACTCATCATTTACACCGTCAAGCTGGCCGGCCGAGGTGACACCCTCCCGGGAGACAAGATAAATCACCCCTGTCTCCATATCCACAAACCGGCTCTTAATCTCTGTCACCGTACCATTATACTCGATTGCATTGTCCAGCTCGACAGGCGGTTTCGGTTCTGGCTCTGCCGGACTATCATTCTTCTTGCATGACACAAGGGCCGCCAGCATCATGGCTGCCACTGCGAATACTTTTAAATTTTTCATAAAGCTTTATTTCTTTACTGATTAATACCTTTGTTCATAGACTTATAGGGCCTGACGTCCTCCAGACTCCGCTCACACGATGAGCCGGTTCTCCGCAGTCCGTCAGCTCAATTGTAAGCGTATGCGCATCACCATCCCTGTCGACACACACCGTACCGCCTGTGATACGCCCGTAACTTATCCACATGCCGTCATCTATCTCCTGATACCATGTGCCCGTATTGTGCTCGAATACATCAGCCGCGCCTTCCACGACACGGAAAGGAACAATACTCTCCTTGTCCATATAAGTGCCGCCTATCCTGTTTGCCATAGTATATGTTCCTGCAGGTATTCCGTCTGCCGGGTCCGCATCTCCCGGCACGAACAACTCAAGATGCAGCAGACGGCCCGTACCGGAAGGCCAGTCCTGCGACAGATCCACACCCGGCTCAGCCAAGTACAACAGGAAAAGCCTGTAATTGTCTTCTCCTGTGAAAAAATAGTCTCCTTTGTCTATAAGACGCGCCTGAGTCATACCGTCCAGCGTCACATCCGATGTCAGATTGGTATTAGGGATCTCAGTACCCGGATCATCCTGAGAGTTGTCCACAGGGTCAAATTTGCCAGTACATGAAAAATATCTTTTCATATACTCCGTACCCACCATGATACCCTCTACTGTAAATGTGCCGTCACCATTATCCGTTATGGTAAAAGAGCCTTCCCTAAGCAGGTCCGCCTCAAAATCCGTAGTACCGGCAGGTATATCTCCGAAAAAGCACCCGTCAGGACGCAGGACCGTCTCCCCGGGAAACTCTATCTCATACAGCACTCCCTGCACGTAAGTTCCTTCTGAGGCATCCATACTGTTGGCAGGCGCGTTATATTCACCGGCCAGATAATTCAACGACGGTTCCTGAGCCGCATTATACGGAGCATTGACAGCAAGTGACAAGAACTGACCAGGACCTACGGGATATCCGGCCTCAACCTCCATATCCGTATAGAGATTGATCACCCAATAATCCGCAGAGGACTCCACTTCATCCCCGCCATAGTATATAAGATTGAGGTTGACATAATCCGGACGGTCAGGGACAGGTTCCTCAAAACCGCCGTCATCCTGCGCGGGCGGATCGGGGTCCGGCACCGGTTCCGGTGACACCCCACCCTTATCACAGGAATAGAAAACAGATACTGCAGCCAACAGCACTGACACATACAATAATTTTCTCATAACAGGTAAAATATTTTTTCAAAGATACATGAATGATCCTCGACAAACGGCCTACAAAGACACGTTATTACGTATTATCATGTTCTTTTTACCGAATATCAAAAGCCGAGCAGATAGAATACCGAGCCTATGAGCACGGCAAAGACAGCATTGAGAACCTTCGCGACCAGAAAACTGCGCGTACTGGAGGCCAGCAAAGGAAGAGACGTGTGGCCGTCCTGGGACATGGAACTCGTCAACAACACCGAAAACGGCACGATGCCTCCTGCAAAAAGCGAGATGAATACCATATGTGGACCGGACTCTGGAATCATACCGATCAAAGCGGCCAGAATCAGCAGATAATATGTGTTGTCCTTCAGCCAGTCTCCGATATCGACATAATGCATGACCACGGTTATCACGGCCAGTGCGCCGGCCGTCCACAAAAAGGTCTTGAGAGCGTGCTTGCAGATAACGTGATGCCACAGATGCTCCTTCACGAAGTGCTCGGAAGAGGCCGCCACCAACAGTACGACAAATATGCTGAGGATGGCGAAAAGGATATTCATCCATCTCTCGCTGAGAAAATTAAAAGGAATCGCCGATGGAACCTCGGCCGCCTCTCCTCCCACATGCTCATGCTCCAGGAATCCAGAGAAGACGGCAGCCACGAATATCAGGATGGCCACCATCAGGACAATCCGCTCCTTTCCGGAACCGCGCATCACCCTGTATGAAGACAGCCGGAAAATATTGGGGAACTCCCCCTTGTTGGCGTCATGCAGCTCGAATCCCGGGTCACAGTGAACCCTGAGGGGATGCTTCCGGAACATCAGGTCCGTCAACAGGCCGCACACGATGGCCAGGACAAAGAGCACCGCAAAGAGCACGAGAGCCTGACGCGGAATCATGGCCAGCATGACGAAGGACTCGTCCCCCGAGGAGGAAATCATGGCCGCCACCAGTGCGCCCATGCTGATGATGCCATGAGAGTACAGCGACACAGCGGCGAACCCGCCTATGCATCCGGGTATGAGTCCGAGCAGGGCCCCGGCCGCCACCTGACGCAGCGGAGAGTCCTGCAGACGACCGAACCAGCGTCCGGCGGAAGCCACGTTGACATACTCTATCATGATCATCATCACCATGACCAGGCTGGTGATGAGATAGGCGTTGAGCACTACATCCCTGAGCAGATGCCAGATCATCCTCTGTACAGTTTGAGCAGCTCTCCGGCAGCGGAGAACGAGTCTATCTTGCCGTCCAGCACTGCCTTCTCATAATCCGGCATGGCCGCAGCCACTTTGGGATTGTCGTAGAACATATCTTTCAGGGAATTGTTGATGGTCTCGTACATCCAGTAGCGGTCCTGTTCCCGGCGGCGGTGCCAATAATAGCCGTTACCTTTCACCAATGCGAAATACTTCTCCATCATCGCCCAGATATCCTCCAGGCCCGTCTTCTCCACGGAAGACGCAGTCAGGGCCGTAGGCGCCCATCCGGACTCGGTCGGAGGGAAGAGATGCAGGGCGTTGGCATACAGGGCACGGGCCATGTTGGCTTTCTCCACATTGTTGCCGTCTGCCTTGTTGACCGTTATCAGGTCGGACATCTCCATGACTCCGCGCTTGATGCCCTGCAGGTCATCGCCTGCCCCGGATATCAGTATAAGCAGGAAGAAATCGCTCATCGAGTGTACAGCCGTCTCCGACTGCCCCACTCCCACTGTCTCAATGAAGACCACATCATAGCCGGCAGCCTCGCACAGCAGGATGGTCTCGCGGGTCTTGCGGGCCACCCCGCCCAATGAGCCGGCGGACGGACTGGGACGGATAAACGCCATGGGATTGTTGCACAGGGTCTCCATGCGGGTCTTGTCTCCCAGGATACTGCCCTTGGTCTTCTCGCTGCTGGGGTCGATGGCCAGAACCGCGAGACGATGGCCCTTGCCGGTAACAAGATTGCCGAAAGCCTCGATGAAAGTACTCTTGCCGGCTCCGGGCACACCCGTGATGCCGATACGCATGGACTCCTTGCGCTTGGAGTGCTCCAGGCAGCGGACTATCAGCTCGTGCGCCATATCGCGGTGCTCGGGCAGGGAACTCTCCACCAAGGTGATGGCCTGACTGAGCACTATGGTGTTGCCCTCGACGATACCTTTCATGTAGTCGTCCACAGTCATGACCGTGCGGCGCTTGCGGACGATGTTGCTGAGGTAGGGATTGACTATAGGCGGCTGTTCTATCCCCTCGTTCATCACCAGGGCAGAGTCATCATGATGATACTCGTCGAAGAAGTCTCCCTGTCTGTCTGACTTATTGCTCATATTCTTACTATCTTACGGTATATACTACAAATAAATTGATTATCGGTCTGGTAGGGGAATTGGTAATAAGGGTTATGATGTTGAGCACCTCGCCGCTCTGTCCGGAAGTGTCCACCCTGACATCCAGAGTACCGCTCTCCCCGTAGGGCACCGGATCCGGCAGGTTGACGGACAGACCCGGCTCACTGGCATCGGCCTTATATATCATAAAGGAATCCTTGCCGATATTCTTGACGGAAAACTTACCGGTCAGCACCTGACCGGCATCGACTGTGCCAAATTCCAGAGACGAGGACTCGAACTGCGGCAAGGCGCCGGCACGCTTCTGCGTTTCCGTCAGATCGGAGAAATTTTCCTTAATGAGAGCCTCAACCGTGAATGCCGCAGGATACTTCTGTCCGTTGACGACGACCGAAAAAGAGAAAGGAGTCTTGCCCCACCTCTCTCCGGAAGTTCTGCGGGTGTCCACCACGCAAGTAATCCTGGCCCTGGATTTCGCCGGTATGACATTTTCCGGCAGGGATACGGACAAGCCTGGAGTCACGTCCTCGAAGCGTACCTCTATATCGCGGCCGGAGGTATTGGCAACCTCCACCTCCACGCTTCTGGCAAGTCCCTGGTCTATCTGCCCCATGGATACCCATGTCTCCCTGAAGCCCAGAGGCCCGCACGATGACGGGAACAGTTCCGTGAGACTTTTCATCTTGTCGTGCGCCACCCCCCTGACCTTCAGCACAACAGGCTTGGTCAAACCGGACACATAGACCGTTATCGACTTATTGAACGGATAAGGGCCCTGGTCATTGGAGAAGACTACGGAGACCTCCCCTGTCTTGCCTGGCATTATAGGTTCCTCCGTCCACGACGGCTCCGTACAGCCGCATGAAGTGACGACCCTGAATATGGCTACGGGCTTGTCACTGACATTCTTCATCACAAAGGTACACTTCTGCGGCCCGTCCGCAATCATTATATCTCCGAAATCATGGATAACCTTATCGAAGGAGACTGTCTGCTCAAAGACATTCTGCGCTCCCGCTCCGAATGAGCCGGCCATCACAGCCGCCAGCAGCACTATCATACTGAATATCCGACCTCTCATATTAATATCGCTAAAATCTTTGGCAAATATAGTCTTTTCTGCCCGATAATGGGAAATATTGACTATATTTGCGGGAAATTATAACAACAAACTACATTTAAATTATGGCACACAAAATTGATCCTGATGCTTGCGTAGCATGTGGTTCCTGCATCGACGAATGCCCTCTGGGAGCCATTTCCGCCGGAGATGTTTACTCTATCGATCCTGACACTTGCGCTGACTGCGGTTCATGCGTAGACGCTTGTCCCAACGGAGCTATCTCACCGGCATAAATTTTCACTTAACAACATAAAAAAATCCGACAGGTCATCCCTGCCGGATTTTTTATTAACCATTCATCGATATCAGGAACTCCTCATTACTTACCGTCCCCTCCAACTGCTTCTTCATGAACTCCATGGCCTCCACGCTGGTCATGTCTGCCAGATAGTTGCGGAGAATCCACATACGGTTGATAGTGTCCTTGCTCAGAAGCAAATCATCGCGGCGGGTACTGCTGAGAGTGACGTCCACTGCCGGGAAGATACGCTTGTTGGCCAGTTTGCGGTCCAGTTGAAGCTCCATGTTGCCGGTTCCCTTGAACTCCTCGAAAATAACCTCATCCATCTTGGAGCCGGTATCCGTCAGAGCAGTCGCAAGTATCGTCAGAGAACCGCCGTTCTCAATATTGCGGGCCGCACCGAAGAAACGCTTGGGTTTGTGAAGGGCATTGGCATCCACACCGCCAGAGAGCACCTTGCCGGAAGCCGGCTGCACTGTATTGAATGCACGGGCCAGACGGGTAATCGAGTCAAGGAATATAACCACGTCGTGGCCGCACTCCACCAGGCGCTTCGCCTTTTCAAGCACTATGCTGGCAACTTTCACATGCCTTTCCGCCGGCTCGTCAAAAGTAGAGGCGACTACCTCTGCCTTGACGCTGCGCGCCATGTCAGTAACCTCCTCGGGACGCTCGTCTATCAGGAGCACTATCATATAGACCTCAGGATGATTGTCCGCTATTGCGTTGGCTATGGACTTCAAAAGGATGGTCTTACCTGTCTTTGGCTGCGCTACTATAAGTCCGCGCTGGCCTTTTCCTATCGGAGTAAACAAGTCCACCACCCTACACGAGAGGTCATTGTGACCGTTTCCTGTAAGGGTAAACTTCTCATCGGGGAAAAGTGGCGTCAAGAAGTCAAAAGGAACTCTGTCCCTGATATACTCGGGAGTACGTCCGTTGATGGTATGAATCTTCACAAGGGGGAAATACTTGTCTCCCTCGCGCGGCGGACGAATCTCGCCTATGATGGTGTCTCCCGTCTTCAGGGCATAGGACTTGATCTGGTTCTGCGACACATAGATGTCATCAGGTGAGTTCAGATAGTTGTAGTCAGACGAGCGGAGGAATCCGTAACCGTCCGGCATAATCTCCAGCACGCCCTGAGCCTCCACGATACCCTCGTACTCGACCCTGGGCTGCTTCTGTTGGAAATCTTCTCTTTTTCTGTACTCCTCCCTAGGCTGTCTGGTCTCAGGTGAGGGCTGACTTTCAGAAACGGGATTCTGCTGCTGAGGCCGCTCTGCCACAACGGGATTCTGTTCCTGCTGTTGGGGCTGGGGCTGTGCCTGATTCTGCCCGCGGGGAGTACGCTTCCGCCCTCTGTGCGTACCCGGCTGCTTTGCCACCGGCGCCGCCTGAGAAGGAGTCTGCTCCGAACGCTGCTCCGTTGCATCGGGCTTAACAACAACTTCTTCTACCACTGCCTCGGATGGCTTAACCTCACCCTGCAGTGCTTCTGCTACAGGAGCCGCTGCCTCGGGAGCAGAGTTCTTCTTTGGACGCCCGCGTTTTCTCTTAACCGGAGCCTCAACGGCCGGGGCAGCAACCTCAGCCTGCTCCGGTTCCCTGTTTTCAGTTGCCTGTGTCTCAGATTTCTCCGTCCTGGTGTCCTCACTCTTCTGAGGCGCGTTCACCTGAGGAGTCTTGGATATCCTGCGACGTCTTTTCAAACGAGGCACCTCATCGCTCTGAACCGCCTGCTCATCCAGTATCCTGTATACCAGATCCTCCTTCGACATCGACTCGGCCTTTTTGATACCCAATTCCTTAGCAATGGCATTGAGTTCATCCAGGCTTTTTGAATGTAATTCCAATATTCCGTACATCTGCAAACTATTTAACTGCTATTACCTCAGCCTCTGCCAACGCGCCTTTGGGAAGTGCTGCCACCTGAAAGGCCACACGGGCCGGATATGGTTCGCTAAAGTACTTGGAATACACTTCGTTCAGAGTGCCGAAATCGGCCATATCCTGCAGATACACCGTGGTCTTGACCACATTACCGAAGTCATAACCTGCCTCGGAGAGCACATGGCCTATATTCTTGAACACCTGCTCAAGCTGTTCTCTCACGCCTCCCTCGGGGAATTTGCCGGTAGCGGCATCTATCGGAAGCTGTCCTGACACGTACAATGTTCCGTTTGTTTCAATTGCCTGGCTGTAGGGGCCCACCGCTGCCGGAGCGAGAGGGGAAGATATCACTTTTTTCATCTTGTAAAATATTTAGTTAATAATAA
Source organism: Candidatus Coprenecus pullicola (assembly GCA_018711925.1). GTDB lineage: Bacteria > Bacteroidota > Bacteroidia > Bacteroidales > UBA932 > Coprenecus > Coprenecus pullicola. The sequence continues at coordinate 27,442 of DVHR01000028.1, forward strand.
ATTAATTGTCCCATTCGGACGAACCTTTGCGGTACGACAGCAGGTCCGCAAGGGCCGCCGCCTTGGCATTGATTCTGAAACTCCACTGCTTCCACTGTCCGAGAGGCACCCACGAGAACGAAATCTCAAAGCAGTGCAGATCGTAAGTAGCGCTTATCTGTGTCGTAGTCAGCTTCATCTTCGTGATGTCAAAACCTGTGGTAAGATTCAGATTCAACGCTTTCGTAAGCCTGACCTGACCGTTTATATTAAGTGTCTGAGTATGATTGTCCCTGACGATAAGCTGATCATTACTGTACTGGTAAGTTCTTGAATAGTTATAGGAATAGTTGAAGGACACTGACCACGGCACATTGGGGTTCAGATAGTATATCCATCCTCCCGGTATGTATTCTCCGGTGACAGGATGATAGAATACGCGGGTATATGCCGGAGACTCTCCCGACATCTTCACACCACCGCCACCTCCACCGTCAAACACTCCTGCAGATGCCCCGCCTCTGTTTCCGCCACCACCGCTGAGACCTCCGCCAGACCCGTCATTGCCTCTTCCGGCACCCTCTCCAGACAGACTGAAACTGAGAGAGACATTGGCATTGGTCAGACGGGCCAGCCGTCCTGTTGCAATCACATTGAACTGATTGTACCTCTGACCTCTGTAGTTCACTGCGTACGGATCCAGAGTCATGCCGGCGGAAACACTTACTTTTTCCAGCACATTTGTGGTCATATTGATGTTGATATTGGACAACTTCATGGAATCCGCCAGGAAATTGTAGCTTCCGGAAAGATTGAGGTTGTCTATCAGCTTTATCTTCTTGAGTCCGGTTCCTGTCGTGTCTTTCCGGTCCACTACTTTGGCCTCCACGTTGTTACCCAACTGAAAACTGATGGATGCCGTCTCTCCCGGTGACGGAGGACTGTACAGACCGCCGGACCACTTATTGTACTCGAGCGTATGCTGCTCTCCGTGTATATCGGTATAGTTGTAGACCCGATAACCGTTCATGGCCGTTCCCATCTCCGGCGCATAATTCACAGATATGGACGGAGATATCATGTGTCTTATGGCCTTTAGCTTGCCGCGCCGGAAGTTGAACATACCGTACAGACGTGTACTCAGGGAGGCACTGGCGGAGAAGTCCTGGCTTATACCGAAGTCCTCAAACAGACCGGTACGGGTTGTCTCCACCTTGTCCGTCTCTGGATTGTAGTACTGACTCTGGGAGCTGAAATACCAGTTCATGCCATAGGAGACCGACGGCGCCAGGGTAATATACTTGAGCAAGGTAAAAGTCGGCAGCCCTATGGAGAAATTATGGGTCATTCCGGTCTGCATCTTGTCCCAGAAGTCCGGATCGCGCACCTCGCTTGCCTTGAAGTTGATCTTGTTCTGCAATGTCGTACTGTAGCTCAGGGCAAACTGCTCGTACCACTTCTCTCCTCCTACCCTGTTCTTCCTCTTGAACGGATAGAACCTGTTAACGTTCAACGTGATGTTCGGGAAGGTGATGGCATAGGAGCTGTCTCTGGAGTTCTGGCTGTGCAGGGCGTTAACAGATACGCTAAGCGCGCTCCATGTCCTCGAATACGATATGGAGGATGATGTCTGACTGTTCAAGGCATCATTGACGTTATTGTAGTTGTACTTGTTGTTGGCCGGGCTGGAGAAGTTGACCGAAGCCCTGAATGACGTTCCGGGTCTCGCCTTCGGGTCCTGGGTGTGACTCCACTTGAAACTGAAGTTCTGGGTCTGGAAGAAGTCCGCGCTGCCCCTCTCGCCCGTCTGGTCATTGGAGAATGAGACATCTAACGTTCCGTTCATCTTGTATCTCCACTTGTACCTGGTGGACATATTGACACTCCACGAGCCCTTTGTAAATATCGTTCCGGTAAGAGCCACATCGAAATAGTCCCCCAACACCAGGTAGAATCCTCCGTCCTTGATGAACAGGCCTCTCGCCGCCTCCTCTCCGAAGTTAGGGAAGAGTATGCCGCTGGCCCTGTCCTTCTGCTTGGGCACGAACCCGAAGGGCAGCATCAGAGGATACAGGGGCACATCGGCCAGGACAAGATAAGCCGGTCCGAACACCGTCTTCTGCTTAGGCTCCGTCTCCACCTTGGCCTTTGTCATCCTGAGATAAAAATGAGGATGGTCCAGATCGCAGACCGAATACTTTCCGCCCGAGATGTTGATGGACCTGTCCGGCATCATGTTGAGGTTCTCTCCTCTCATCACTCCGTCGGTCTCCGAGGTAACCATATTCTTTATCCTGGCCTTTGAGGTCTTGAAATTGTAGAAGACATTGTCCATTGAATATGTCTTGCCCGCCTGGGTCATCTCAGGCTTGCCCGTAACCACACCCGCCGTATCGGCCACACCGGCCGCATACACCACCTGACGGTCCACATCGTACTGCATGTACTCCGCCTTCAGCGTCATGTCTCCGTATGTAACGCTGGCGTCACCATAATAATATATCATCTTCCGGCCCGAAGAGAAATCCTCAACTATAGAATCCACGGCTGTTGAGAACGCAGGCTGATCAAGCATGCCGCTCTTTACTGTAGTATCCGGTCTGAAAAGAGAATCCGTCACTGACAGGGAATCGGGCGCCGACAGAGAATCCGCGCCGACAGAAAGCGTATCCGACACCGTGCTGTCCTGCAAGACTGAATCAGGCACCGCCATGGACATGTCCGGAAGGATCTGAAGACTACTCTGACGTACGAGTGAATCCTGCCGCAGCTGTTCCACCCGCGCATTGCGGTCCGCATATACGGCACCCGCCTGCCATACTGTTGATATGGCGGCTGCCACAGACGCGGTAATAGTCATAAATACTTTATGGAACTGCATTAAAATTAATGAAGATACTGGTTCGTCTTAGAGTAATTGACGACAAATATAGTCTTTTTTGAACTCAAACCAAAGTTTTATTAACTTTGCTTACTGAAATGAAAAGAATTATCACATCGCTTTTTCTTGCGGCATTGGTTGCCACACTTTCCGCACACATGAGTTTAAGTGCTCAGAACAAGCAACTTGTAGAGCTCAAGACGGTAGTCATAGATGCCGGTCACGGTGGTCATGATCCCGGTGCTACAAATGGGAAAATCTATGAAAAAAACATCACGCTCTCCGTTGCCAAGCGTCTCGGAGAACTCATCAAGAAGAATTACCCGTCCATAAATGTAATCTATACCAGAAGCGACGACAGGTTCGTCGAGCTCTACAAAAGGGCCGACATCGCCAACAAGAACAACGCGGACCTGTTCATCTCCATACATGTCAACTCCGCAGGAGACCGCTCGGCCAGAGGACACGAGACATTCGTCATGGGCCAGGACAAGAACAGCGAGAACTTCGAGATATGCCGGACAGAGAACAGCGTAATCGTACTGGAGGACGACTACTCGTCCAACTATCAGGGATTCGATCCCGGCAATCCTGAGTCGTACATCATATTCAGCCTGCTGCAGAACTCCCATCTGGAACAGAGCACCGATTTCGCGACGTTGGTACAGCAATACGCCGATGCCGGTCCCATATCCAACAACCGCGGAGTCAAACAAGCCAATTTCATCGTTCTCTGGAAATGCACCATGCCGGCTGTACTGATTGAGCTGGGCTTCATATCCAATGCAAACGACATACGGACACTGACGGACAAAGCCGGCCAGCAGCGCATAGCCGAGAACATATTCAAGGCATTCAAGGCCTATAAAAAAAGTTACGACACCGAGGTCATCATCCCGGCCAGCTCTGCTCCGGACAATATCACGGCTGACAAGCCTAATATCCAGACGACAGCCCCTGCCGACGGGAAATTCGGCATCCAGATACTCGCCGCCAAGAAACTGCTGCCCAAGGACGCTCCTGAGCTGAAGGGCTGGAACTGCCGGTACATCAAGTCAGGCAGGACCTATAAATACTACGTGGGCTCATACAGCACAAAAGACGAGGCCAGGGAGGCCCTGCCCCGTGTAAGGAACAGCTTCCCCGGAGCCTTCATCATCAACATAGAATAATCACAAGATCATGAGAAAAGAGATAAAAATCGGGGCATTCGCCGTTATTGTTCTGGCAGTCGCGCTGTTCATGATAGAATTCCTCAAAGGCAAGGATATCTTCTCCAGGAACAACACCTATTATATAATATATCCGTCTGTCGAAGGACTGAGCGTCTCTACCGGCGTAACGGTCGGAGGCTATGCAGCGGGCGTAATCTCCGATATCGCATACAACCGACAGACCATGGACTATACAGTATCGGCAAGTGTATCCAGAGAATTCGACATCCCGGAGGACTCGTTTATAGAGATCTACAGCTCAGACATACTAGGTACCAAAAAACTGCGGGTCAAAATGGGATCCTCGCCGGTCATGGCCACATCCGGTGACACTCTCCGCGGCTGTATGGAAACGGATATGCTGTCCTCTGTCACAGGGGGCCTTGACTCCCTGATGAGAAGCATAGGAACAACGGTGGAATCCGTCAATCTGATACTTAATGAGGAGAACCGCGCTGAATTCCGGCTATTGCTCAAAAGGCTCAACAGCACCGCCGGCAATCTGGAAAAAATCTCCGCCATGCTCCAAAGCAAAAGTCCCGACATAGAGACACTGCTGTCCAACCTCAGCTCCATCTCCGCCACCCTGGACTCCGCCGCCACTGCCATAAGCGGAACGGCAGCCAACGCCGAGGCCATCACTGCATCACTGAATGAAGCCGACCTGAAAGGCATGACCGACTCTATCAGGTCCCTTGCCGGCAGACTGCAGAGCCCGGACGGAAGCATCGGCAAACTGATGAGGTCGGACTCGCTCTACAACACCCTTACAGCCCTGTCCAGCGACCTGGATTCTCTGGTCAACAGCATAAGGAGAGACCCTAAAAAGTATATAAAAATTTCCATATTCTGAAATAAAATCGTAACATTTTTTCATTGAATTTTTTTTTAAAATTAAATCATCTTGATAAACAAGATGTTTAAAATTTTGAAGAAATTTTTATTTTTTTTATTGATTTTTTTTACTCAATTTTGCTCTTCCCAAGAGGGGATAACTAATACTTGATTTATTAAATTTTCAACTGATACTTGAGGAATGGATCACAGTGAAGTATGGGATAACTGTCTGCAAATCATAAGGGATAACATCCCTGAGAGCAGTTATAGGACGTGGTTTGAGCCCATCAGGCCCGTCCGGTTGGAAGGGAGCACACTTACCATTCAGGTACCTTCAGGTTTCTTCCCCGAGTATATCGAGGCACATTACATTGGCATCCTTAGTTCCACTATGAAAAGAGTTATCGGGAAGGATGCAAAGCTCGTATATGAGGTATCGGTTGTAAAGAACTCCACTGTACGCTATCCGGCCGGCAGACCGGACTCCGGAATCGTCAATCCCGACATCGCCCTGCCCAAGGAAAAGGTGGAGAAAATCGATGACCCTTATGTGATTCCAGGCATCAAGGGCATAACTGTCAATCCCAATCTCAACTACAATTACTCTTTTGAGAATCTCATTGAAGGAGACTGCAACCGTCTCGGCCGCGCGGCCGGACTGGCGATTGCCGAGAATCCCGGAAACACCGCGTACAATCCTTTTTTTGTATACGGAGGCCCCGGTCTGGGAAAGACACATCTGGCACAGGCCATAGGCATTGAGATAAAGGAGAAGTATGCCGAGAAAGTGGTGCTGTACGTCACCGCCAACCGTTTCGTGACCCATTACATGGACTCGATTCAGAAGAACGCCATGACGGATTTCCTGCACTACTATCAGTCAATGGACGTCCTCATCATAGACGACGTACACGAGTTCGCCGACAAGCCGGGGACACAGAACGCCTTCTTCCAGATATTCAACTTTCTGCACCAGCTCGGCAAGCAGTTGATCTTTACTTCCGACAGGGCTCCTGTAGACCTTCAGGGCCTGGAGCAGAGACTGCTATCCAGATTCAAATGGGGGCTTACCACTGAGCTGCTTCCGCCAGACATGAAGACGAGGGTGGCTATCCTGAAAGCCAAGAGTTTCCGGGAGGGAATCACACTGGACGACGGAATCATAGACTACATAGCATCCAAAGTCACAGACAATGTGCGGGAGCTTGAGGGCACTCTGGCCTCGCTGATGGCACACGCCACACTGACCAAGAAGAAGATTACCCTTCAGCTGGCTCAGGAGATTATCGAGAAGATTGTCACTGTAAACACCACCGAAGTTTCCATCACCAAGATCCGCAACACGGTCAGCGACTATTTCGGCATATCCAATGACGTCATGCTCTCCAACTCCAGAAAGAGAGAGATCGTCCAGGCCAGGCAGATAGCCATGTACCTGTGCCGCCAGCACACCGGAAAGTCCCTTACCTCCATCGGCAGTGAGCTGGGAGGCAAAAACCACGCGACTGTCCTGCACGCCTGCGAGACCGTATGCGACCTTATGGCAACTGACCGCTCTTTCAGGCAATACGTCTCCGACATAGAGAAAAAACTAAAATCCAACATCTAATATCTACCGCCATGACTTCAGAACAAGTGCTGTCCCATTTCCGCGAGATACTCACCATCCCCCGCGAATCGGGACATGAGGAGCATATTATAGCCTGGCTCCAGAAATTCGCCGCAGACCGGCATCTCGACTGCAAGACCGACGAGGCCGGCAATGTACTCATTACCATACCGGCGACACCCGGCAGGGAGAACTCCCCTACTGTCATCCTGCAGAGCCATTCTGACATGGTCTGCGAAAAGAACAGCGGAGTGGAGCATGATTTTTCGAAAGATCCCATCAAGGCTGTCGTAGAGAACGGCTGGCTCATAGCCAAGGACACCACACTAGGAGCCGACTGCGGTATAGGTATAGCCGCCCAGCTGGCGGTCCTTGAAGACAAAGAGCTGCCACACGGCAAGATAGAGTGCCTTTTCACCACTTCGGAAGAAACGGGGCTGGACGGAGCATTCGCTCTTAAAGGCGACTTTCTCACCGGCAGCATACTGCTCAACCTCGACTCCGAGGACGAGGGCGAGCTCTTCATCGGGTGCGCCGGAGGTATTGACACCACCGCAAGGTTCCGTTACACTCCTGTTCCCGTCCCGGTCGGCAAGGTCTGCGTCAAGGCAGGATTCTGCGGCGGTGTGGGAGGACACAGCGGAGACGACATCGACAAGGGCCGTTCCAACGCCGTACAGTCCCTGGCGAGACTGCTCTACCGTATATGGAACGAGACATCAGCGACACTCTGCCACATAGACGGCGGAAACAAGCGCAACGCCATAGCCCGCGAGGCTTCTGCGGTAATAGCCGTCAATCCTTCGGATACAGCCAAGGTAAAAGGCATACTTGACGAGACCCTCGCCGAACTGCGCGACGAGTATGCGATTACGGATCCGGACATCGCTGCCGTATGGGAGGAGAATCTGGAAATACCGGCTACGGCAGTGGACGACAAGACCGCATTCAACCTCATCTGCGCCCTGCATGCAGTACCTCACGGAGTCATGGCCATGAGCGCGGAGGTCAAGGGGCTGGTGGAGACATCCTCTAACCTGGCGTCAGTCAAGATGCAGGAGGACAATGTAATCCGCATTGGCACCAGCCAGCGCAGTTCGACCAACTCCGCCCGCCGCAACGCCGCCATGCGCATAGAGGCCGCCTTCAAGGTTGCCGGAGCCGAAGTCACCCACGAGTCCGAGTATCCCGGCTGGAAACCCAGTCTGAAATCCCACATCCTGGAAGTCTGCAAGAGCTCATACAAAAAACTCTTCGGCAACGACCCCGTAGTGCGGGCCATTCACGCCGGACTTGAGTGCGGACTCTTCCTGGACAAATACCCCCATCTGGACATGATCTCGTTCGGTCCCACCCTCCGCGGAGTACACGCTCCCGGCGAAAGACTCGACCTGGCCAGCCTGGACAAGTTCGTCCTGCTGCTTGAGGATGTGATCAAGGAATGTAAATAGAATGCACCATGACTGAGAAACGCCACCTCAAGATAGCCCCTTCGATACTCACCTCGGACTTCACCCGTCTGGGCGAGACCATTGACATGCTCAACTCCTCCCAGTGCGACTACATCCACCTGGATGTGATGGACGGAGTATTCGTACCCAACATATCCTTCGGTTTTCCGGTTATCCGCAACATAGCGAAAAGAGCCGCGAAACCTCTGGACGTACACTTGATGATAGTGGATCCGGACCGTTATATCGGAGTACTGCGCGACGCAGAGCCCGAGTACGTCACCGTACACTACGAGGCCTGCACACACCTGCACCGCAGCCTGCAGAACATCCGTGCCAACGGTATGAAGGCCGGTGTGGTGCTCAATCCCCATACACCCGTCTCCAGTCTGGAATACATAGCGGAATACTGCGACATGATAGTGCTGATGTCGGTCAATCCCGGCTTCGGAGGCCAGTCCTTCATCGAGAGCACCTATAGGAAAATATCCGAGACCAGGGAGATGCTTCTGCGTGTAGGCTCGCATGCTCTGATAGAGATAGACGGAGGAGTCAATCTGACAAATGCAGCTGCCCTGCGCGATGCGGGTGCGGATGTAGTGGTCACCGGCAATGCCGTCTTCGCATCTGAAGATCCGGTCGCCACGGTGGAGCTGTTCAAGTCCCTATAGCACGAATCTTATTTCCTTAAAATAATACTTAGCCACCTGCCCGTCCTCCTTCTTAACCAGGAGACGGGCAGTATCTTTCTCCACCCCCAATATACGGCCCTGGAACCTGCGAATCCCGCCACCCGTAATGAGTTCTGTCTCCTCAAACTCCGCTTTCACGTCCTTGCGGTACAGCATGCTCACGTATTCCTCCTCCAGCCCAGGGACGAGACCGTTACCGTCGAGTTGCCCGTACAGTCCGAATATACGCCCCAGCAACCCGGGCAGTTCGTCCTTAAGACTAAAGTCGGACATTCCGGCCCTGCAAGTGCCGGCATCTTCCAGAGACAGGAGCACCGAAGTCGGATTAGGCAGCTCAGGAGGAAATACCCTCTGATTGACATTGAGGCCTATGCCGGCGATGCTGACTGCCAGAGTGTCACCCTTCAAGGTATTCTCTATCAGCATTCCACATATCTTACGGTCACCGATATAAATATCATTTGGCCATTTGATACGTGCATCCAGTCCCAGATCCGACAGATAACGGACTATTCCCACGGAACATATCTGCGAGATTACGAACTGGCCGGCCGCCTTCAAATCCCTGGGTCTGAAAAGTATCGAGAACATAAGGTTCTCTCCCTGACGGCTCTCCCACCGGTTGCCCCTCTGCCCCCTCCCCGCCGTCTGATACTCCGCACACCACACCGTCATGTCCTCCGCCGTATCCTTGTTTCTCCAGGCATCCAGATTCGTAGAGTCTGTCATCTTTAACCAATGGATATTCATGGCATAATTTTTATAAGTATATTTGCACAGCAAATTTATATTTATTTATGATAGAAGTAGACACCATAGCCTCGGCTATGCTCGAAAAAAAGGGGAAAAATGTATGCGCCCTCGATCTGAAGAAGATTGGAACTGCAATAACAGACTGGTTTGTAATATGCAACGCTGACTCCACCACTCAGGTTGCTGCCATCGCGGACAATATAGAGGAGAGAATGATTGAGAAATGCGGACGCAAGGTAGTCCGGGCTCAGGGCAAGGAGAACGGATTCTGGGTCATCCTGGACTATCTGAATGTTGTGGTCCACATATTCCAGACCGAATACAGGAATTTTTACCGTCTGGAAGACCTCTGGGCAGACGCAGCAAGAAAAGACTACAATGATGACGAACAATAAGGATTATATGAGCACTCAGCAGAACAGGAACAATCCGGGATCCCCCGGAACCGGCCCAGGTAAAAGGCCGTCCCAGTCTCCCAAGTCCATGCGTGGTCTGATGTGGGTACTTTACGCCATATTCGGCTTCGCCATGATCTGGATAGTGCGGAGCTACTCCGGCTCAGATCCGGTCAAGACCGAATGGCTGACTGTCAAGGAGAGCATGATTCCGGACGGGGACGTGGAGCGCATAACATACGTGACTAATGAATACCGGGCTGAAGTCTACATCAAGAAAGACTCTCTGCCCAAATACGTCAACAAGTACTTCGGCGGCAGGACTCCGGCGGCCGGTCCTCACTTTTACTTCATAGTATCATCCAATTTCAACGCGGAGGAGAGCTTTGAGGAGGCCAGGATGCAGCTTCCGCCAGACCAACGTTTTACCATCTCAACCGAGGAGCGCAACAACTACTTCGGCCAGATATTCGACTGGATCATCTTCCCCCTGCTGCTCTTCGGACTGCTGTGGTTCATCATGTTCCGTCCCATGCAGAAGAACATGGGCGGAGGCCCGGGAGGCGGCATCTTCAACGTCGGCAAGTCCCAGGCCAAGCTCTATGAAAAAGAGAACAATGTGAAGGTTACTTTCAAGGATGTCGCAGGTCTGGAGGAAGCCAAGGTGGAGGTGATGGAGATAGTGGACTTCCTGAAGAATCCCCAGAAATACACCGCCCTGGGCGGAAAGATACCCAAAGGAGCTCTGCTGGTAGGCCCTCCGGGTACAGGAAAGACCCTGCTGGCCAAGGCTGTTGCCGGTGAGGCCAACGTGCCTTTCTTCTCCATCAGCGGCTCCGACTTCGTGGAGATGTTCGTCGGTGTGGGAGCCTCACGCGTGCGCGACCTCTTCCGTCAGGCCAAGGAAAAGGCACCCTGCATAGTCTTCATAGACGAAATAGACGCCGTAGGACGGGCAAGGAGCAAAAACGTAGGATTCTCATCCAATGACGAAAGGGAGAACACCCTCAACCAGCTGCTCACGGAGATGGACGGCTTCGGGACCAACTCCGGAGTCATCATCCTCGCCGCCACCAACCGCGCCGACATCCTCGACAAGGCCCTCATGAGGGCCGGCCGCTTCGACCGCCAGATC